>NZ_CP157874.1:1122692-1434038 GCF_040214835.1 Pseudomonas asiatica | reverse complement strand
CAGCATCAACCCGGGCGCCACGCGCACGGCGATGCGGGCGCAGGCCTACCCTAGCGAAAACCCGCAGAACAACCCGCTGCCGGAAGAGATCATGCCGGTGTACCTGTACCTGATGGGGCCGGACAGCAAAGGGGTGAATGGGCAGGCGTTCAACGCCCAGTAAGGCTTTTGCCTGTACCGGCCCTTTCGCGGGTGAACCCGCTCCCACAGGGTTATTCACCGCCCATGAGGGCAGCGCAGTACTTGTGGGAGCGGGTTTACCCGCGAAGAGGCCGGGACAGGAGAGCGATCAGCCCGCTGCCAACACCGGGCGCATGCGCCCCTGCTGGCGCCCTTCCAGCTGCATGCACCGCTCCAGGAACAGGTACATGCAGTCATAACTCTTGCAAATCGCCTTGCGCAGTTCATTGCGCAGCCCCTGGGTCGGGTTCTCGCCGGCCAGGGTGCAGATGATCTCCAGCGCCTCCCACGGGTGCGCGTCGTCATACTGGGCATGCATCTTCAGCCACTTCATCGCCCGCTTGCGCTGATCCTCCGGGAAGCCCAGCGCATAGGTGTCGGTGGAGCACACCACCGCCGACCATTCACCGGTCGCACCTTCGATGGCGTAGTTGGTCGCCGCCATGGAAATGGCCAGGTTCTCGGTGGCGCACACGCGCCAGCACCAGTCATTCAGGCCGTTCAGCTCTGGCGGCACATCCTGGGCCTGCAGCTCGTGCAGGTGCACGCCATGCGCCTGGCACCAGTTCACCCAGTAGTCGGCGTGGTTGAGCTCGACACGGATGTTGCGCATCAGCCAGCGCCGCGCCATGTCTTCGCCCTGGTGACGGCCATAGCGGGTCTTGGTCAGGTTGTGAGCCATGTAGAGCGAAAACTGCTCCACCACCGGCCAGCCACCGATCAGGTACTGGCGAATGGTCGATTGCTTCAACTGGCCATCGCGCAGGCGCGCGTAGAACTCATGCTCGACTACCCGGCGCTTGCTCTCGCGGCAGTCTTCAATCAGTTGCTGGGCCCATTGGGGGTAGCTGGCGGGATCCATCAAAGGCCCGATACGAACGAATGCGTCAATCACTTTCAGCTCCTTGATCCTTGTGATTTCTAGCTAGCGAAACGTGCCAGGTGCCCGCTGCAACAGAGGCCGGGCGGCGATCCGTTGGCGCTGCAGACTGTCACAGGTGAACACCTGGGGGCGTTCGATGAGGTAGCCCTGGGCGTAATCCACGCCAATTTCCTGCAAGGCCTGCTCGATCAAGGGTGTTTCGACGAATTCGGCAATGGTGCGCTTGCCCATTACGTGACCGATGTGGTTGATGACCTCGACCATGGCCCGGTTGACCGGGTCGTCGAGCATGTCCTTGACGAAACTACCGTCGATCTTCAGGTAATCCACGGGCAAATGCTTGAGATAGGCGAACGACGACATGCCAGCGCAGAAATCATCGAGCGAGAAGCGACAACCCAGCCCTTTCAACTCGTTGATGAAGCGGATGGCGCTGCCAAGGTTGGCTATGGCGCTGGTTTCGGTGATTTCGAAACAGATCATCCGCGGCGGAATGGCGTATTCGACGAACAGGCGTTGCAGGTATTCGAGGAACTTGTCATCGCCAATGCTCGACCCCGACAGGTTGATCGCACAGATCGACAGCGGCCCCTCGCGCCCTTCGTCCAGGCACTGGCGGATGACCAGGAACACATTGCGCACCACCCAGCGGTCCAGCGCGGTCATCAGGCCGTAGCGCTCGGCCGCCGGGATGAAGCTGCTGGGCAGGATGGTACGGCCGCTTTCGTCGTGCAGGCGTAGCAGGATCTCGATATGGCCGGGGCCTTCGAAGGTTTTCAGCGGGGCGATTTCCTGGGCGTACAGGCAGAAGCGGTTTTCTTCCAGGGCCACGTGCAAGCGCTGGATCCAGGCCATTTCGCCAAAGCGCATGGACAGCTCGCTGTCGTCGGCATGGTACACCTGCACACGGTTGCGGCCCTTTTCCTTGGCCATGTAGCAGGCCATGTCGGCGGCACGCAGCGAGGTTTCGAGGGTGCCGGGGGACTGGGCCATATGCACCAGGCCGACGCTGACGGTGGTGACGAACGGCCGCCCTTTCCACACGAAATGCAGGCTCTGCACCAGCTGGCGCAGCTGCTCGGCAATGCGCTCGGCCTGATCGGGCGGGCAGTTTTCCAGCAGCACGCCGAATTCGTCACCCCCCAGCCGGGCCAGGGTGTCGCCCTCGCGCAGGCCGGACTGCAGCACGGCGCAGATGTGCCGCAGCAGCTCGTCGCCAGCGGCATGCCCGCAGGTATCGTTGACCAGCTTGAACTGGTCGAGGTCGAGGAACATCAGCGAATGCCGCCCGGCCTGGCGCGCCAGGTCATTGAGCGCCTGCTCCAGGCGGTATTCGAACTCGCGGCGGTTGGCCAGGCCGGTCAGGGCGTCGTGGGTCGCCTGCCAGGACAGGTTGGCGATGTACTGGCGCTCCTGGGTCATGTCGTGCAGCACCAGCACGATGCCGCTGACCTGGCCGTCATTGACGATCGGCGAACCGACCAGGTTGACCGACACGGTGCTACCGTCCAGGCGCTGGATCAGCCGGGCATGCTCGGCGCCACCCTTGAGGCTGCCGCTGAGCACCTGTTCGACCAGGCTGCGGCCGTCTTCCTCGGCCTGCTCGTCCACCAGGCTGAACAGCGCCGAAAGCGGCAGGCCCTGGGCATGACCGGCCTGCCAGTGGGTCAGTTGCTCGGCGGCGGGGTTCATGTAGCCGATACTGCCTTCCACGTCAGCGGTAATCACCGCATCGCCAATGGCCTGCAGGGTGATCTGCGCCCGCTCCTTTTCTTCCTGCAGGGCACTGGCAAAGGCCTGGCGCTGGGCCAACAGCTTGCTGGAGCGGCGCCAGGCAATGGCAATCAGGAACATCGCGGTCAGCAGGTTGGTGATCAGCAGCACCCGCAGCAACATGCGCGAGCCCTCGCCCAAGGCATCGCTGAACGCCTTGGCGGCCGGGGTTACCCCTTCGTTGATGGTGACGATGCGCGCCTTCCAGTCGCTGACCGTGCGGGCGTCCACCGGGCCAGCGGCGAAGCTGCTGCGCATTTCCATGGCCAGCATATCCAGCTTGCCCAGGTAGTCGTCGCCGATGTCCCAGTAGTCGATGGCCGTCTGCATGTAACTGACGTTGCGGAAGTTGCGGTAGAACCAGATGATCCGCTCGACATCGTCGGGGTGGTTGCCGCCTTGCAGCACGGCCTGGCGCGCGGCGTCCAGGTCGGGGCTGGGCTGGTCCAGCACTTCGCGCAGCTGGTGGTCGCCCTGGGGCACGGTGATGGCCTGGCGATAGCGATGGTAGGTGCTGTCGTCGCGGGTTTCGGCGTACAGGTTGAGGTAGTAGATGGCGTCTTTCTGCGCCTTGGACCAAAGGCTTTCGCCCGCGACATAGGCACGCACGGCCGAGAGCGTATAAAGGCTGAGGCTGCCCAAGGCTACCTGGAAGACCACAACGGCGATGAAGGGCCAGGTGATGCCGAGCAACTTTGGCGCTTCTAGAGTGCGATGTCCCTTCATGGAGTCCCTGTCACAGAGCAGATAAGGCGCAAATCAACCCAGACAAAGCACAGCGTAGGCCATTTGCCATCCCGGCGGTTGGGTTTTTTATGGCAGGAAAGGGGGTGATTTGCATATGGCCTGTACTGGCACTGTGGGAGCGGCCTTGCGTCGCGAAAGGGCTGCAAAGCAGCCCCGGCAATTTCTGCACCTGCCTTGATTGTCTGGGGCCGCTTTGCGGCCCTTTCGCGACGCAAGGCCGCTCCCACAGGGGCCCGCACAGGCTGCCACAAATTCAGCTCTGCTGCAGGTGCCCGTAAAGCTTGGCATACAACCCACCCTCGGCAATCAGCTGCTGATGGTCGCCATCCTCGGCCACGTGCCCGCCGTCGAACACCAGCACCCGGTCGGCCTGTTTCACCGCCGACAGGCGGTGGGCAATGATCAGAGTGGTGCGGCCGCTGAGGAAGCGCGCCAGGGCCTGGTGCAGGTTGTATTCGGTGGCGGCATCCAAGGCCGAGGTGGCTTCGTCGAGGATCACCACCTTGGGTTCAGCCAGCACCATGCGGGCAATGGCCAGGCGCTGGCGCTGGCCACCGGACAAGCGCACGCCGGAGCGCCCCACCACACTGTCCAGGCCCTGCGGCAACGCGGCGATGGTGGCATCCAGCTGGGCAATACGCAGCGCCTGCCAGCAGGCCTCGTCGCTGCAGTCACGGCCCATGGTCAGGTTGGCGCGCACGGTGTCGTTGAACAACGACGGGTGCTGCAATACCACCGCGACGTTTTCACGCAGGGTTTCCAGGCCGATTTCCTGCAGGCTGGCGCCGCCAAAGCGGATGGTGCCGGCCTGGGCGCTGTAGAGGCCCAGCAATAGCTGCACCAGGGTGCTCTTGCCACCACCGCTGGCGCCGACGATCGCCACCTTCTCGCCCGGGGCGATAGACAGGTCGAGGTGCTCGAGCACCGGCTCGTCGGCATAGGCAAAGCGCAGGTCGCGCACTTCGATGCCCACCGTCTCGCGGCCGGCGAACGGGTCGCTGGCAGCCGGGTACTGCGGCTCGTCGTCGCGGGCCAGCAGTTCGTTGAGGCGGCTCAGCGCACCACCGGCGGCGTAGTAGGCGTATTGCAGGTTGAGCAGCTGCTCCACCGGGCCGATCATGAACCACAGGTAGCTGAACACCGCCAGCATCTGGCCGATCGACAGGTCGGAGAACAGCACGGTGAGCATGGCCGCGGCGCGGAAGATATCGATACCGAACTGGAACAGCAGGCCACTGGCGCGGCCGCTGGCATCGCTCTTCCACTGCGAGTCCACTGCATAGTCCCGCACTTCGCGGGCGCGCAGGCCAAGGCGACCGAGGAAGTAGCCCTGGCGGTTGCCGGCGCGGATCTCCTGAATGGCGTCGAGGGTTTCCGCCAGCGCCTGGGTAAACCGTGCGGTGCTGTCGTTCTCGAGCTTTTTCAGGTGCTTGACGCGCTTGCCCAGCTGCACGGTGAAGTAGATCACCAGCGGGTTGAACAGCAAGATCAGCAAGGCCAGCTGCCAGTGCATCCAGATCAGGATGGCCGCCGTGCCGGTCAGGGTCAGCATGGCCACCAGGAAGCGGCTCAGGGTTTCGCCGACGAACTTGTCGAGGGTGTCCAGATCGGTTACCAGGTGGGTGGTCACCGTGCCGCTGCCCAGGCTTTCGTATTCCTTCAGCGAGATGCGCTTGAGCCGCTCGATCAGCCGAATGCGCAGGCGGTAGACGATGTCCTTGGCCAGGCCGGCGAACAGCTTGGCCTGGATCACGTTGAACGCCAGGGCGGCCAGGCGCAGGCACAGGGTCAGCAGCAGCATCAGGCCGATGTAGCCCGCGGCCACCTGCCAACTGGACGGCAGCAGGTGGTTCATCCACTTCAGCGCGGCATCGCCATGGCCCAGCAGCACTTCGTCCACCAGCAGCGGCAGCAGCAGCGGGATAGGCACGCTGCAGCAGGCCGCCAATACGGCGATGAGGTTGGCGGACCAGAGGTTTTTCTTGTGATGCAGGGCCAGGCGGCGGATTTCCGCCCAGCTCAATCGATCGGCCACAGTGTGAGGTTTGCCCGGTACCGGGTCGGGTGACCCAGGCACATCAAGCACAGGCGGCCTGCTGCAGCCAGCGGCCGAGCAAGGGTTGCAGGCGCTCCAGCGGCTGGTAGCCGTTGGTCAGCAGGGCCAGTTGGCCATTGCGTTCGGCAAGCAAGGTCGGGAAACCGGCGATGCCCAGGTCCTGGGCCCAGCTGAAATCGGCTGCAGTGGCGGCGCGGGTGTCGGCACGGGCGAAGGCCTCGGCGAACACGGCACGGTCGAAGCCTGCCTGTTCGGCCAGGTCGACCAGATGCGGTGCAACGGTAACGTCCACGCCTTGCTCGTAGAACGAACGCTGGATCAGCGCCAGCAGCGGCCAGACGCGCTCGGCGTCCAGTTCGCGGGCGGTGACCAGGGCACGGCAGGCCGGCTCGGTATCGTAGACGAAGCCGTCGGGCATGGCCCCCTCGAAGCGGAACGGCTGGCCGGTGGCATCGGCCACCGCCTGCCAGTGTTCGAGGATGTACTTGCGGGTAGAGCTGTCCAGGGCACTGCCGCCGGTACGCAGCCCGCCCGGCACCAGGCGGGTGGGCACGCCTGCGTCACGCGCCTGGGCGATCAGGGCCGCGGCCACGGGTGCGAAACCCCAGCACCAGGAGCACATCGGGTCCATCACATAGATCAGGCGTGCAGACATGCATCAAGCCTCGGCTTTGTAGTTGTAACCGATCGGGTGCGGCAGGTTGCGGGCCTTGGCCAGCTCGATCTGCTTCTGCCGGTCGATGGCGCTACGCCGGGTCTTCTCGCTCAGGGTGTCCCAGCAATGCGGGCAGCTGACCCCTGGCGAATAGTGCTCGGACGCGCGCTCCTCTGCATTGATCGGGTGGCGGCAGGCGTGGCACTGGTCGTACTCGCCTTCGCTCAGGTCATGGCGCACCGTGACGCGGTTGTCGAAGACGAAGCAGTCGCCGTCCCACAGGCTTTCTTCCTGAGGCACTTCCTCGAAGTATTTCAGGATGCCGCCCTTAAGATGATAGACCGCCTCGAAGCCTTCACCGAGCATGTAGCTGGAGGCTTTTTCGCAACGGATACCGCCGGTGCAGAACATGGCAACCTTCTTGTGCTTGCTGGGGTCGAAGTTGGCCTTGATGTAGTCGGGGAACTCGCGGAAGGTTTCGGTCTTCGGGTCGATGGCGCCCTTGAAGGTACCGATGGCCACTTCGTAGTCGTTGCGGGTGTCGATCAGCAGCACTTCCGGGTCGCTGATCAGCGCGTTCCAGTCCTTGGGCTCGACGTAGGTGCCGACCGCCTGGTTCGGGTCCACGCCCGGCACGCCGAGGGTGACGATCTCTTTCTTGAGCTTGACCTTGGTGCGGTAGAACGGCTGTTCGTCGCAGTACGATTCCTTGTGGTCGACATCGACCAGGCGCGGGTCGTTGCGCAGCCAGGCCAGCAGGCCGTCGATGCCTTCGCGGGTGGCCGACACGGTGCCGTTGATGCCCTCGTGGGCCAGCAGCAGGGTGCCCTTGACGTTGTTGTCGAGCATGGTCTTGAGCAGCGGCTCGCGCAGCTCGACGTAGTCTTCCAGGGTGACGAACTTGTACAGCGCCGCGACGACGATGGGTTGGGACATGAAGCAGAATCTCCAGGTGGTTGCCCTCGTAAGGGGCGGACCGGGTTTGACAGGTGTAGAAAAAGCTTGGGGGCGCTTTGCGCCCCTTTCGCGACACAAGGCCGCTCCTACAAGGGAATGCACAACCCGATGGCTGTTGCGATCCCCTGTAGGAGCGGCCTTGTGTCGCGAAAGGGCCGCAAAGCGGCCCCCGGATTTTGCAGGATTCTACCAGAACAACAGCAAGGTTTCAGTGCCCGCCGCCCGCGCACACCGGCGAGGCCGGTGCAACGCCGACCTTGGCCCATTCTTCGGCGGTGTAGGTGTGGATGGCCAGGGCATGGATCTCGCCCATCAGCTCACCCATGGTGGCGTACACCTTCTGGTGGCGCTTGACGCTGTTCAACCCGGCAAACTGCTCGCTGACGATCACTGCCTTGTAGTGGGTCTCCTGACCACGACTGTGCATGTGGCTTTCGTTGAGCACTTGCAGGTGTTGCGGCGCCAGGGCGGCCAGCTGCTGTTCGATACGCTGTTGCATGGTCATCGCGGCGTACTCACTTCTTCGCCGGGGCGGCGGCCTTGCCAGCGTTCGGGTCCAGCTCCTTGGTCATGTCGTCCAGCAGCTTGTTCACCACCGGTACCGCTGGCTCCAGGCTCTGCTGGGTCAGCTGGGCCGACTGCTGGGTGACCTTGGGCATTTCGCGCAGCACTTTCTTGCCCAGCGGCGATTCGTAGAACTTGACCAGGTCCTTGAGCTCCTGCTCGGTGAAGGTCTGGGTGTACAGGTCGACCATCTTCGGCTTCAGCTTGTTCCAGCCGATGGCGTTGTCCAGCGCGGCGTTGGCCTTGGCCTGGTAGCTTTCCAGCACCGCCTGCTTGGTGGTCGGGGCCTTGGTCTGGGCGAAACGCTGGGCGAACATCTGCTGGACCTGCATGTACACCGGGGTGCCCAGCTTGTCGGCGTTGGCCAGGGTCAGGAATTTCTCGGCAGCAGCGTTGTGGCTGGCGGTGGCAGCGAGTACCTGGCCGCTGGCGCAAGCCAGGGCAACGGCGGCACAAAGGACACGGAGACGGGTCATTGCATTTCCTTCAGAAGAGAGGGAGGCGGGTACCTCAGAGTAGAGCATTCTGCGCCGTGGTGGCGATGTGCTCAAGTGGCACGACGAGCGACGGAACCGCTCGGTCGAATCAGGGCCTAAACTGCGATTTCGAACTACACAGGAGTGAGTACAGAATGAGCCGTATCGAGACAGACAGCCTGGGCCCGGTCGAAGTTCCTGAGGACGCCTACTGGGGTGCGCAGACCCAGCGTTCGCTGATCAACTTCGCCATTGGCAAGGAACGCATGCCCATCGCGGTGCTGCACGCCCTGGCGCTGATCAAGAAGGCCGCGGCCCGCGTCAACGACCGTAACGGCGACTTGCCAGCCGACATCGCCCGGCTGATCGAGCAGGCCGCCGACGAAGTGCTGGGCGGCCAGCATGACGACCAGTTCCCGCTGGTGGTCTGGCAGACCGGCAGCGGCACCCAGAGCAACATGAACGTCAACGAAGTGATCGCCGGGCGGGCCAACGAACTGGCCGGCAAGGGCCGTGGCGGCAAGGCACCCGTGCACCCCAACGACCACGTCAACCGCTCGCAGAGTTCCAACGACTGCTTCCCCACCGCCATGCACATCGCTGCGGCGCACGCGGTGCACGACAAGCTGCTGCCGGCCATCGCAGAGCTGTCCTCGGGGCTGGCCGAGCTGTCGGCACGCCACCACAAGCTGGTGAAGACCGGCCGCACGCACATGATGGACGCCACGCCGATCACCTTCGGCCAGGAAGTGTCGGCCTTCGTCGCCCAGCTCGACTACGCCCAGCGCGCCATCCGCGCCACCCTGCCGGCGGTGTGCGAACTGGCCCAGGGCGGCACTGCCGTGGGTACCGGGCTCAACGCCCCGCATGGTTTTGCCGAGGCCATCGCCGCCGAGCTGGCGGCGTTGTCCGGCCTGCCGTTCGTCACTGCGCCGAACAAGTTCGCTGCCCTCGCCGGCCACGAGCCGCTGACCAGCCTGGCCGGCGCCCTGAAGACCCTGGCCGTGGCCCTGATGAAGATCGCCAACGACCTGCGCCTGCTGGGTTCCGGCCCGCGCGCCGGGCTGGCCGAGGTACGCCTGCCGGCCAACGAGCCGGGCAGCTCGATCATGCCAGGCAAGGTCAACCCGACCCAGTGCGAAGCGCTGTCGATGCTGGCCTGCCAGGTGCTGGGCAACGACGCGGCGATCGGCTTTGCCGCCAGCCAGGGGCATTTGCAGCTGAACGTGTTCAAGCCGGTGATCATCCACAACCTGCTGCAGTCGATCGAATTGCTGGCTGACGGCTGCCGCAACTTCCAGCAGCACTGCGTGGCGGGCATCGAGCCGGATGCCGAGCAGATGGCGGCGCACCTGGAACGGGGGTTGATGCTGGTGACGGCACTGAACCCGCATATTGGCTATGACAAGGCGGCGGAAATTGCCAAGAAGGCCTATGGCGAAGGCAAGACCTTGCGCGAGGCGGCACTGGAGTTGAAGTACCTGACCAATGAGCAGTTCGACCAGTGGGTGAGGCCGGAGAACATGCTGGCTCCGGGGGGCAAGAGCTGACAGCTCAGAGACCGCGCTCCCCTGTAGGAGCGGCCTTGTGTCGCGATGGGCTGCGCAGCAGCCCCCAAAAATCTATGTCGCTGCCGAGATTTCTGGGGCTGCTGCGCAGCCCATCGCGACACAAGGCCGCTCCTACACAGAGCGCGCAACCCTCTTGAACTTGCGGGCGCGCCACCCGGCCACCAGCGAAGGCCCCAGCGCCACCAGCGCAGAGCCCAGCACCACCGTCACTGCCCCCACATAACCCAGGGCATTGATGTCCTCGGCGTGCACATACTCAGGCCACACCAACGCCGCCAGTGCCACCGCAACAAAGGTCACCAGCGGGGTCAGCGCCAGCGTGGCACTCACCCGCGACGCCTCCCAGTGCGCCAGCGCCTCGGCGAACGCGCCATAGGCCACCAGGGTATTCAGGCAACAGGCCAGCAACAGCCAGCCTTGCACCGGGGTCAGCTGCAACGCCTCCAACGGGTGGACCCAGGGCGTCAGCAGCGCGGCGCAGCTGAGGTAGATCACCATCATTACCTGCTGCGAATGCCACACAGTCAGCAGCTGCTTCTGGCTAAGCGCATAGAACACCCAGATGCTGGTGGCCAGCAGGATGGTCAGCACGCCGGTGGTATAGGTGCCGAGCGAGGTCAGCAGCTCTTCCAAACGCTGGTTGAAAAACAGCCCGAACCCCGCCAGCAGGATCAGCAGGCCCACGCCCTGCCCCAGGCTGAAACGCTCGCGGAACACGAACACGCTTGCCACCAGCAACAGCACCGGGCCGATCTGCACAACCAGTTGCGCGGTGCCCGGGCTGAGCAGGTTGAGGCCGATCAGGTACAACACGTAGTTGCCCATCAGGCCAAGCACGGCCACTACCACAAGGCCTTTGCCCTTGGGCGCCAGTTTGCGCAAGGAGGGCAACCTGCGCTTGGCGGCCAGCCAGGCGAACAGCAGGCCACCGGAGACCAGCAGGCGGTACCAGGTGACGGTGACCGGGTCGACCACTTGCAGCACCTGCTTGAGCTTGATCGGCAGGATGCCCCAGAGCAATGCGGTCAGAAGTGCCAGGAACAGGCCATAGCCCCAGCGGCCGGTAATGGTGTGCATAAAATCCTCGATCAAGCCCGTGGTGGGGGTAGTTGAATTCTACGGGCTTGGAGGGCGGGGACGGTGGCGGATGCCGGGAAAAGAATTCATCAGGTCATTCTTCTACGGCATGGCTTGGCAGTTGTGCTGCCTGTTCTGGCCTCTTCGCGGGTAAACCCGCTCCCACAAGGATGGACTGCCCCCGAAAAGTTGGACAGTTTTAGCCCGTGGCCTGAGTCCTGTAGCTGACAGGGCTCAGGCCATTGAGTTTCAGCCTGATGCGGTCATGGTTGTAGTAATGGATGTACTCCTCCAGGCCCGCCTTCAGCTGTTCGACGCTTTCAAAGCGCTTCAGGTAGAAGAACTCTGACTTCAGTGTGCCGAAGAAGCTTTCCATCGCTGCATTATCCAGACAATTACCCTTGCGAGACATGCTCTGCTTCACACCGTGCGCTGCGAGCTTATGGCGGTATTGGGGCTGCTGGTAATGCCATCCCTGGTCTGAGTGGATCACTAGCTTGGGCTTTTCACCCAACCCATCGAGCGCCTTTTCCAGCATGTTCCCGACCAAGCCATAGGTAGGCCGGCAAGCTGTTTCATAGGCGATGATCTCACCGTTGTACAAGTCCATCACGGGCGACAGGTAGAGCTTTTGTTGGGCCACTTTGAACTCAGTGACATCGGTCACCCACTTCTGGTTGGGGCGTTGCGCGACGAAATTACGCTCCAGCAAATTCATTGCCACCTTGCCGACAATGCCGCGATAGGATCGATACTTCTTCGGGCGTACAACGGACTGCAAACCAAGCTCAGCCATCAACCGTTCAATGACCTTCTTGTTGACCAAGGTCCCCTGATTCCTGATGGCAAGGGCAATGCGGCGGTAGCCATACAGCCCTTTCTCCTCGTGATAGACACGCTGCACCAACTCCTTGAGCGAGGCGTGCCTGTCCGGCTTTTGCTGGCACTTGACCTGGTAATAAAAGGTACTGCGTGCCAACCCCACCATCTGCAAGAGGTCGGGCAGCGGATATTTATGTCTGAATTTGCAGACGATCAGGGCTTTTTCGTCCGTGTTCGCTCCTTCTCCTCTCGCAGAGCCTTTAACTCCTTTAGGACATCATTCTCCATGCGCAGATACTCGAGCTCGCTCAACAACTGCTCACGAGATTTCTCTGCGTCATTGGTGTCTGTCGGCTTGATGGGCTTAATTTTCTTCGGCACGGCTGATTTTCTTTGTTTGGCGAGAGTGGCTACAGGACTGCCACTGTAGTGCTGCCGCAGCCAAATGCCTATCTGTGAGGACTGTCCAAGGTCAAAGTGCGCCGCTGTTTGGCGCAGGGACAGGCGATGCTCAAGCATGTACTTGAGCACCCGCCGCTTGAATTCCTCGGTGTAGCGGCGACCATGCGAGCGAGGGCTGAGGCTGGCATCGACTTGGTAGCCAGCAACCCAGCGCCGAAGCAGGCTGAAATCGATGCCAAAGTGTTGTGCCACCTTGCGAAAGCCCCGGCTGCCCTCTAGGTAAGCGGTGATAGCCGTGAGCTTGAACTGCTCTGTGTATTTACCCATAGATCCCCCAAGGGTTGGATTGGTGTCCAACTTCTTGGGGGCAGTCCAAGGATCCCACAAGATTCAGCCCTGTGGTATTCCTGTGGGAGCGGGTTCACCCGCGAAGAGGCCGGCACAGGCAAACAGGAACTTCGATTATTTCTTGTCCCTGGCAAACGCCGCCTCAAGCGCCTGGTTGATGGTGCGCAACACCTTCACCCGCGCCCAGCGCTTGTCGTTGGCCTCCACCAGCGTCCACGGCGCGATCTCGGTGCTGGTGCGGTCGACCATGTCTCCCACCGCCTGAACATAGTCGTCCCACTTGTCGCGATTGCGCCAGTCATCCTCGGTGATCTTGTAGCGCTTGAACGGGATCTGCTCGCGCTCTTCGAAGCGCTCCAGCTGGGTCTGCTGGTCGATCGCCAGCCAGAACTTGACCACCACCGTGCCGGCATTCACCAGCTGTTCCTCGAAATCGTTGATCTCGCTGTAGGCACGCATCCAGTCGGCCGGGCTGCAGAAGCCTTCCACCCGCTCCACCAGCACCCGGCCATACCAGGAACGGTCGAAGATGGTGAACTTGCCACGCGCCGGAATGTGCCGCCAGAACCGCCACAGGTAAGGCTGCGCGCGTTCTTCTTCAGTGGGCGCGGCAATCGGCACGATGCGGTACTGGCGCGGGTCCAGCGCGGCGGCCACGCGGCGGATGGCGCCGCCCTTGCCGGCAGCGTCGTTGCCTTCGAACACCGCCACCAAGGCATGCCGGCGCATGTGCTTGTGGCGCAGCAGGCCGGCCAGGCGGGCCTGCTCGGTGACCAGTTGCTCCTGGTAGTCGGACTTGTCCAGGCGCAGGGTCATGTCCAGCGCGCCAAGCAGGCTGCGCTGGTCGATACTGCGGCCCAGCGGAGCAACGTTGCCCCGGTGCTTGCCTTTGGGGTTGTTGTCCAGTGCCGCCTGCAGGCTTTCCAGCAGGATGCGCCCTACCGCCAGGCTGCGGTAGTTCGGGTCGACGCCCTCGATGACATGCCACGGCGCGTAATCGCGGCTGGTGCGGCGCAGCACGCGCTCACCAAAGCGCACGAAACGGTCGTAGGTCTCCGACTGCTGCCAGTCCAGCGGGCTGATCTTCCAGCTGTGCAGCGGGTCGTCCTTGAGCGATTTCAGCCGCGCCTTCATCTGTTTCTTGGACAGGTGGAACCAGAACTTGATGATCAGCGCACCTTCGTCGCACAGCATTTCCTCCAGCCGTTCGGCGCCGGTGATGGCCTGGTCGAGCACGGCGTCCTTGAACACCCCGTGCACCCGCCCCTGCAGCATCTGGCTGTACCAGTTGCCGAAGAACACGCCCATCCGCCCCTTCGGTGGCAGGGCCCGCCAGTAGCGCCAGGCCGGCGGGCGCGCCAGCTCTTCGTCGGTCTGCTGGTCGAAGGTGAGCACATCGATCATGCGCGGGTCCATCCACTCGTTGAGCAGTTTGACCGTCTCACCCTTGCCGGCGCCTTCGATACCGTTGATCAGCACGATTACCGGGAAGCGCGCCTGCTGCTTGAGTTCGTACTGGGCTTCGAGCAGGGCCTCGCGCAAAGCGGGTACCTCGGCGTCGTAAGCCTCCTTGTCGATGCTGTGGCCGATTTCGGCGGATTCGAACATGCACTGGCTCCTTCAATGGATAAGCAAGACTAGCGGATTTGAAGGCTTGTGCAGTACCTGTGGGAGCGGGCGTGCCCGCGAAGAGGCCGGCACAGCCTGCGCAAACCTCCCGGATGGCATAAAATCCGCCCATCCGCTGCAACCGAGCCAACCATGTCCACCCTCCTCCAGCACGCCCAGATCGACTGGGACGACCAGGGCCGCCCCCATTCGCGGCAATACGACGACGTCTATTTCGCAGTCAACGAAGGCATCGAAGAAACCAAGCACGTGTTTCTTGGGCAAACCCGCCTGGCCGAGCGCTTTGCCAACCTCGCCCCGCACGCCTGCCTGGTGATCGGCGAAACCGGGTTCGGCACCGGCATGAACTTCTACTGCGCCTGGCAACTGTTCGAGCAGCACGCCCATGCCGAGGCCCGCCTGCATTTCGTCAGCGTCGAAAAATACCCCCTCGGTCGCGACGACCTGGCCCGCGCCATACGCCTGTGGCCGGAACTGGCGGCCTACAGCCAGCCCCTGCTGGAGCAGTACGTGGCAGTGCACCCTGGTTTCCAGCAGTTCACCTTCGACAACGGCCGGGTCACCCTCACCTTGTTGATAGGCGACGTACTGGAACAGCTGCCGCAACTCGATGCGCAGATCGATGTGTGGTTCCTCGACGGCTTCGCCCCGGCCAAGAACCCCGACATGTGGACCCCGGAGCTGTTCGCGCAACTGGCACGGCTGTCACATCCAGGCACGGTGCTAGGCACCTTCACCACCACCGGTTGGGTACGCCGCAGCCTGGTTGACGCCGGCTTCGCCATGAAGAAGGTGCCGGGCATCGGCAAGAAATGGGAAGTGATGAGCGGCGCCTACGTCGGCCCTGTGCCCAGCCCCGGAGCGCCATGGTACGCGCGCCCGGCTGCCGCAGCGGGGCCGCGTGAAGCGCTGGTGATAGGCGCCGGGCTCGCCGGTAGCACAACCGCCGCCAGCCTGGCCCGGCGTGGCTGGCAGGTTACCGTGCTGGAACGCCACGACACCCCGGCACGGGAGGCTTCGGGTAACCCGCAAGGGGTGCTGTACCTCAAGCTGTCCGCCCACGGCACGGCGTTGTCGCAGATGATCCTGGCCGGTTTCGGTTACACCCGGCGCCAGCTGCAGCGCCTGCAACGTGGCCGCGACTGGGATGCCTGCGGCGTGCTGCAACTGGCCTTCGACAGCAAGGAAGCCGAACGCCAGGGCAAGCTGGCTGGCGCCTTCGAACATGGCCTGTTGCGCTCGCTGGAACGTGCAGAGGCCGAAGCCATCGCCGGGGTGGCCTTGCCGGCTGGTGGGCTGTTCTATCCCGAAGGTGGCTGGGTGCACCCGCCGGCGCTGTGCCAGCAGCAGTTGCAGCACCCGGGTATTCGCCTGCTGACGCACCAGGAGGTGCTCGAACTGCGCAAGGTCGACGGGCAGTGGCAAGCCTGGGCTGGCGAACGTTTGCTGGCCAGCGCGCCGGTGGTGGTCCTGGCCGGTGCCGCCGACGTACTGCGCTTCGAGCCATGCGCGCAGCTGCCGCTCAAGCGCATCCGCGGGCAGATCACCCGCCTGCCGGCCACCGCCAGCAGCCGCGCGCTGCGCACCGTGGTGTGTGCGGAAGGCTATGTGGCGCCGCCGCGCGGGGATGAACACACCTTGGGCGCGAGCTTCGACTTCCACAGCACAGACCTGGCACCGACGGTGGCCGAGCACCAGGGCAACCTGACGTTGCTCGACGAGATTTCGGTCGACCTGGCCCAGCGCCTGGGTACGGCCGAGCTGGACCCCGGGCAATTGCAGGGGCGTGCGGCGTTCCGTTGCACCAGCCCGGATTACCTGCCGATCGTCGGGCCGGTGGCGGATGCGCAGGCGTTCGCCCAAGCCTACGCAGTGCTGGGCCGGGATGCGCGGCAGGTGCCGGATGTGGCCTGCCCCTGGCTGGATGGGTTGTATGTGAACAGCGGGCATGGCTCGCGCGGATTGATCACGGCGCCGTTGAGCGGCGAACTGGTGGCGGCGTGGGTATGCGGGGAACCGCTGCCGTTGCCACGGGCGGTGGCGGAGGCGTGCCACCCGAACCGGTTTGCCTTGCGCAGGTTGATTCGCGGGAAATAGGGAAATGGGTCTGCTGCGCAGCCCATCGCGACACAAGGCCGCTCCTACAGGAGATCGTATTCACTTGTAGGAGCGGCCTTGTGTCGCGAAAGGGGCGCAACGCGCCCCCATAGCTTTGCGCCATATAACAGATCGATCTAAAACTCTCACAAACCACATGGGTCAGTTCCTTAAGGTGCCCTAATCCGGGGCACCCCCTCCCCAACGGAAAAACCGGTAAGGACCTATGTGCGGATTAGCAGGAGAGTTGCGTTTCACCCCCATCGACCAAGCCCCTCGCCCAGCCGACCTGGCTGCGGTAGAGCGCATAACCCACCACCTGGCGCCCCGCGGCCCGGATGCCTGGGGCTTCCATAGCCAAGGCCCGATCGCCCTCGGCCACCGGCGCCTGAAAATCATGGACCTGTCCGACGGCTCTGCCCAGCCGATGGTCGACAACACCCTGGGCCTTTCGCTGGCCTTCAACGGCGCCATCTACAACTTCCCCGAACTGCGCCAGGAGCTGCAGGCCCTGGGCTACAGCTTCTGGTCCGACGGCGACACCGAGGTGCTGCTCAAGGGCTACCACGCCTGGGGCGCGGCTTTGCTGCCCAAGCTCAATGGCATGTTCGCCCTGGCCATCTGGGAGCGCGACAACCAGCGCCTGTTCCTCGCCCGCGACCGCCTGGGCGTCAAACCCTTGTACCTGTCGCGCAACGGCGAGCGCCTGCGCTTCGCCTCGACCCTGCCGGCGCTGCTCAAGGGTGGTGACATCGACCCGATGCTCGACCCGGTGGCACTCAACCACTACCTGAATTTCCACGCCGTGGTACCGGCGCCGCGCACCCTGCTGGCCAACGTGCAAAAGCTGGAACCCGGTACCTGGATGCGCATCGACCGCCATGGCGAAGTGGAACGCCAGACCTGGTGGCA
This sequence comes from Pseudomonas asiatica, assembly GCF_040214835.1. Taxonomy (NCBI): domain Bacteria; kingdom Pseudomonadati; phylum Pseudomonadota; class Gammaproteobacteria; order Pseudomonadales; family Pseudomonadaceae; genus Pseudomonas; species Pseudomonas asiatica. Next base: position 1,416,889 of record NZ_CP157874.1, on the reverse strand, counting down.
GCTGCACTACGGCGCCAACCCCGATGAACGTGAGCTGGACCTGGAAGGCTGGACCACCCGCGTACTCGACGCCACCCGCGACGCCGTGGCCATTCGCCAACGGGCAGCGGTGGACGTGGGTGTGCTGCTGTCCGGTGGGGTCGATTCCAGCCTGCTGGTCGGCCTGCTGCGCGAAGTGGGCGTGGACGACCTGTCGACCTTCTCCATCGGTTTCGAGGATGCCGGCGGCGAACGCGGCGACGAGTTCCAGTATTCCGACCTGATCGCCAAGCACTACGGCACCCGTCACCACCAGCTGCGCATCGCCGAGCACGAGATCATCGAGCAGTTGCCAGCCGCCTTCCGCGCCATGAGCGAGCCGATGGTCAGCCACGACTGCATCGCCTTTTACCTGCTGTCGCGGGAAGTGGCCCGGCACTGCAAGGGCGTGCAAAGCGGCCAGGGCGCCGACGAGCTGTTCGCCGGCTACCACTGGTACCCGCAGGTGGACGGCGCCGAAGATGCCTTTACCGCCTACCGCGAGGCCTTCTTCGATCGCAGCCACGCCGAGTACCGCGACACCGTGCAGGCACCCTGGCTGCTGGAAACCGACGCAGCCGGCGACTTCGTCCGTGAACACTTCGCCCGCCCCGGCGCCCCCGATGCGGTAGACAAGGCGCTGCGCCTGGACAGCACGGTGATGCTGGTCGACGACCCGGTCAAACGGGTCGACAACATGACCATGGCCTGGGGCCTGGAGGCGCGCACACCGTTCCTCGACTACCGCCTGGTGGAGCTTTCGGCACGCATTCCGGCACGCTTCAAGCTGCCCGACGGCGGCAAGCAGGTGCTCAAGCAGGCGGCGCGGCGGGTGATCCCGCACGAGGTGATCGACCGCAAGAAGGGCTACTTCCCGGTGCCGGGCCTGAAGCATCTGGAAGGCGCCACCCTCGGCTGGGTACGTGAACTGCTGACCGACCCCAGCCAGAACCGCGGGCTGTTCAACCCGGCCATGCTCGACCGCCTGCTGAGCAACCCGCACGGCCAGCTGACGCCGCTACGTGGCTCCAAGCTGTGGCAGCTGGCGGCGCTGAACCTGTGGCTGAGCGAACAAGGAATCTGACCGATGAAAGCCCACGAAATCGCTTACGGTCAGCGCCTGCTGCGCGGCCAGGCGCCGTCCTACGAGCGCCTGCAGGCGCGCCTGGCCGGCGATGGCAGCCAGCCCCACGACCAGCCGCGCGCCGTGCATTGCGGCTGGGGCCGGCTGCTGATCGGCCACACCTACCCCAACCCGGCCGACCTGGCCGCCGACCTGCTGGAAGAACGCCCCGGCGAGCGCGACATCGCCTTGTACGTGGCCGCGCCCCAGCAGCTGCTGGCCCAGGCCCCGCAGCAACTGTTCCTCGACCCGTCCGACACCCTGCGCCTGTGGTTCACCGACTACCGCCCGGCGCAGCGAGTGTTCCGCGGCTTCCGCGTGCGCCGGGCGCAGAACCCGGGCGACTGGCAGGCGATCAACACCCTGTACCAGGCGCGCGGCATGCTGCCGGTCGACGCCGAGCTGCTCACCCCTCTGCACCTGGGCGGCCCGGTGTACTGGCTGGCCGAGGACGAAGACAGTGGCGCGGTGATCGGCAGCGTCATGGGCCTGAACCACGCCAAGGCATTCGACGACCCCGAGCACGGCAGCAGCTTGTGGTGCCTGGCGGTAGACCCGCACTGCACCCGCCCCGGCGTGGGTGAAGTGCTGGTGCGCCACCTGATCGAACACTTCATGAGCCGTGGGCTGGCCTACCTGGACCTGTCGGTGCTGCACGACAACCGCCAGGCCAAGCGCCTGTACCAGAAACTGGGTTTTCGCAACCTGCCGACCTTCGCGGTCAAGCGCAAGAACGGCATCAACGAGCAACTGTTTCTGGGGCCGGGGCCTCAAGCCGACCTCAACCCGTACGCACGTATCATCGTCGACGAGGCGCTGCGCCGGGGCATCGAGGTACAAGTGGACGATGCCGCTGGCGGCCTGTTCACCCTCAGCCTGGGCGGGCGCCGCATTCGCTGCCGTGAGTCGCTCAGCGACCTGACCAGCGCCGTGACCATGACCCTGTGCCAGGACAAGCGCCTGACCCAGCATGCCCTGCACAATGCCGGGCTGCAGGTGCCGGCGCAGCAACTGGCCGGCAATGCCGACGACAACCTGGCGTTTCTCGACGAGCATGGCGCGGTGGTGGTCAAGCCGGTCGATGGCGAGCAAGGCCAGGGCGTGGCGGTGAACCTCACCTGCATCGACGACATCACCCACGCCGTGGCGCAGGCTCGCCAGTTCGACAGCCGCGTGTTGCTGGAAAGCTTCCATGCCGGGCATGACCTGCGCATCGTGGTGATCGGCTACGAAGTGGTCGCCGCAGCCATCCGTCACCCGGCGCAGGTGTTGGGCGATGGCAAACACAGCATCCGCCAGCTGATCGATGCCCAGAGCCGCCGGCGCCAGGCTGCAACCGGTGGCGAAAGCCGCATTCCGCTGGACGACGAAACCGAGCGCACCCTGCGCGCGGCGGGCTTTGGCTACGACGATGTGTTGCCCGCCGGCCAGCGCCTGGCCGTGCGACGCACCGCCAACCTGCACACCGGCGGCACCCTGGAAGACGTTACCGAACGCCTGCACCCGGTGCTGGCCGACGCAGCCGTGCGCGCTGCACGGGCGCTGGAGATCCCGGTAGTGGGGCTGGACTTCATGGTGCGTGATGCCGGGCAACCGGACTACGTGATCATCGAGGCCAACGAGCGTGCCGGGTTGGCCAACCATGAACCGCAACCGACCGCCGAGCGTTTTATCGACCTGCTGTTTCCGCATAGCCGGCCTTTGGCGTAACCGCTGCTGGCCTCTTCGCGGGTAAACCCGCTCCCACAGGGACCCCACAAGTATCGAGGGGTGTGGTGGACCTGTGGGAGCGGGCGTGCCCGCGAAGAGGCCGGCACAGGAGTAAAGGAGTCCCCAACCATGTCCGACCGACATCCCGAACCCGATCTCGACTACCTCAAGCGCGTGCTGCTGGAAATGCTCGCCATCCCCAGCCCCACCGGTTTCACCGACACCATCGTGCGCTATGTGGCCGAGCGCCTGGACGAGCTGGGCATCCCATTCGAGCTGACCCGCCGCGGCACCATCCGCGCCACCCTCAAGGGCCGCCAGACCTCACCTGACCGCGCCGTGTCCGCTCACCTGGACACCATCGGCGCCAGCGTGCGCCAGTTGCAGGACAACGGCCGCCTGGCCCTGGCGCCGGTCGGTTGCTGGTCCAGCCGCTTCGCCGAAGGCAGCCGGGTCAGCGTGTTCACCGACACTGGCGTATACCGGGGCAGCGTGCTGCCGCTGATGGCCAGCGGGCATGCCTTCAACACCGCCATCGACCAGATGCCGATCAGCTGGGAGCACGTTGAGGTGCGCCTGGACGCCTACTGCGCCACCCGCGCCGACTGCGAGGCGCTGGGTGTAAGCATCGGTGATTTCGTTGCCTTCGACCCGCTGCCCGAATTCACCGAAAGCGGCCACATCAGCGCCCGCCACCTGGACGACAAGGCCGGTGTGGCAGCACTACTGGCGGCGCTGAAAGCCGTGGTGGAAAGCGGCCGCCAACCGTTGATCGACTGCCACCCGCTGTTCACCATCACCGAAGAGACCGGCTCGGGAGCGGCTGGCGCCCTGCCCTGGGATGTCAGCGAGTTCGTCGGCATCGACATTGCCCCGGTGGCGCCCGGGCAGGCCTCCAGCGAGCATGCGGTGAGCGTGGCCATGCAGGACTCGTCGGGGCCTTACGACTACCACCTGTCCCGGCACCTGCTGAAGCTGGCCGGCGACCACGACCTGCCGGTGCGGCGCGATCTGTTCCGCTATTACTTCAGCGATGCCCATTCGGCAGTGACGGCGGGGCACGATATTCGTACCGCGCTGGTGGCCTTTGGTTGCGATGCCACCCATGGCTACGAGCGAACACACATCGACAGCCTGGCGGCGTTGAGCCGCTTGTTGTCGGCGTACCTGCTGAGCCCGCCGGTGTTTGCCAGTGATTCGCAGCCGGCCAATGCGTCGTTGGAGCGCTTCAGCCATCAGCTGGAACATGATGCGCAGATGGAAAGCGATACGCGGGTGCCGGCGGTGGATAGCCTGGTTGGCAACAAAGGCTGAGGGCCCTGGGGGCTGCTTTGCAGCCCATCGCGGCCCCAAAATCCCGAATGTTTCGCGTAGCATGCCCCCACCAACACCTAGGCAACGCCCACCATGCTGATCCCCTACGACCAACTGCAAGCCGAAACCCTGACCCGCCTGATCGAGGACTTCGTCACCCGTGACGGTACCGACAACGGCGACGACACCCCGCTGGAAACCCGCGTGCTGCGGGTGCGCCAGGCATTGGCCAAGGGCCAGGCGTTCATCCTGTTCGACCTGGAAAGCCAGCAGTGCCAGTTGCTGGCCAAGCATGATGTGCCCCGCGAGCTGCTCGACTAGCAGGCCTGGCCTCTTCGCTGGCTCGCCCGCTCCCACAGGAATTTCACAAGTCTTGAGAGCGGTGCAGTACCTGTGGGAGCGGGCGTGCCCGCGAAGAGGCCGGTACAGGCAACATCAGATTCCCCGGGCTTTATCTTTCTGCCCTTCCTTGATGCGCTTGTACACCTCGGCCCGATGCACCGGCACCTGCCGTGGTGCATCCACGCCAAAGCGCACCACCCCGTCCCGCGTCTCCACGACCATGATCCGAATGTCATCACCAATCACGATGATCTCTCCCACTTCGCGCCCTATTACCAGCATGCTCCGATCCTCCAGCGAAAGGGAAAACCGGAGCCTGCCTTGACGGCATAGGGCTACTCAATAGTTCTACCGTGTTTCAGAAGCGCCCTACATTTCCAGGTAATTTTCCTTACAGACGAATCATCGCGACTGAGCCTTGGCCCGCATTTTCACCGCCATTTCGGCCATCTCGTCGTACAGCCGCTCAGGGGCCTGGCGCTTCAGTTGCCAGGCCTGGCGCCCGGCCTCATGGGGCAGGATCAGGAACTCGCCAGCGGCAACCTGCCGGTGGATGTACTCGGCGATGTCCGCCGCATTGATCGGCGAGCCTTCCAGCAGCTTGCCAACCTGGGCTTTCATCGCCGGGTTCGGCCCGCGGAACGAGTCCAGCAGGTTGGTCTGGAAGAACGACGGGCACACCACATGCACCGCCACCTCCAATTGGCGTAGCTCGACCAGCAGGCTTTCCGACAGGGCCAGCACGCCGGCCTTGGCCACGTTGTAGTTGCTCATGCCCGGGCCCTGCATCAGCGCGGCCATCGAGGCGATGTTGATGATCCGCCCCTTGCTGCGCTCCAGCAGCGGCAGGAAGGCCTTGCAGCCCTTGACCACTCCCATCAGGTTGACCGCGATCTGCCAGTCCCAGTCCTCCAGCGACAGTTCGGCGAAGAACCCGCCCGAAGCGACGCCGGCGTTGTTGACGATCACGTCGATACCACCGAACTGTTCGGTGCAAGCCTGGGCCAGGGCGGTGAGCTGGCTGTAGTCGCGCACATCGCAACGCTGGACAAAGCCTTCGCCGCCAGCTGCGCGGGCCAGCTCCAGGGTTTCGCGCAGGCCGGCTTCGTTGACATCGGCCAGCGCCAGGCGCCAGCCCTCACGCGCCCAGCGCAGGGCGATCTCGCGACCGAGGCCGGATCCGGCGCCGGTGATCATGATGCGGTTTTGCATGGTGGCTGGCCTTGTTCTGATGGGTTGTGCAACCAGTCTAATCAAGGCCTGGGGGGCAGGCAGGGTTCATCAAGGTAGTGAATGGAGGGGCATGACTGTGTGGTCAGTACCGGCCTCTTCGCGGGTAAACCCGCTCCCACAGGATCATCACAAGCCTGAGGGTTGCTCTGTCCCTGTGGGAGCGGGTTTACCCGCGAAGAGGCCGGCACTGGCAACCATTCAAATGGAATCTTTAACACTCACCACCAGTCCTTATTTACAAGAGGCCAGCAGTCCGAGGCCCTTGACCCTCAACCACGCAAGGACTCCGTCATGACCACGATTCTCATCATCATCCTGATCCTTCTGCTGATTGGTGGCTTACCGGTCTTCCCGCACTCGCGCAGCTGGGGCTATGGCCCGTCCGGCATCATCGGCGTGGTGCTGGTAGTTCTGCTGGTTTTGTTGCTACTAGGCATGATCTAGCGGCGAAAACACAAAAAAACCGCGCCGAAGCGCGGTTTTTTTATTGCCGGAAGGGATCAGTGCGAAACAGCACCCGAAGCGCCCAGGCCAGTCTGCGAACGCACGAACTGCGGGAAGAACAGCGCACGTTCGTCTTCGGCAGCCTTGGACTTGTCGGTGACCGAGAAGAACCAGATACCGACGAAGGCGATCAGCATCGAGAACAGCGCCGGGTACTCGTACGGGTAGATCGGCTTCTCGTGGCCGAGGATCTGCACCCAGATGGTCGGGCCGAGGATCATCAGTGTCACCGCACTCACCAGGCCCAGCCAGCCGCCAATCATGGCACCGCGGGTGGTCAGCTTCTTCCAGTACATCGAGAGCAGCAGTACCGGGAAGTTGCAGCTGGCCGCGATGGAGAACGCCAGGCCGACCATGAAGGCGATGTTCTGCTTCTCGAACAGGATGCCCAGGCCGATCGCCAGTACGCCCAGGGCGACGGTGGTGATCTTAGACACGCGGATCTCGTCCTTGTCGTTGGCCTTGCCCTTGCGCCATACACTGGCGTACAGGTCGTGGGACACCGCCGAGGCACCGGCCAGGGTCAGGCCGGCGACCACCGCCAGGATGGTGGCGAAGGCAACAGCCGAGATGAAGCCGAGGAACACGCTGCCACCCACGGCATTGGCCAGGTGCACCGCTGCCATGTTGTTGCCACCCAGCAGGGCGCCAGCGGCGTCCTTGAAGTCCGGGTTGGTGCTGACCAGCAGGATGGCGCCAAAGCCGATGATGAAGGTGAGGATGTAGAAGTAGCCGATGAAGCCGGTGGCGTACAGCACGCTCTTGCGCGCTTCCTTGGCGTCACTGACGGTGAAGAAGCGCATCAGGATGTGCGGCAGGCCGGCGGTACCGAACATCAGCGCCAGGCCCAGCGAGAACGCCGAGATCGGGTCCTTGACCAGGCCGCCCGGGCTCATGATCGCCTCGCCCTTGGCGTGCACCTTGATCGCTTCGGAGAACAGGGTGTTGAAGTCGAAGCCCACGTGCTTCATCACCATCAGCGCCATGAAGCTGGCACCGGACAGCAGCAACACGGCCTTGATGATCTGTACCCAGGTGGTGGCCAGCATGCCGCCGAACAGGACGTACAGGCACATCAGGATACCCACCAGGATCACCGCCACGTGGTAGTCCAGGCCGAACAGCAGCTCGATCAGCTTGCCGGCACCGACCATCTGCGCGATCAGGTAGAACGCCACCACCACCAGCGAACCGGAGGCCGACAGGGTGCGGATCTCCTTCTGCCCGAGGCGGTACGAGGCCACGTCGGCGAAGGTGTACTTGCCCAGGTTGCGCAGGCGTTCGGCGATCAGGAAGAGGATGATCGGCCAGCCGACCAGGAAGCCGATCGAGTAGATCAGGCCGTCGTAGCCAGAGGTGAACACGAGTGCGGAAATACCCAGGAACGAGGCGGCCGACATGTAGTCGCCGGCAATCGCCAGGCCGTTCTGGAAGCCGGTGATCTTGCCACCGGCGGCGTAGTAGTCCGACGCCGACTTGTTGCGCTTGGAGGCCCAGTAGGTGATGCCGAGGGTGAAGGCGACGAAGGCCACGAACATGGCGATCGCGGAGACGTTCAGCGGTTGCTTCTGCACCTCGCCGGTCAGGGCATCGGCGGCCCACACGGCGGGTGCGAAGGCTCCGCAGGCCAGTACGGCCAGGGCTTTGGCGTGGCGAATCATTGTTGCGCCTCCTTCAGGATGGCCTTGTTCAGCTCATCGAATTCGCCGTTGGCGCGGCGTACGTAGATGGCGGTCAGGACGAATGCCGAGACGATCAGGCCGACGCCCAGGGGAATACCCCAGGTAATCGACGACTCAGGGCTGAGCTTGGTGCCCAGGATCTGAGGACCGTAGGCGATCAGGAGGATGAAGGCGCAGTACAGGCCGAGCATGATCGCCGAGAGAATCCAGGCGAACCGTTCGCGTTTGGTGACCAGCTCCTTGAAGCGGGGGCTGTTTTGTATCGAGAGGTAAATGCTGTCGTTCATTGTTTTTGTCCTAGCAGCACAGATAGGGGTGGAACCCACGACCCTTACTTTATGCGGCTATCGGACGCCAACCAGACGACCTTAGTCTTAGATGCAACGGTGTTTTACCGGTTGCGTAACAAAGTGATGGCCCATTCGCGGCGGTTCGACGCCTCGATGAACCCGCTCCCACAGGGGTATCACCAGCCCGGAAGGCAGTGATATCCCTGTAGGAGCGGGTTCACCCGCGAAGCAGCAAAACTGGCCCTGACGGGTTGTTACTTGCCAGTCCACTCCTTCACGCGCTCAGGGTGCTTGGCCACCCAGTCCTTGGCCGCCGCTTCAGGCTTGGCGCCTTCCTGGATAGCCAGCATCACTTCGCCAATCTCGTCCTTCGACTGCCAGTTGAACTTCTTCAGGAACTCTGCCACTTCCGGGGCCTTGGTGGCCAGTTCCTTGCTGCCGATGCTGTTCACGGTTTCCGAGGCGCCATACACGCCTTTCGGGTCTTCGAGGAACTTCAGTTTCCACTTGGCGAACATCCAGTGCGGTACCCAGCCGGTCACCGCAATCGACTGCTGCTTGGCATAGGCACGGCCCAGTTCCGCAGTCATCGCCGCGCCAGAGCTGGCCTGCAGCTTGTAACCGGTCAGGTCGTAGTCCTTGATGGCCTGGTCGGTCTTGAGCATTACGCCGGAGCCGGCGTCGATGCCGACGATCTTCTGCTTGAAGGTGTCGTCGGTCTTGAGGTCGGCAATGCTCACCGCCTTGACGTACTCAGGGACGATCAGGCCGATCTTGGCGTCCTTGAAGTTCGGGCCGTAGTCGACCACGTTGTCCTTGTTCTTGGCCCAGTACTCGCCATGGGTCACCGGCAACCAGGCCGACAACATGGCATCGAGCTTGCCGGTTGCCACGCCCTGCCACATGATCCCGGTGGCCACGGCCTGCAACTTCACGTCGTAGCCGAGTTTCTGCTTGATCACTTCGGCGGCCACGTTGGTGGTCGCCACGCTGTCAGCCCAACCATCCACGTAACCAATGCTGACTTCTTTGGCCATTGCCTGTGCCGCACTCATGGCCAGTACCATGGCGGTGCCCACACCCAGGAAACGTCGCATTCTTGTAATAGCAGCCATCAAAGCATCCCCTCGTCAGGTCTCGGAATTTGCATCATCGTCCTGCAACAATAGTCGACCTGCTCCAGCTACGACCTGTAGCCGCCCCATATGCGACAGCACTATGCCATTAGCGCCATCGGCCTGCGCCGACCTGCGCGATCCTTGCATGCCAAAGGTTTGGCGCCGGGCTACTATCTACCCTTTTGCGCCTGACGATGGACCGCCCGATGCCCAGTTCTACCCGCCTGCTGCTGCCGTTGTACCTGCTTGCCTGCCTGCTCGCCCTACTCGGGCTCGGAGGCCTCTGGTACGGGCTTGGCAAGCCGGTGCAACTGCCCGACGCGGCCAGCCCGACGCACAAGCTGCAATGCGCCTCGTACACCCCGTTCGACAAGGACCAGTCACCCTACGACCGGCCGTTGCGCCTGCGCCCGGCGCGCATGGATGCCGACCTGGCGTTGCTGGCCGAGCGTTTTCAGTGCATCCGTACCTATTCCCAGACCGGTCTTGAGGCAATCCCGGCGCTGGCACGCAAGCATGGCCTGAAGGTGATGCTGGGTGCCTGGGTCAACGCCCACCCGGCCGACACCGAGAAAGAAATCGAGCTGCTGATCGCCGCCGCCAATGCCAACCCCGACGTGGTCAGCGCGGTGATCGTCGGCAACGAGACGCTGCTGCGCAAGGAAGTGACCGGCGCGCACCTGGCCACGCTGATCGCCCGTGTGAAAAGCCAGGTCAAGGTGCCGGTGACCTACGCCGATGTGTGGGAGTTCTGGTTGCAGCACCCGCAGGTGGCGCCTGCGGTGGACTTCCTGACTATCCACCTGCTGCCTTACTGGGAAGACGACCCGCGTGGCATCGACGAAGCCCTGGCCCACGTTGCCGATGTACGCCGGGTGTTCGGCACACGCTTCGCGCCGAAGGACGTCCTGATCGGCGAAACCGGCTGGCCCAGCGAAGGCCGCCAGCGCGAAACCGCGGAGCCCAGCCGTGTCAACGAGGCGCGCTTCATTCGCGGGTTCGTGGCCATGGCCGAAAGCAACGGCTGGCACTACAACCTGATCGAGGCGTTCGACCAGCCATGGAAGCGCGCCAATGAGGGGGCGGTCGGCGGCTACTGGGGGCTTTACGATGCGGACCGGCAGGACAAAGGCGTACTCGAAGGGCCGGTGAGCAACCTGCCTTACTGGCCGCAGTGGTTGCTGGCCAGTGCCGTATTGATGGTACTGATGCTGATGCTTGCCGGGCGCCCGGCCACCCCGGCGGCGGCCATGCTGCTGCCGTTGCTGGCAGCTTTTGGGGCAGGCTGCCTGGGGCTTTGGGGCGAGCTGATGCGTACCCATGCGCGCTTTGCCGGGGAGTGGCTGTGGGCGGTGCTGCTGGCAGGGCTGAACCTGCTGGTGCTGGCCCATGCCGTGCTGGCCCTGGCGCGGCGCACGGGCTGGCGCGAGCGCCTGTACGCCTGGCTGCAGGCGCGGGCCGGCTGGCTGTTGCTGGCAGCGGGTTTTGCCGCGGCGGTGAGCATGCTGGCGATGGTGTTCGACCCACGCTATCGCAGCTTCCCCAGCGCAGCGTTGGCATTGCCGGCGCTGGTGTTTGCACTGTGGCCGGTGCCGGCGCGGCGGGCGGAGGTGGCGTTGCTGGCGTTCATCGTCGGTGCCGGTGTGGCGCCGCAGTTGTTTGTGGAAGGGTTGGAGAACCAACAGGCCTGGGGGTGGGCAGTGGTCAGTGTGCTGATGACCGCAGCCTTGTGGCGGAGCTTGCGCCTGCGCCCGGCCTGATATCCTTGGGACCGCTTCGCGCTCCATCGCAGGCAAGCCAGCTCCCACAGGAGTTATGCTGCCTATGAATCGGCGCGGTCCCTGTGGGAGCTGGCTTGCCTGCGATGGGCCGCAAAGCGGCCCCTTTCAGCCTTACTCCGGCGACCTGACCAACCGCAACCCCGCCAGCACCAGCGCGAACACGGCAATGCTGGCGGTATACAGCACCAGTGCCGGCACCGCGAACACCAACGCCACCACTGCCAGCCACCAGCCGCCACGCCCTGCAACCAACTGAGCCAGCAGCGCCAGCCCCAGCCCACCCCAGGCCATCACCTGATGATGAATGCCCAGCCCCAGCAACGACCGTACCTCACACTGCCAGTACCCCGCCGGCGCCGTGCACAGTCCCACCCACTGCCCGTCCTCCATCAGCCCGTAGCGCACGCCATAACTGGCAGCAAGCCAAAGCCCCAGAAACAGCACAAGCAGCGCAGCCGGCAGCGAACGAGACATCCAGTTCTCCAATAGCGGAAATCGAAAGCATCCATGATCGCTTATGCCCAGTTGTAAGGCAAAATCACATCCCTGCAGCTATGTTGCAGATAACAAGCACACCAAAGACCACCGCGCCTGGCAACTTTGCCCGCCCCGTTGTGGTCCTAGCCTGCACACTGCTCGACCTTGCGTTCTTTTGGGGGATTACATGCTTCGATCTTTGCGCCTCGCTGCCTTGCTCGGCGGCCTGCTCATGGCTGTGGCCGCTTCGGCGCGGGATATCGACGCCGCAAGCTATGGCTACCCCTTGACCAACCCGTTCGAGGCAACCATCGCCACCACGCCGCCGGACCAGCGCCCCACCCTGCCCGGCGACGACGAAATCAGCCAGTCCGACTACAGCCTCAACCTGCGCCCGGACCGTGAGTTCACCCTGCCCGACAACTTCTGGGCAGTGAAGAAGCTCAAGTACCGCCTGGCCCGCCAGGACCACGAGGCGCCGCTGATCTTCATCATCGCCGGCACCGGTGCGCCCTACACCAGCAGCATCAACGAATACCTGAAAAAGCTGTTCTACCAGGCCGGCTTCCACGTGGTGCAGCTTTCCTCGCCCACCAGCTTTGACTTCATGAGCGCCGCCTCGCGCTTCGCCACCCCAGGCGTCAGCCAGGAGGATGCCGAAGACATGTACCGGGTGATGCAGGCCGTGCGCGCCCAGCACCCGCGCCTGCCGATCAGCGAGTTCTACCTCACCGGCTACAGCCTGGGCGCACTCGACGCTGCCTTTGTCAGCCACCTGGACGAAACCCGCCGCAGCTTCAACTTCAAGCGCGTGCTGCTGCTGAACCCGCCGGTCAATCTGTACACCTCGATCAACAACCTGGACAAGCTGGTGCAGACCCAGGTCAAGGGCATCGACCGCAGCACCACCTTCTACGAGCTGATGCTGGCCAAGCTGACCCGCTACTTCCAGGAAAAGGGCTACATCGACCTCAATGAAGCCCTGCTGTACGACTTCCAGCAGTCGCGCCAGCACCTGTCCAACGAGCAGATGGCCATGCTGATCGGCACCTCGTTCCGCTTCTCGGCGGCCGACATTGCCTTCACCTCCGACCTGATCAACCGCCGCGGCCTGATCATTCCGCCGAAGTTCCCGATCACCGAGGGCAGCAGCCTCACGCCGTTCTTCAAGCGTGCCCTGCAGTGCGACTTCGACTGCTACATGACCGAGCAGGTCATCCCCATGTGGCGCGCCCGCACCGACGGCAACAGCATCCTGCAACTGGTCAACCAGGTCAGCCTGTATGCGCTGGAAGACTACCTGAGCAGCAGCGACAAGATCGCCGTGATGCACAACGCCGACGACGTCATCCTCGGCCCTGGCGACATCGGCTTCCTGCGCAAGGTGTTCGGTGAGCGCCTGACCCTTTACCCCCATGGCGGCCATTGCGGCAACCTAAATTACCGCGTCAACAGTGACGCCATGCTGGAGTTCTTCCGTGGTTAACAAACTCCTCTTCGCCACTGCCCTGTTCGCCGCCGGCCAGGCCCTGGCAGCCGAAACCGCCCCCCGGGCCAGCGTGATCGAGGCCGACCCGCAAGTCACCGAAGCACCACTGGCGCCCGAGGCCGATGGTTTCGTCGACCCGCTGCGCGAGCTGAAATTCAACCCGGGGCTGGACCAGCGCGAGTTCGAGCGCTCCACCCTGCAAGCGCTGAACGTGTACGACCCGCTGGAGTCGATCAACCGGCGCGTCTATCACTTCAACTACCGCCTGGACCAATGGGTGCTGCTGCCGATGGTAAGCGGCTACCAGTACGTCACCCCACGCTTCGTGCGCACCGGGGTGACCAACTTCTTCAACAACCTGGGCGACGTGCCGAACCTGTTCAACAGCGTGTTGCAGTTGAAGGCCAAGCGCTCGGCGGAGATCACCGCGCGGCTGATGTTCAACACCATCATCGGCGTGGGTGGGCTGTGGGACCCGGCGACCAAGATGGGCCTGCCGCGACAAAGTGAAGACTTTGGCCAGACCTTGGGCTTCTATGGCGTACCGGACGGGCCGTACCTGATGCTGCCGGTGCTGGGGCCGTCGAACCTGCGCGATACCACCGGGCTGGTGGTGGACTATGCAGGCGAACAGGCGATCAACTACCTGAACGTGGCCGAAGCCAGCAGCGACCACCCGGAAATCTCCGTGCTGCGCGTGGTGGACAAGCGCTACAGCACCAAATTCCGCTATGGCCAGCTCAACTCGCCGTTCGAGTACGAGAAGGTGCGGTATGTGTATACCCAGGCGCGCAAGTTGCAGATAGCCGAGTAGGCAGGCCAGGCCTCTTCGCGGGTAAACCCGCTCCCACAGGGATCGCACAATACCTGAGGGTGGTGCAGTCCCTGTGGGAGCGGGTTTACCCGCGAAGAGGCCGGCACAAGCAACATCAAATCCCCAGGAACTGGCAAAGCTCCCGCTTCTTGGCCAAGGCATCCTTTCGCCCCAGCTCTATCAGCTCGCTGCAGTAACTGGCCTCGAACAGCAAATAGCTCAACACCCCCGCCCCGCTGGTACGTGTCGCCCCCGGCCCACGCAGGAACATGCGCAAGGCCGCCGGCAACTCGCGCCGATGCCGCGCGGCAATTTCGTCCAGCGGCTGACTGGGCGCCACCACCAGCACGTCGATTGGCGCCAGGCCCAGGCGCCGGGCGTCAAGGTGCGCCGGCAACAGGTGGCTCAGGTGGTTGAGGCGCTGCAGCAGCTCGATGTCGTCTTCCAGGCTGTCAATGAACGTGCTGTTGAGCATGTGCCCGCCGATCTGCGCCAGGCTCGGCTGCTGGCCGCTGAACACCCGCTGGGTCGGCAATGGTGGCGCCGGCCGCTGCGGGTTGCCGCTGACCCCGACTACCAGTACCCGGCTGGCGCCCAGGTGCAGGGCCGGGCTGATCGGTGCCGACTGGCGTACCGCGCCATCACCGAAATATTCGTCGCCCAGCCGCACCGGGGCGAACAGTAGCGGGATGGCCGCGCTGGCCAGCAGGTGGTCGATGGTCAACGGCGTGGGCATGCCGATGCGGCGGTGGCGCAACCAGGCTTCGATGGTGCCGCGGCCCTGGTAGAAGGTCACCGCCTGGCCGGACTCGTAGCCAAAGGCGGTCACCGCGACGGCGCGCAGTTGCTCGGCGGCCAGGGAGTGGGCGATACCGTCCAGGTTCAGGTGCGCCTGCAGCAACCCACGCAATGGGCTGCTGTCCAGTAGCGCCACTGGCGCCGGGCCGCCCACGCCCAGCAGGTTGTGGGCGACGAAGCGGCTGGCCTGGCGGACCACACCGGGCCAGTCGCTGCGGATGACCAGGTGGCTGCGGAAGTTCTGCCAGAAGGCGGTGAGCCGTTGTACAGCGTCGCTGAAATGGGTGGCGCCGCTGGCCAGGGTGACGGCGTTGATGGCGCCGGCGGAGGTGCCGACGATGACCGGGAACGGGTTGTGCGCGCCAGCGGGCAGCAGTTCGGCGATGCCGGCCAGCACGCCGACCTGGTAGGCAGCGCGGGCGCCGCCGCCAGAAAGGATAAGACCGGTTACCGGGGGTGGGGCCATAGGAGTCCTTCCTGGGGTTGGTGTGCTGTCAGTGCCGGCCCTTTCGCGGGTAAACCCGCTCCCACAGGTATTGCACAGCCTTCAAGGCCTGTGGAGAACCTGTGGGAGCGGGTTCACCCGCGAATAGGCCGGCACAGGCAAAAGAAAATTCAGCGCTTCTTCTTGTCATACAGCCGCGGCTCCCCTTCGGGCCGCGACTTGAACCGGCGGTGCGCCCACAGGTACTGCTCGGGGCATTCGCGCAACACGCTTTCCACCCACTGGTTGATGCGCAGGCAGTCAGCCTCTTCGCTCTCCCCGGGGAAATCCGCCAGCGGCGGGTGGATCACCAGGCGATAGCCGCTGCCATCCTCCAGGCGCTTCTGGGTGAACGGAATCACCTGCGCCTTGCCCAACCGGGCAAACTTGGTGGTGGCGGTCACCGTCGCCGCCGGGATGCCGAACAGTGGCACGAACAGGCTCTGCTTGGCGCCGTAGTCCTGATCCGGTGCGTACCAGATCGCCCGGCCCGAACGCAGCAGTTTGAGCATGCCGCGCACGTCCTCGCGCTCCACCGCCAGCGAGTCGAGGTTATGCCGCTCGCGGCCGCTGCGCTGGATGAAGTCGAACAGCGGGTTGCCGTGCTCGCGGTACATGCCATCGATGGTGTGATGCTGGCCCAGCAGTGCGGCGCCGATCTCCAGGGTGGTGAAGTGCACCGCCATCAGAATGGCCCCCTGCCCCGCCTGCTGGGCGGCCTGCAGGTGCTCCAGCCCCTCGACATGGGCCAGGCGCGCCAACCGGGCCTTGGGCCACCACCAGCTCATGGCCATTTCGAAGAAGGCGATACCGGTGGAGGCGAAGTTGGCCTTGAGCAGGCGCTGCCGTTCGTCGACCGACAGCTCCGGGAAGCACAGCTCCAGGTTGCGCGCGGCAATGCGCCGCCGCTCACCGGCAAAGCGGTACATCACCGCTCCCAGCACGGCACCGACTTTCAACAGTACCCGGTACGGCAACTGGACCACCAGCCACAGCAGGCCCAGGCCCAGCCACAGACCCCAGAAACGTGGGTGAAGGAAATAGGGACGAAAACGCGGGCGTTCCATTGAAGCTTCCGGAAAGACAAAGGCCGCGCATTCTACAACGGATCAGCGCATGTTGCGGGCAACCGGTCTTATCGTTATAAGTCAGGGCACTTTTTTCGCAACAAGCCGTCTATGCAGACCATGAGCCCAAACCACACACCCGACACCGCCTCCGTGTTCCAGCTCAAGGGCAGCATGCTCGCCATTACAGTGCTGGAGCTGGCGCGCAATGACCTTGAAGCCCTCGACCGCCAACTGGCGGCCAAAGTCGCCCAGGCACCGAACTTCTTCAGCAACACGCCGCTGGTGCTGGCGCTGGACAAGCTGCCGGCCGACGAGGGGGCAATCGACCTGCCCGGCTTGATGCGGATCTGCCGCCACCACGGCCTGCGTACCCTGGCCATCCGTGCCAACCGCATCGAGGACATCGCCGCCGCCATTGCCATCGACCTGCCGGTGCTGCCGCCATCCGGCGCCCGCGAACGGCCGCTGGAGCCCGAACCCGAGGTGAAGAAGCCAGAGCCAGCCCCTGTCCCGCCACCAATCCTCGAACCCGAGGTGCGCCCGACCCGCATCATCACTGCGCCAGTACGTGGCGGCCAGCAGATCTACGCCCAGGGCGGCGACCTGGTGGTGACCGCTTCGGTCAGCCCGGGGGCGGAACTTCTGGCCGATGGCAACATCCATGTGTACGGCGCCATGCGCGGCCGCGCCCTGGCCGGCATCAAAGGCAATACCAAGGCACGTATCTTCTGTCAGCAGATGACCGCCGAAATGGTCTCCATCGCCGGCCAGTACAAGGTCTGCGAGGACCTGCGCCGCGACCCGCTGTGGGGCACAGGCGTGCAAGTCAGCCTGTCTGGCGACGTGTTGAACATCACCCGTCTTTAACGGATACTTGCCAGCATTTTTAGTGCAACTTTTCTTACCGTTGCCATTTATTTGTATTTTTGCAGGGACGTGTGTCCCGATTATTTTAGGGGTGAAACACCTTGGCCAAGATTATCGTGGTTACTTCCGGCAAGGGGGGTGTGGGCAAGACCACCACCAGCGCCGCCATTGGTACCGGCCTCGCACTGCGTGGCCACAAGACCGTCATCGTCGACTTCGACGTGGGCCTGCGTAACCTCGACCTGATCATGGGCTGCGAACGCCGCGTGGTGTACGACTTCGTCAACGTGGTCAACGGCGAAGCCAACCTGCAACAGGCCCTGATCAAGGACAAGCGCCTCGAGAACCTGTACGTGCTGGCCGCCAGCCAGACCCGTGACAAGGACGCGCTGACCCAGGAAGGCGTGGAAAAGGTCCTGATGGAGCTGAAGAAAGACTTCGACTTCGTCATCTGCGACTCGCCGGCCGGTATCGAGAAAGGCGCACACCTGGCCATGTACTTTGCCGACGAAGCCGTCGTGGTCACCAACCCCGAGGTGTCCTCGGTACGTGACTCCGACCGCATGCTGGGCATCCTGTCGAGCAAGTCGCGCCGCTCCGAGAACGGCGAAGAGCCGATCAAGGAACACCTGCTGATCACCCGCTACCACCCGGAGCGCGTGGAAAAGGGCGAAATGCTGAGCATTGCCGACGTCGAAGAGATCCTGGCGATCAAGCTCAAGGGTGTGATCCCCGAGAGCCAGGCAGTGCTCAAGGCTTCCAACCAGGGTATCCCGGTCATCCTCGACGACCAGAGCGATGCCGGCCAGGCCTATAGCGATACCGTCGACCGTCTGCTGGGCAAAGAAAAGCCCCTGCGGTTCATCGAAGTGCCGAAGCAAGGATTCTTCGCGCGCCTGTTTGGAGGCAAGTAAACCATGAACCTTTTTGACTTCTTTCGTGGCAGACAGAAAACTACCAGCGCGTCGGTAGCGAAAGAGCGTCTACAGATCATCGTGGCGCACGAGCGCGGCCAACGCAGCGAACCGGACTACCTGCCAGCGCTGCAGAAAGAACTGCTGGAAGTGATCCGCAAATATGTGAACATCGGCAACGATGATGTGCATATCGAGCTGGAAAACCAGGGTAGCTGCTCGATTCTGGAACTGAACATCACCTTGCCGGATCGCTGATTTCGCGACCAGGCTTTGAGCATTGGGGCTGCTTTGCAGCCCATCGCGACACAAGGCCGCTCCTACAGGGGAATTGCATAACCCTTGTAGGAGCGGCCTTGTGTCGCGATGGGCCGCAAAGCGGCCCCAGTGTTTTCCCCGATATAACCGAGACCAAGCAATGCCGCTGTCCAACATCCAGATCCTGCACGAAGACGCCGCCATCCTGGTGATCAACAAACCGACCCTGCTGCTGTCGGTACCCGGCCGCGCCGAGGACAACAAGGACTGCCTGATCACTCGCCTGCAGGAAAACGGCTACCCCGACGCGCTGATCGTGCACCGCCTGGACTGGGAAACTTCCGGCATCATCCTGCTGGCCCGGGATGCCGACAGCCACCGTGAGCTGTCGCGCCAGTTCCACGACCGCGAAACCGAAAAGGCCTACACCGCGCTGTGCTGGGGCCAGCCGGCGCTGGACAGCGGCAGCATCGACCTGCCGTTGCGCTATGACCCGCCGACCAAGCCACGGCATGTGGTGGACCACGAACAGGGCAAGCATGCGCTGACCTTCTGGCGCATCGTCGAGCGCTGCGGTGATTACTGCCGGGTAGAGCTGACACCGATTACCGGGCGTTCGCACCAGTTGCGCGTGCACATGCTGTCGATCGGGCACCCGCTGCTGGGCGACCGGCTGTATGCCAACCCCGAGGCACTGGCTGCCCACGAGCGGCTGTGCCTGCATGCCTCGATGCTGAGCTTTACCCACCCGGTGTCCGGGGAGCGGTTGAAGTTCGAGTGCCCTGCGCCCTTCTGATTGTGTACAGCCTGTACTGGCCTCTTCGCGGCTAAAGCCGCTCCCACAGGGACCGCACCACTTTCGACGGTTGTGCAGTACCTGTGGGAGCGGCTTCAGCCGCGAAGAGGCAGACACAATTTGTCGACCTAATACGCTAAACTCGCGCCACTGCTGTCTGGAGTGAGCTATGCGCGACGTACTGAATTCTGGCCTTATCGACTTCCTCAAGGCCTCCCCCACGCCCTTCCACGCCACCGCCAGCCTGGCCCAGCGCCTGGAAGCTGCCGGCTACCAGCGCCTGGACGAGCGCGACAGCTGGGCCACAGTGCCTGGCGGCCGCTACTACGTCACCCGTAACGACTCGTCGATCATCGCCATCAAGCTGGGCAAGCAGGCACCGTTGCTGAACGGTATCCGCATGGTCGGCGCCCACACCGACAGCCCGTGCCTGCGGGTCAAGCCGCAGCCCGAGCTGCAGCGCCAGGGCTTCCTGCAACTGGGCGTCGAAGTGTATGGCGGCGCCCTGCTGGCGCCATGGTTCGACCGCGACCTGTCGCTGGCCGGCCGGGTCACCTACCGCCGTGACGGCAAGGTCGAAAGCCAGCTGATCGACTTCAAGCTGCCGATCGCGGTCATCCCCAACCTGGCAATCCATCTCAACCGCACCGCCAACGAAGGCTGGGCGATCAACCCGCAGAACGAGCTGCCGCCGATCCTGGCCCAGGTGGCGGGTGACGAACGCATCGACTTCCGCGCCCTGCTCACCGAGCAACTGGCTCGCGAGCACGAACTGATCGCCGATGTGGTGCTGGATTACGAGCTGAGCTTCTACGACACCCAGGACGCCGCGCTGGTCGGCCTGAACGGCGACTTCATCGCCGGTGCGCGCCTGGACAACCTGTTGTCGTGCTACGCCGGCCTGCAGGCCCTGCTGGCCGGCGACAGCGACGAAACCTGCGTACTGGTGTGCAACGACCATGAAGAAGTCGGCAGCTGCTCGGCCTGTGGCGCCGACGGGCCGATGCTGGAGCAGACCCTGCAGCGCCTGCTGCCGGATGGCGACGCCTACGTGCGCACCATCCAGCGCTCGCTGATGGTGTCGGCCGACAACGCCCACGGCGTGCACCCCAACTACGCCGACAAGCACGACGGCAACCATGGGCCCAAGCTCAACGCCGGGCCGGTAATCAAGGTGAACAACAACCAGCGCTACGCTACCAACAGCGAAACCGCCGGGTTCTTCCGCCACCTGTGCATGGCCGAGGAAGTGCCGGTGCAGAGCTTCGTGGTACGCAGCGACATGGGCTGTGGTTCGACCATCGGGCCGATTGCCGCCAGCCACCTGGGCGCGCGTACGGTGGATATCGGCTTGCCGACCTTTGCCATGCATTCGATTCGCGAGCTGTGCGGCAGCCATGACCTGGCGCACCTGGTGAAGGTGCTGAGTGCCTTCTACCGTTGCCGCGAGTTGCCCTGATGCCTTGATGCAAGCAGGCCTGGCCTCTTCGCGGGTGAACCCGCTCCCACAGGTACCGCACAGTTCCTGTGGGAGCGGGTTCACCCGCGAAGAGGCCAGGCCTGCTTGCACCTGCTCAAGGTCAATCCCGCTTCGCCCGCTACCCGCTATGCTTGTTACATGGCCCCACTGCAAAAGGATTGCTGTCCATGTCCCCGTTCCTGTCCCTGTTCGTGCCGGTATTTCTGTTCCTGATGCTGCTGACCATCGGTTTCAGCCTGCGCGAGCGCAACATCGGCGTGCTGATGATGTGGATCGGCACCCTGGGCATCTTCGGCCTCACCTGCTGGAAGATCCTCGAGAAACTGCCGTCATAAACCTCTACACTCGGCCAATCGTTTGACCTGAGGTAGTTTTGCCAGTGCCTGCCCTCCTGCGTTGCCTGTTCCTGCTGCTGTTCCTGTTTGTCACCCCGTTACAGGCTGCGGGCCTGCCAGGCCTGCTGGGTGGCAGCGCGCCCGCGCAGCCAGAAGCCAGCGAACCGCTGGGCAAGTCGCTGGACGAGGTGATCAAGAACCTGGAAAACGACCAGCAGCGGGCCAAACTCCTGGCCGACCTGAAAAAGCTGCGCGACGCCACCAGGCAATCGCAACCCACCGTCGAACAAGGCGTGCTCGGCCTGATCGGCGGCGCCCTGCATGACTTCGAAAAGCAGTTCAGCGGCGATGCCAGCCCGTTCCATCGCTGGGCCGCGGAAATCGAACAGGCCCAGGCCGAACTGACCGAGTTGATGGTGCCGGTGCACCAGTGGCCGGCCATTCTGTTTGGCTTTGCCGCCGTCATCGCCGTCTGGAGCGTGCTGGCCTACGCCTTCAACTGGGTCGGGCATCGGGTACGCCTGCGTTTTGGCCTGAGCGAGGAACTGCCGCAGCACCCGCGCACCTGGGACCTGGTGCGCTTTGCCCTGCGCAAGCTGGGCCCATGGCTGGTGGCGCTGGTGTTCACCGTGTACCTGAGCTTCGTGCTGCCGCCGTCGCTGGGCAAGTCGCTGGCCATGGTGCTGGCCTACGCACTGGTGGTCGGCACCTGTTTCTCGGCCATCTGCGTGATTGCCTTCTCGCTGCTCGACGGCCCCCACCGCCACCGCGCCCTTTACATCCTGCGCCACCAGGCCTTCCGCCCGCTGTGGCTGATCGGCAGTTTCGCCGCGTTTGGCGAAGCGATGAGCGACCCGCGCCTGATGGTCGCCCTCGGCACCCACCTGGCCCACGCCCTGGCCACCCTGGCCAACGTGATCGCGGCGCTGTGCACCGGGCTGTTCATTCTGCGCTTCCGCCGCCCGATCGCCCACCTGATCCGCAACCAGCCACTGTCACGGCGCCTGACCCGACGCACCCTCAGCGACACCATCGAGATCCTCGGCAGCTTCTGGTTCGTGCCAGCACTGATCCTGGTGGCGATTTCGCTGTTCGCTACCTTCATCTCGGCCGGCGACACCAGCACCGCCCTGCGCCAGTCGCTGATGTGCACGGTGCTGGTGGTGGTGTGCATGGTGCTCAACGGCCTGGTGCGCCGCCACGCAGCCAACCCCAAGCGCGCCAACAAGCGCCAGGCGGTGTACGCCGAGCGCCTGCGCAACTTCGGTTACCTGCTGGTGCACCTGTTCATCTGGCTGGTGTTCATCGAGTTGGGGCTGCGCGTGTGGGGCCTGTCGATGATCAGCTTCGCCGAGGGCGACGGCCACGACATAAGCGTGCGCCTGCTGGGCCTGGCCGGCACGCTGATCGTCGCCTGGCTGGTGTGGATCCTTGCCGACACCGCCGTGCACCACGCCCTGGTGCGCTCGCGCCGAGGCCTGGCCAACGCCCGCGCGCAAACCATGATGCCGTTGATCCGCAACGTGATGTTCGTGGTCATCTTCATCATCGCGGTGATCGTCGCCCTGGCCAACATGGGCATGAACGTCACCCCGCTGCTGGCGGGTGCCGGTGTGATCGGTCTGGCCATCGGCTTTGGTGCGCAGTCGTTGGTCGCCGACCTGATCACCGGGCTGTTCATCATCATCGAGGACTCGCTGGCCATCGACGACTACGTCGATGTGGGTGGCCACCTGGGCACGGTGGAGGGGCTGACCATCCGTACCGTGCGCCTGCGTGACATCGACGGCATCGTGCATACCATCCCGTTCAGCGAGATCAAGAGCATCAAGAACTACTCGCGCGAGTTCGGCTACGCGATCTTCCGCGTGGCGATCCCGCACAGCATGAACATCGACCAGGCGATCACGCTGATTCGCGAAGTGGGGCAGAAGCTGCGCAACGACCCGCTGATGCGCCGCAACATCTGGTCGCCGCTGGAGCTGCAGGGGGTGGAGAGCTTCGAGTCGGGGTCGGCGATCTTGCGGGCGCGGTTCAAGACTGCGCCGATCAAGCAGTGGGAAGTGTCGCGGGCGTTCAACCTGGCGTTGAAGCGGCAGCTGGATGAGGCCGGGCTGGATTTGGCAACGCCAAGGTTGTCAGTGCAGGTAGTGACTGCCGGTTCTTCCAGTTAGGGCCTCTTCGCGGGTGAACCCGCTCCCACAAGTACTGTGCAAAGGCTGAAACCTGTGCGGTCCCTGTGGGAGCGGGTTTACCCGCGAAGAAGCCAACTTTTCATCCAGCCTGGGCGCGGATGCGGATGGCATCATGCCGCCAATACTCCAGGTCACAGTCGATCAGGTGCCCATGCTGGTCACTGTTGACCCGGGTGATATGCAACCCTGGGCTTCCCGCCGACACCTTCAAGGCACTGGCCGCCTCCACCGGCAACGCCGTCGGCAAGATCTCGAAGCACACCTGCCCATACTGGATGCCATACACCCGCCCATAAATCTCGGTCAGCGACTGGGCCAGGTCCTGTTCGAGAATCTCCGGGAAGTACCGGGGGTTGAGGTAGTGCTCGGCATACAGCACCGCCCGCCCATCGATCCGCCGTAACCGGCAGATACGCACCACACTGGACAACGCCGGCAGCTGCAAGCGCGCACAGATGGCCGCCGAGGCCGGCTGCAGCCGCGCCGACAACAGTTTGGTACTGGGCACCCGCCCCTGGTCGCGGACCATGGCATGGAAGTGGCTGCGCTCGATCAGGTCGTAGGTCAGCCGTTCGGGCGCGACGAACCAGCCGCGACGCTCTTCGCGGTAGATCAGCCCCTGGGCTTCGAGCTGCACCAGCGCCTCACGCAGGGTAATGCGCGTGGTATCGAACACCTCGCTGAGCTTGCGCTCGGCCGGCAGCTTGCCGCCCGGCGCCAGCAGGCCGTGCTCGATCTGCTCCTGCAGAGCGTGACAGATGGCTGTTACCGCACGCGGTGGCATCGACTGCATCAAAGGTTACCTATCTGGACTAGTCCAGCCCCAGAACAGGGCACTTGGAGAATAGTGCAAGCCTAGGCAGGGCTGATGACCATCCTGTGACAAAGGCTTTGGCCAGACACTGCCAGAAACGCGCCAACCCAGCAGAACCGGGGCGGCTGCGTGGTCTACGCTGTAGCTTCAGGGCCTTCACCGGCCCTTCCCTACATCAAACTGTCACGCAAGCAGCCTACCTTGGCTCAAGGTTTGCTGACCTAGACCAACGGTCACCAGACAACGGCTTCACTCATAACAACCATCGCTAAAGGCACCCACCCAAGGAGCTTCGGATGAAAAAGTTGTTCATGGCGTCACTGCTCGGTTCGGCCATCGCCCTGTGTACCACGGCCATGGCCGCCGATACCGACCTCAAGGCCCTGGAAGACGCCGCCCGCAAGGAGGGCAACGTCAACAGCGTGGGCATGCCCGATGCCTGGGCCAACTGGAAAGGCACCTGGGAAGATCTGGCCAGCAAGTACGGCCTCAAGCACAGCGACACCGACATGAGCTCGGCCCAGGAAATCGCCAAGTTCGAAGCCGAGAAGGACAACGCCAGCGCCGACATCGGCGACGTGGGTGCCGCCTTCGGCCCGATCGCCGTGAGCAAGGGCGTGAGCCAGGCGTACAAGCCGAGCACCTGGGACCAGGTGCCGACCTGGGCCAAGGACAAGGACGGCCACTGGGCGCTGGCCTATACCGGCACCATCGCCTTCATCATCAACAAGGACCTGGTAAAGGAAGGCGAGCGACCAACCTCTTGGCATGACCTGGAAAAAGGCAAGTACAAGGTCGCCATCGGTGATGTCGGCACCGCTGCCCAGGCCGCCAACGGCGTGCTGGCTGCGGCGATCGCCTACAAGGGTGACGAGACCAACCTGGCACCGGGCCTGCAGCTGTTCACCAAGCTGGCCCAGCAGAAGCGCCTGTCGCTGGCCAACCCGACCATCCAGACCCTGGAAAAGGGCGAGGTGGAAGTGGGCGTGGTGTGGGACTTCAACGGCCTGAGCTACCGTGAACAGATCGACCCCAAGCGTTTCGAAGTGCTGATCCCGTCGGATGGCTCGGTGATCTCCGGCTATACCACCATCATCAACAAGTACGCCAAGCACCCGAATGCGGCCAAGCTGACACGTGAATACATCTTCAGCGATGCCGGGCAGATCAACCTGGCCAAAGGGCATGCGCGGCCGATCCGTGCCGAGCACCTGAAGCTGCCGGACGATGTGCAGGCCAAGTTGCTGCCCAACGAACAGTACAAGGCCGCGCAGCCGATCAAGAATGCCGAGGCCTGGGAAGCGAGCTCGAAGAAACTGCCGCAGATGTGGCAGGAGCAGGTGATCATCGAGATGGAGTAAGGGGCTAGTTTCTCTAGCGCCTGGACGGGCCCTTTCGCGGGTAAACCCGCTCCCACAGGTACAGCGCACACCTCAAGGCCGGCGCATGACCCTGTAGGAGCGGGTTTACCCGCGAAGAAGCCAACGCGGTTTATGACTGGAGCCACCATGCAACACAACGTCATCCTGGTCCTGCTCGACGGCCTCAACTACCAGGTCGCGCATCACGCCATGGGCCACCTGCACGCCTACGTCGAGGCCGACCGTGCCGCGCTGTACCGCGTGGAATGCGAACTGCCGTCGCTGTCGCGGCCGCTGTACGAGTGCATCCTCACCGGTGTACCGCCGATCGACAGCGGCATCGTGCACAACAACGTCAACCGTCTGTCCAACCAGCGCAGCGTGTTCCACTACGCCCGCGAGGCCAACCTGGGTACTGCGGCTGCGGCCTATCACTGGATGAGCGAGCTGTACAACCGCTCGCCCTTCGACCCGCAGCGCGACCGCCATACCCACGCACCGAAACTGCCGATCCAGCACGGGCTGTTCTACTGGGACGACCGTTACCCCGATTCGCACCTGCTGGCCGATGGCGAATACCTGCGCCGCCGCCACGCCCCCAACTTCCTGCTGGTGCACCCGATGAGCATCGACGATGTCGGCCATCATCACGGCCTGGACAGCAGCCAGTACCGCAACGCCGCGCGCAGCGCCGACATCCTGCTGGCCGACTACCTGCCAGGCTGGCTCGAAGAGGGCTACCAGGTACTGGTCACCGCCGACCACGGCATGAACAACGACCGCTCGCACAATGGCCTGCTGACCGAGGAGCGCGAAGTGCCACTGTTCGTCTTCGGCGATGCCTTCAGCCTCGACCCTGCGGCCAAACCGCTGCAGACCGAACTGTGCGGGACCATCTGCGAGCTGCTCGGCGCACCGCATGACAAGAGCGTCTGCCGGGAGCTGCTGAAGTGACCACACCCAAGAGCAGCAGCGCCCGTGGCCGCTACCTGGCCCTGCTCTGCCTGCTACCGTTCGCCGTGTTCTTCGTCATCTTCCAGATCGCCCCGCTGGCCTGGGTGGCGATCAACAGCCTGCAATCGGAAGCAGGTTGGGGCGTGGACAACTTCAGCAAGGTATTCGCCTCGAAGTTCTACCTGCAGGCCCTGCAACGCAGCCTGGAGATCAGCTTCTGGTCGAGCCTTTTCGGCATCGTCATCGCCACTCTCGGCGCCTATTCGCTGCGCCAGGTGGACTCGAAGCTGCGCGACTTCGTCAGCGCCTTCGCCAACATGACCAGCAACTTCGCCGGGGTGCCGCTGGCCTTCGCCTTCATCATCCTGCTCGGTTTCAACGGCGCGCTGACCCTGCTGCTGAAGCAGGTCGGCCTGCTGGAGGACTTCAGCATCTATTCCAAGAGCGGGCTGATCCTGGTGTACACCTACTTCCAGATCCCACTTGGCGTGTTGTTGCTGTACCCCGCGTTCGACGCCCTGCGTGAAGACTGGCGCGAGTCGGCCGCGCTGCTGGGCGCCAACCACTGGCAATTCTGGCGGCACATCGGCCTGCCGGTGCTGACCCCGGCACTGTTGGGCACCTTCGTCATCCTGTTGGCCAACGCGCTCGGTGCCTATGCCACCGTGTACGCGCTGACCACCGGCAACTTCAACGTACTGCCGATCCGCATCGCCGGCCTGGTGGCCGGTGACATCAGCCTCGATCCCAACCTGGCCAGCGCCCTGGCGATGGTTTTGGTGGGGCTGATGACGCTGGTCACGGTGGTGCATCAATGGCTGCTGAAAAGGAGCTACCATGCGCGCTGACGCCCGTTCCGGCGGCTGGTACCACCGCGCCGTGGTCTACCTGCTGTTCCTCATCCTGCTGCTGCCGCTGGCCGGCACCCTGCTCTACTCGCTGGCCACCAGTTGGTCGGCCAGCCTGCTGCCCAGCGGCCTGACCTTCAAGTGGTACATCGCGCTGTGGAGCGAGCCGCGATTCCTGGCTGCCTTCGGCCAGTCGCTGCTGGTGTGCGTGGGCGCGCTGCTGCTGTCGGTGGTGCTGATCCTGCCGCTGCTGTTCGTGGTGCACTACCACTTCCCCAGGCTCGACGCACTGATGAACATCCTTATCCTGCTGCCGTTCGCGGTGCCGCCGGTGGTGTCGTCGGTGGGGCTGCTGCAGCTGTATGGCAGCGGGCCCATGGCCATGGTCGGCACGCCGTGGATCCTGATCGGCTGCTACTTCACCATTGCCCTGCCGTTCATGTACCGGGCCATCACCAACAACCTGCAGGCGATCAACCTGCGCGACCTGATGGACGCCGCCCAGCTGCTGGGTGCCAGCACCTGGCAGGCGGCGCTGCTGGTAGTGCTGCCGAACCTGCGCAAGGGCCTGATGGTGGCTCTGCTGCTGTCGTTCTCGTTCCTGTTTGGCGAGTTCGTGTTCGCCAACCTGCTGGTCGGCACCCGCTACGAGACCCTCCAGGTGTACCTGAACAACATGCGCAACAGCAGCGGCCACTTCAACAGCGCGCTGGTGATCTCGTACTTCGCCTTCGTGCTGGTACTGACCTGGGTCGCCAACCGCCTGAACAAGGACAAGACCTGACATGAGCTTCGTCAGCGTACAGAAACTGCAAAAAAGCTACGCCGGCAGCCCGGTGTTCGAGAACATCGACTGCCGTATCGAACGCGGCGAGTTCGTTACCCTGCTTGGCCCGTCCGGTTGCGGCAAGTCCACGCTGCTGCGCTGCATCGCCGGGCTGACCCCGGTGGACAGCGGGCAGATCCTGCTCGACGGCCATGACATCGTGCCGCTGAGCCCGCAAAAGCGCGGTATCGGCATGGTGTTCCAGAGCTATGCGCTGTTCCCCAACATGACCGTGGAGCAGAACGTCGCCTTCGGCCTGCGCATGCAGAAGGTCAAGGCCGACGAAAGCCAGGCCCGGGTACGCGAGGCGCTGGAGCTGGTGGAGCTGGGCAACTTCGCCGGGCGCTACCCGCACCAGTTGTCCGGCGGCCAGTGCCAGCGCGTGGCCCTGGCCCGTTCGCTGGTCACCCGCCCGCGCCTGCTGCTGCTCGACGAGCCGCTGTCGGCGCTGGATGCGCGCATCCGCAAGCACCTGCGCGAGCAGATCCGCGCCATCCAGCGCGAGCTGGGGCTGACCACCATCTTCGTCACCCACGACCAGGAAGAAGCGCTGACCATGTCCGATCGCATCTTCCTGATGAACCAGGGCCGCATCGTCCAGAGCGGCGATGCCGAAACCCTCTACACCGCGCCGGTGGACCTGTTTGCCGCCGGCTTCATCGGCAACTACAACCTGCTCGACGCCGACAGCGCCAGCCGCCTGCTGCAGCGCCCGGTGGCCAGCCGCCTGGCGATCCGCCCCGAGTCGATCACCCTGGGCATCAACGGCGAACTGGACGCCGAAGTGCGCAGCCACAGCCTGCTGGGCAACGTGATCCGCTACCGGGTGCGGGTACGCGAGGTGGAACTGGTGGTCGACGTGCTCAACCGCTCACCGTCCGACCTGCACGCGGACGGGCAACGGGTAAGCTTGTCGATCGACCCCACGGCGCTACGAGAAGTGGCCTAAGGAGAATCAACACCATGGCACTGGCAATTTTCGATCTGGACGAAACCCTGATCCACGGCGACTGCGCGTCGCTGTGGAGCGAGCAGATGGCCCGGCTGGGCTGGGTCGACGGCAAGGACTTCCTGCGCCGCGACCATGAGTTGATGGAGGCCTATGGCAAGGGCCACCTGCAGATGGAGGACTACATGGCCTTCAGCCTGGAGCCGATTGCCGGGCGCACCCTGGAAGAGGTCGAGCACCTGGTGGCGCCGTGGGTCGAAGAGGTGATCGAGCCGATTATCTACGGCGACGCCTGCCGCTGCATTGCCGAGCACCGCAAGCGCGGGGATCGCATCCTGATCATTTCGGCGTCGGGTACGCACCTGGTCGGGCCGATTGCGGCGCGGCTGGGGGTGGACGAATACCTGGCGATCGAACTGGAGGCGGTGAACGGGGTTTATACCGGCAAGACCCATGGGGTGCTGACCTACCGCGAAGGGAAGATCACGCGGTTGCTGGAGTGGCTGGACCAGGAGCAGGAGAACCTGGAGGGGGCGAGTTTCTATTCCGACTCGCGGAACGATTTGCCGTTGTTGTTGAAGGTGGATCATCCGCATGTGGTGAACCCGGATGCGGTGTTGCGGGAGCATGCCGAGATCAACAAGTGGCCGATCCTGAGCTGGGCCTGAGGTAATCACATCGCCTGCACCGGCCCTTTCGCGGGTAAACCCGCTCCCACAGGGACCACACAGTTTTCAAGCCTGTGGTAATCCCTGTGGGAGCGGGTTCACCCGCGAAGGGGCCAGGCCTGCTTACACCAGGCTAGGGTCGATCACCATCACCAGCTTGCCCGACACCTGGTTGGTCTCAAGCTCGGCATACGCCGCCTGGGCAAACTCCACCGGGTAGGTATCCACCAGCTGCGGCGACAGGCGCCCTTCGGCAAACAGCGGCCAAACCTGCTGCTGCAAATCGCGCAGCAACTCGGCCTTGAAGCCGTCATCGCGGTTGCGCAGCGTGGAGCCGGTAATCTCCAGGCGCTTGCCCAGTACCTGTGCCAGGTCCAGTTCGAACTTGCGCCCGCCCATCAGGCCGATGATCACCCAGCGCCCGTCACGCGCCAGCAGCTTGAGGTTGAGCTCGCCGTAGCTGGCGCCCACCGGGTCGAGAATCACATCGAACGGGCCGAAACCTTCCAGCGCCTCCAGGTTCTCGTTGCGTACCACACCGCCGGCGGCGCCCAGCGCCTCGCAGTAGGCCAGGCGGTCCTGCGAACCGACGCTGACCCACACCGGGCTGCCGAATGCCTTGCACAGCTGGATGGCGGCCGAGCCAACGCCGCTGGCGCCAGCGTGCACCAGCACTTTCTCGCCAGCTTTAACGCCACCCAGCTGGAAGATGTTCAGCCAGGCAGTGGCATACACCTCCGGCAACGCCGCCGCCTCGTGCAGGCTCAGGCCTTCGGGCACAGGCAGCACGTGGCGGGCATCCACCA
Organism: Pseudomonas asiatica; assembly: GCF_040214835.1. Lineage (NCBI taxonomy): Bacteria > Pseudomonadati > Pseudomonadota > Gammaproteobacteria > Pseudomonadales > Pseudomonadaceae > Pseudomonas > Pseudomonas asiatica. The sequence goes on along the minus strand of NZ_CP157874.1, from coordinate 1,386,571 downwards.
CCACTTCCTCGGCCATGGCGCCGCTTGCCAGCAGCGCGCACACCCGGTCACCCACCCGCCAGTCGGCACCGGCACCCACTTCCTCGATCACCCCGGCGCACTCCAGGCCCATGTAGGGGCTGGCGCCTGGTGGTGGTGGATACAAACCTTTCATCTGCAGCAGATCGGCGCGGTTCAGCCCCGCTGCGGCCACGCGAATGCGCACTTGACCCGCGTCGCAGGCCGGGCGCTCAGCCTCGACCCAAGCCACATGTCCGTCAACGCCTTGCAATGCCTTCACAGTGCCTCCATAGTTGAATCATATGACCGAGCCTGGGAACGCCAAGTCCCCAGGCTTTTTGCAGTATGCATCCGGTTTTTTGCAACCGGTGAACAGAAAAGACGGCCTACTATGCGTGATCAATTGTCTCCACGTCGAATCAGCATGAAGCATTTCCTCCCAAGCACCGCCCTGGCGCTGATCATCGGCCTGGGCAGCCTCACGCTCGGCGGCAATGCGGCGGCCGCCAACAAGTGGGACAGCCTGCAGCCGGACCGCGACGAGATCGTCGCCAGCCTCAACGTGGTGGAATTGCTCAAGCGCCACCACTACAGCAAGCCGCCGCTGGACGACGCCCGTTCGGTCATCATCTATGACAGCTACATCAAGCTGCTGGACCCGGCGCGCAGCTACTTCACCGCTGCCGACATCGCCGAATTCGACAAATGGAAAACGCAATTCGACGATTTCCTCAAGAGCGGTAACCTGGACCCGGGCTTCACCATCTACAAACGCTACCTGGACCGCGTCAAGCAACGCCTGGACTTCGCCCTGGCCGAGCTGAACAAGGGCGTGGACAAGATCGACTTCAACGCCAAGGAAACCTTGCTGATCGACCGCAAGGACGCCCCATGGATGAAGGACCAGGCCGAGCTCGACGATTTGTGGCGCAAACGCGTCAAGGACGAAGTGCTGCGCCAGAAGATCGCCGGCAAGGAACCCAAGCAAATCCAGGAAACCCTGACCAAGCGCTACAAGAACCAGCTGTCGCGCCTGGACCAGACCCGTGCCGAGGACATCTTCCAGGCCTACATCAATACCTTCGCCCAGTCCTACGACCCGCACACCAACTACCTGTCGCCGGACAACGCGGAAAACTTCGACATCAACATGAGCCTGTCGCTGGAAGGTATCGGCGCAGTGCTGCAAAGCGACAACGACCAGGTCAAGATCGTGCGCCTGGTGCCGGCTGGCCCGGCGGCCAAGACCAAGCAGGTGGCACCGGCCGACAAGATCATCGGCGTGGCCCAGGGCAACAAGGAAATGGTCGACGTGGTCGGCTGGCGCCTGGACGAAGTGGTCAAGCTGATCCGCGGCCCGAAAGGCTCGGTGGTGCGCCTGGAGATCATCCCGGCGAGCAACGCGCCTAGCGACCAGACCAGCAAGATCGTGTCGATCACCCGCGAGGCGGTGAAGCTCGAAGAGCAGGCAGCGAAGAAGTCGGTGCTCAAGCTCAAGCAGGACGGGCGTGACTACAAGCTGGGCATCATCGAGATCCCGGCCTTCTACCTCGACTTCAAGGCCTACCGCGCCGGTGACCCGGAGTACAAGAGCACCACGCGGGACGTGAAGAAGCTGCTCACCGAACTGCAGAAAGAAAAAGTCGACGGCGTGGTCATCGACCTGCGCAACAACGGCGGCGGCTCGCTGCAGGAAGCCACCGAGCTGACCAGCCTGTTCATCGAGAAAGGCCCGACCGTGCTGGTGCGCAACAGCGACGGCCGTGTCGACGTGCTGGAAGACGAAAACCCCGGTGCCTTCTACAAGGGCCCGCTGGCGCTACTGGTCAACCGCCTGTCGGCCTCGGCTTCGGAGATTTTCGCCGGTGCCATGCAGGACTACCACCGTGCGCTGATCATCGGTGGCCAGACCTTCGGCAAGGGCACCGTGCAGACCATCCAGCCACTCAACCATGGCGAGCTGAAGCTGACCCTGGCCAAGTTCTACCGGGTTTCCGGGCAGAGCACCCAGCACCAGGGCGTGCTGCCGGACATCGACTACCCGTCGATCATCGACACCAAGGAAATCGGCGAGAGCGCCCTGCCCGAGGCCATGCCATGGGACACCATTCGCCCGGTGGTCAAGCCGGCGGCCGACCCGTTCAAGCCGTTCCTGGCCCAACTCAAGGCGCAGCATGAAGCGCGCAGCGACAAGGACGCGGAGTTCACCTACATCCGCGACCGCCTGGCCCTGACCCAGAAGCTGATGAACGAGAAGACCGTCAGCCTCAACGAGCAGGACCGCCGTGCACGCCACGACGAAATCGAGGCCAAGCAGCTGGCGCTGGAGAACATCCGCCGCAAGGCCAAGGGTGAAGAGCCGCTGAAGGAGCTGAAGAAAGAGGACGAGGACGCGCTGCCGACCGAGGATGAAAACACCAAGCCGGAAGACGATGCCTATCTGTCGGAAACTGGTCGCATCCTGATCGACTACCTGAGTGCGAGCACCAAGGTGGCCAAGAAGTAAGGCACTGCGGCAATGATGGCAAATTAGCTTCACTTGTCATCAAACAGTCATCGCGCTGTCGTGAAATAGAGGGGCCGGGCGTGGAAACGCCCGGCCCTTTCATTTTCAGGAATACGTCATGACCGTCGCCGAACAGCTCAGTGCCTTGAGTGCCATCCTGGCTCAACGCAGCATCCACAGTCTGTTCCAGCCGATCATGTGCCTGAGCGAGCAACGGGTTTTCGGCCATGAAGCATTGAGCCGAGGGCCGTCCAACAGCCCGCTGCACGCACCACTGAACCTGTTTACCATCGCCCGCCAGGCCGGCCGCCTGACCGAGCTGGAGGCTGCCTGCCGGGAAAGCGCCTGCCGGCGTTTCAGCGAACAGCAGCTGCAGGGCAAGCTGTTTCTCAACATCTCGCCGGAATCGCTGCTGGAGCCGCACTACCCCTCCGGGCAGACCCTGAAACTGCTCGAACAGGTTGGCCTGCCGCCCAGCCGGGTGGTGATCGAGCTGACCGAACATACCCCGACCGACGACTTCCAGCTGCTGTCCAATGCCCTGCACCACTACCGGGACATGGGCTTCTCGATTGCCATCGACGATCTGGGGGCGGGTTATTCGAGCCTGCGCCTGTGGTCGGAGCTGCGCCCCGAATACGTGAAGATCGACCGCCATTTCATCGACGGCATCCACCGCGACCCGCTCAAGCGTGAATTCGTCGGTTCGATATTGCAGATTGCCCGGGCGTCGAAGGCGCAGGTAATTGCCGAAGGCATCGAGCTGGCGGAAGAGCTGGCGGTGCTGGTGGAGATGGGCGTGGACTTGGTGCAGGGCTACCTGCTGGGGCGGCCGCAGGAGCTGGGGGTGCGCGAAAGCCGGCCGCTACCAGCGCTGATGAACGTTCCGCAGGCCGGACAGCCGACGGTGCGGCTCAATGCGACGATTGGGCAGTTGCTGGAGTTGTTTGGCCGGCACCGGCACCTGGAGTCATTGGCGGTGGTAGATGCCGATGGCAGGGCTTGTGGGCTGATCCACAGAGATGCTTTGCCTGTTCCGGCCTCTTCGCGGGTAAACCCGCTCCCACAGGTACAACACAAGACTCAAGACCTGTGGTGAACCTGTGGGAGCGGGCGTGCCCGCGAAGAGGCCGGAACAGGTAACGCTTCAGGCCGTTTCGGGGTAGCTGTACTCGAACACCCTGACCACCTCGGAGGCATGCCATGAGGCCGCTTCCATGCCGTCGACCGGCCCGGAAAATCGGCCCAACCGTTCAACGCACTCAAAAAAACCGGTACGCGGCAAACGGCTGGCACCCTGGCTGATCACCAGCGAGCTGCGTAATGGCTGCTCGGCGCGGGCATCCAGCACCGCCAGGTACTCCAGCGCGGCTGTCAGCGTCTGCATGGCCGGGCTGGGCAACTGCAAGCGCTCGATGAGCGCTCGATACGTCAGCAAGTGACGTTGACGACGGGCCAGGTCAAGCTCGCCCAGCAGGTTATCCCAGTGCTGACGGCTGATCCTGACCTGGCTCATGATGGCTCGCTCCAGCCAGCCACCCCCAGATGCCAGGCCAGGGCTCGGCGGATGGCAGCATCCGGCTGGCGTTCGCCCGATTCGATCATGGCCAGGTAAGCCGGGCTTACCCCGACATTGCGCGCCAGTTGCTCAGGGGCAATGCCCTTGGCCTGGCGAATCTGTGCCACTTCGCTGAAGGCCGGCAATGGCGCACTGGCTGCATCGCCCTGCGCTTCACTGGCAAGCACCTCGGCAGGTGCCTGCCCTGCGGCCTTGAGCAGTGCCTGGTACTGTTCCCAGGGAACGACGACGTACTCGGGTTGACCGTCCCGGCTGATGACCTGAATACCCATTACAAACCCCTTTAAAAAGGATTACAGCATGTAATCCGTAGGCATAACCCTTATGCCAATTATATTACCAACTCTGGGGTCTGTGCAGTTGCGCTGCGGTTGCGGCCAGTTTCACTGCGTGTTGCGTTCCAACCGCAGCGCTTCGGGGGTGGCCGGCAGGCGCTCGACCACGCGCAGCCGCTCGGGCGCCTGGCTGTCGCGCCAGGCCTTGAAGCGCGCCAGTTCGTCGGCCACGGTCTTCAGCACCCAACCCAGTACCGCGATGTCGTCTAGAAAACCCACGCCCAGCAGCCAGTCGGGGATTGCGTCGATGGGGCTGACGAAATACAGCAGCCCGGCGACGATGGTGACCAGCGCCTTGGGGCTGATGGCGCGGTACTCGCCGCGCCACCAGGCCAGGCACAGCGACTGCAGCAGCTTCACGTCTTCGCGCAACTGGCCGATGCGCGGGCCTTTGCGGGCTACCGCAAACAGCAAGGCCGGCAACCGGCCACGGCTGAGCAGGCGCTCGGCCAAGGGCAGGAAACGGGCGAAATTCCAGGGTGCGCTCATGGAGCCTCCAAGAGGAAAAGGTTATCCACATTTATTGTGGATAACCTTGTGAACAGGGCGACGTTTCCGACCCCAGGAGCCTGCCAGGCAAGGGCCCCGGTCAGATCGGGCGTTTTTTACACAGTCGTTTCACACCTTGGGTGCGTACGCCGCAAACGGTTTGCGTCAGAAGCATTCTGCTTCTTCACGCTGCATTTCCTCGGACAGTATCAGCAGTTGCAGGTTCGTCCAACTACCCGGCACAAACGAAAACGCCCCGTCAGGACGGGGCGTTTTGCGTGGGCCAGCCAATGTTACTTGGCAGGCGCTTCGGCCGGGGCCTCGGCAGGAGCTTCCGCTTCCGGCTCGGCACCTTGCAGCTGGGCCGGATCCTTGATGGCGATCAGTTCCAGGTCGAATACCAGTACCGAGTTGGCCGGGATCAGCGGGCTTGGGCTCTGCGCACCGTAGGCCAGTTCAGCCGGGATGAACAGCTTGTACTTCTCGCCGACGTGCATCAGCTGCAGGCCTTCGACCCAACCCGGGATCACGCCGCTGACCGGCAGGTCGATCGGGCTGCCGCGCTCGACGGAGCTGTCGAACACCTTGCCATCGATCAGCTTGCCTTCGTAGTGGACGGTGACCACGTCGGTCGCCTTGGGCTGCGGGCCGTCGGCCTTCTTGACCACTTCGTACTGCAGGCCCGAAGCAGTGGTGACCACGCCTGGCTTCTTGGCGTTTTCCTCGAGGAACTTCTTGCCGGCGGAGGCGGCTTCTTCGCTGGCCTTGGCCAGGCGCTCTTCGGCACGCTTCTGCAGCGCGGTGAAGGCCTCTACCAGCTCTTCGTCCTTGATGCGCTGTTCCTTCTTGCCAACGGCGTCTTCGATGCCGAGGGCGACTGCTTTCGAATCAAGGTCTTCCATGCCTTCCTGAGCCAGGCTCTTGCCCATGTTCAGGCCGATACCGTAGGAGGCTTTCTGTGCCGGAGTCTTCAGCTCGGGGCTGCTGGTCTGTTGATCACAGCCAGCCAGTACCAGGCCTACCAGGGCAACCGCAGCCGCCAAACGATGCTGTTTCATGCTATTTCCTTGTTCATGCGCCAAAAGGGCAATCAGGGTAAAGCCGCGAGCTTAGCAGGCGGCCATGACCAATGGCTACCGGCATAGGAGCGGGTTTTGGTAAGGAAGTTCAGTAGTTAAACGCTTATTCATCAAAGGATGTGCAGCCACTGGCCAGTATTGACCGGTTGCGGCGCCTTTGCCCGGTTTTGCGGGGGATTTATTTAGCTGAATGCTGAGAAGCCTGCACTGGCCCTATCGCCGGCAAGCCAGCTCCCACAGGTTGACCACAGGCCACGAAGCAGGTGCTATCCCTGTGGGAGCTGGCTTGCCGGCGAAAGGGCCAAACCTGCGTTCAGGGGTAGCTGCCCTCTCGGTACTGCCCCGCTACCTCGCGCAACACCTCGCATACCCACTGCCCAGGCAGGCTCTGCGGCAAGGCAGCATTGCGACAGATGCCGACCGAGCCGCCCGGCTCGCGCACACCCAGGTCGAGCTCGACCAGCTCGCCCCGGCGCAGGTCGAGCAGCACCGCATCGCGCGGCGCCACCCACACTGCATCGCTGCCCAGAAGGTAGCGCCGGCTCAGCGCCAGCGACAGGGTTTCCAGGCGCTGGGCGGGCATCTGGATGCCGCATTGCACGAACAGGCTATCGGCATGCTGGCGGATGGTGGTGCCGGCTGGCGGCAGCACCAGCGGGTAATGCCCAACCTCCCCCCGCTCTACTGGCTTGCTGGCCAGCAGCGGGTGGCCGGGCCGCACCACCAGGCTCATCGACTCGCTGTACAGGTGCTCGAACGACAAGCCCTGGATCTGCGGGCTGTCGGTCATGCGCCCGACCACCAGTTCCAGTTCGCCCAGGCGCAACTGGCCGAGCAGCTGCGCGCTGACCCCTGTGACCACACTGATCACCAGCGCCTCATGGCGCTGGTGCAGGCGGCACAGCACTTCGGGCATGAGCAGGCCTTCGACCGTGGACAACACACCGATGCGCACTTGCGACGGCGCCCGCGCTTCGCCACGCAGGCTGCTGACGCCATCGCGCAGGGCCTGCACGCTGGGCCCGGCATAGCGCATGAAACGCGTACCGGCCGGGGTCAGCTCGACGCCCTGGCGGCTGCGCGCGAACAGGCGCGTTTCCAGCAGGTCTTCGAGTTCCTTGAGGGTCTTGGAGATGGCTGGCTGGCTGATTGCCAGGATGTCGGCAGCCCTGGCCAGGCTGCCCTGCCGGGCAATCTCCAGGAAGCACAGCAGGTGTCGGTACTTGATGCGGGTGTCGAGGTTCATGGGCTCAAGCTTACCGCATGCAAATAACCTGTACCGGCCCTTTCGCGGGTGAACCCGCTCCCACAGGGATCTCCACAGTTCTCCAGACCTGTGCAGTACCTGTGGGAGCGGGTTCACCCGCGAAAGGGCCGGTGCAGGCAACTGATGAGCATCAGGCCACAGCCAACTCCACCGCCTCCCCGTTCAACCGCACCGGCCACACCCGCAGGCGCTGCCCGCCATCTTCCAGGCACTCTCCGCTCTCCAGGCTGAAGTGCTGCTTGTACAACGGCGCGGCCACCACCAGCTCGCCCTGCACACTGCCAACCAGCCCGCGGCCGATGATGTTGGCGCCGGACCGCGGGTCGCGGTTGTCCACCGCGTACAGCGGCTGCGCCTGCCCCGGCAGGTAGAACAGCGCGACCTGGGCCCCGTCGAGCCAGACCACCACCCCGGAATCGGCCACCAGGTCATCCGCCTGGCACACCGCCTGCCAGTTCTCGTGGGTTTTCACAGCAGCATTGGACAGGTTCATCAGACAGCCTCCTCGACGGTTGGGATCAGGTGCAGTGGCGCAGCAGGCCGGCGCTGTTCGCGTTCGCGCACGAAGTGCACGTCCGGGTCGGCGCGGCGGTCGTTGACGAAAGTACGGAAGCGCTTGAGCTTCTCGGGGTCGTTGAGGGCGTTGGCCCATTCGCATTCATACTGGTCGACCACATGCTGCATCTGCGCCTCCAGCTCGCTGGCCAGGCCCAGGCTGTCGTCGATGATCACCTGCTTCAGGTAGTCCAGCCCACCTTCCAGGTTCTCGCGCCACACCGAGGTGCGCTGCAGTTTGTCGGCGGTGCGGATGTAGAACATCAGCACGCGGTCGATCAGGCGCACCAGGGTTTCGTCGTCGAGGTCGGTGGCAAACAGTTCGGCATGCCGCGGGCGCATGCCGCCATTGCCGCACACGTACAGGTTCCAGCCCTTGTCGGTGGCGATCACGCCGATGTCCTTGCTCTGTGCCTCGGCGCATTCGCGAGTGCAGCCGGAAACCGCGAACTTGAGCTTGTGCGGGCTGCGCAGGCCTTTGTAGCGGTCTTCCAGGCGCAGGGCCATGCCGACGCTGTCCTGCACGCCGTAACGGCACCAGGTGCTGCCGACGCACGATTTCACCGTGCGGGTCGACTTGCCGTAGGCATGGCCGGTTTCGAAGCCGGCCTCGATCAGCTCGCCCCAGATCAGCGGCAGCTCGTGCAACTGGGCGCCGAACAGGTCGATGCGCTGGCCGCCGGTGATCTTGGTGTACAGGTCGTACTTTTTCGCCACCTGGCCGATCACGATGAGCTTGTCGGGGGTGATCTCACCACCGGGGATGCGCGGCACCACCGAGTACGTGCCGTTCTTCTGCATGTTGGCCATGAAGGTGTCGTTGGTGTCCTGCAGCGGCACCAGCGCCGGGTCCATGATCGGCTGGTTCCAGCACGAGGCGAGGATACTGCCCACCGCCGGCTTGCAGATGTCGCAGCCAACGTGGCCCTTGCCGTGGCGTTCGAGCAGTTCGTTGAAGGTGCGGATACCCTCTACCCGCACCAGCCCGTACAGCTCCTGACGGGTGTAGGCGAAGTGCTCGCACAGGCTCTTGTCCACCGCCACGCCACGGGCGGTCAGCTCGTGCTCGAACACCTGCTTGAGCAGTGCCGCGCAACCACCACAACCGGTGGCGGCCTTGGTGCAGCCCTTGACTGCGGCAAGGTCGCCGCAGCCACTGTCGATGGCGGCGCAGACCGCGCCCTTGCTGACGTTGTGGCACGAGCAGATGGTCGCGCTGTCGGGCAGCGCATCAGCACCCAGGGCCGGTGCGCCGCCTTGCGGCAGGATCAGTGCCGCGGGGTCGGCTGGCAGGGCGATGCCGTTCTGGGCGTACTGCAGCAGGGTGTCGTAGTAGCTGTTGTCGCCCACCAGCACCGCACCGAGCACATGCTTGCCGCTGGCATCCACCACCAGCCGGCGGTAGGCGCTGTTGGCTTCGTCGATGAAGCGGTAGCTGCGTGCGCCCGGGGTGGCGCCATGGGCATCGCCGATGGAGCCGACATCCACGCCCAGCAACTTGAGCTTGGTCGACATGTCGGCACCGGTGAATTCGCCAGCGGCTTCACCCATCAGCAATGCCGCCAGGTTGCGCGCCATGCTGTAGCCCGGGGCGACCAGGCCGAACACGCTGCCGTTCCACGAGGCGCACTCGCCGATGGCAAAGATGCGTGGGTCGCTGCTGCGGCAGTGGTTGTCGATGACCACGCCGCCACGCGCGGCGATGTCCAGGCCACAGGCACGGCCCAGGGCATCCTGCGGGCGGATACCCGCGGAGAACACGATCAGGTCGGTTTCCAGGTGCTCGCCGCCATCGAAGTTCATGCGGTAGCGGTAGTCTTCACCCGCACTGATCGACTGGGTGGCGCGCGACAGATGCACGCCAACGCCCAGCGCTTCGATCTGTGCCTTGAGCGCGGCACCGCCCTCGCCGTCCAGCTGCACCGGCATCAGCCGTGGGGCGAATTCCACCACGTGGGCTTCCAGGCCCAGCGACTTGAGGGCGTTGGCTGCTTCCAGGCCAAGCAGGCCACCACCCACTACCACGCCACGGCGGGCACTGGCTGCGGCAGCGCGGATGCCGTCGAGGTCGTCGAGGGTGCGGTAGACCAGGCGGGCATTGCCGCTGGAACCTTCGATCGGCGGCACGAACGGGTAGGAACCTGTGGCCAGCACCAAGTGATCGTAGCCGTAGCGGCCCTCGGCGGTGACCACTTCGCCGCGCTCACGGTCGATTTCCAGCACCGCTTCGCCGAGGTGCAGGTGCACACCGTTGGTACCGTAGAAGTCCTGCTCGCACAGGGCCAGGGTTTCGGCACAGCTGCCGCCGAAGTACTCGGACAGGTGCACGCGGTCGTAGGCGCGTTGGCGCTCTTCGCCGAACACATGCACTTCGAAGCGCTGCAGGGCGCCGCGGCTGACCAGTTGTTCGACGCAATGGTGGCCGACCATGCCGTTGCCGACGATGACCAGTCGCTCTCGTTGCCCGCTGCTCGCTGTTGCCTTCATAAGCCGATCCTCGATCAAAAAAAAAAGCGCCTGGAGCCGAAGCTCCAGGCGCCTTTGCCTGTATTCATCACGGTAGGGGGCCCGGGTTGATCGCCGTTGATCATTGGGCTTTGTTGTAACCAGGGTAAAGCAGGGAGTGTGCCAACTGGGTTGCCTGTGTCGGCCTCTTCGCGGGTGAACCCGCTCCCACAGGGATCTCCACAATTTTCAGACCTGTGCTGTACCTGTGGGAGCGGGTTTACCCGCGAAGAGGCCGGTACAGGTCATGCACATTCACAGTGCACAACACCCCATCCCGGTGCACATCAATACACATCCCGCCGATACCGCTTGGCCCTGCCCAGCGCTTCGACATAAGCCGCAGCCGCCGCTGCATCCATGCCGCCATGCTCGGCGACGATCGCCCGCAACGCCGCATCCACATCCTTGGCCATGCGCTGTGCATCGCCACACACATAGAAGTACGCCCCCGCCTCCAGCCACTGCCACAACTGCGCGCCCTGTTCGAGCATGCGCTGCTGCACGTAGACCTTCTCGGCCTGGTCGCGCGAGAACGCTGTGTCCAGGCGCAAGTGCCCTGCATCCTGCCAGGCCTGCAGCTGCTCTTGGTAATAGAAATCGGTGGCCGCGTACTGCTCGCCGAAGAACAGCCAGTTGGCCCCTTCCGCCCCACGTGCCTCTCGCTCTTCGAGGAAGGCCCTGAACGGCGCAATGCCGGTGCCGGGGCCGACCATGATCACCGGCACGCTGTCGTCCTCGGGCAGGCGAAAGTGCTTCGACACTTGCGGGAAGATGGCCACCTTCAGCGCCTGCGCACGGTCGGCAAGGAAGCTTGAACACACCCCTTTGCGCGTGCCATAGCGCACCGTGGAAACGGTCAGGTGCACCTGCTGCGGGTGCGCCAGCGGGCTGGAGCTGATCGAATACAGGCGCGGCTGCAACGGCTTGAGCAGCTCCAGCCAGCTGGCCAGCGGCAGCTGCTGGGGGAAGGCGCGCAGCACATCGACCAGTTGCCGCCCCCACAACCAGTCCTGCAGCTCGGCCTTGCACTCGGGCTGCAGCAGGCGCTGCAGGTCCGGGGCATTGCCGGCGAAGGCCTGCAGCTGCTGCGTGGTGACCTTGGCGATCTCCAGGTGCGCTTGCAAGGCTTCGGCCAGCGGCATGGCGGGCTGGCCTTTCAGCTGAACCATGGTCTGGCCATCGAGCCGCATCAGCACCAGCAGCTCGTCGACCAGGGCCGGACAGTTGAGCGGCCACACGCCCAAGGCATCACCGGCGGCATAGGTGAAACCGCTGCCGCTCAGGTCGAACACCAGTTGACGGGTTTCCTTGCTGGCACCCGGGCCGTTGAGCAGGCGGTTTTCCAGCAAGGTGGCAGCCCAGGGTTGCTGCTTGCCATAGGCCGCCACGGGCGCAGGCTCGGTGACCGGTTGCGGTGCAGCGGCGTTGCCTAACGTGGGCAGCAGCGCATCCAGCCAGGCGGCGAAGGCGTCGTCGAAGTCCGGCTCGCAGTCCACCCGCTGCAGCAGGCGCCGCCCACCCAGCTCGGCCAGGCGTTGGTCGAGCTTGCGGCCAAAGCCACAGAACTGGTCGTAACTGGAGTCGCCCAGGGCCAGCACGGCAAAAGGCAGTTCGGCGCAGTGGGCGCCCTCCTCGCCTTGCAAGGCTTGCCAGAATGCCGCTGCGCTGTCGGGCGCGTCGCCATCCCCAAAGGTGCTGGCGATCAGCACCACGCTGGCGGCGCCCTGCAGCTGGCGCGGGCTGACCGCTTCCATGCAACTGAGCTGCACGTCGAGGCCGGCACCGCGCAGGCGCTCGGCACAGCGTTCGGCCAACAGCTCGCCGTTGCCGGTTTGCGAAGCCCACAGCACCTGGTGCCGTGGTGCTATCAACGCCGCATCGGGCAGCACCGCCGGCTGGGCGAACAGCCCGGCCAGCAGGCCATCGACGAACAACCGGCGGTTGGCGGCCAGCGGCGCACTGGCCGGCAGGCAGGGCACGCCCTCGGCGCGGGCCTGGTCCAGGCCCAGCAGGAAGCCTTGCAGGTAATGGCGCTCTTCCTCGGCCAGCACCGGGGCTGGCAGGGTGTCCAGGCCAAGCAGACGGGACAGGGTGGCGGTCGGCATGCGGGCAGGCTCCGGATTGGCAGTGTTCAGATCAAGGGCTTCGATGCGCTCACCGGCAACCCGCTCCAGGGTCACGGCACAATGCTTGAACGCCGGCTGCAGCGACAGCGGGTCGACCGCATCGCAGGTCACGGCGTTGATCGCCAGTTGCTCGCCGATCAGGTCATTCCAGTGGAACGGGGCAAAGCAGTTGCCAGGCATGACCCGGTCGCTGATTCGCGCGGGTAGCACGGCCTGCCCGCGGCGCGAGCGAATGGCCACCTGGTCCTTTTCGGCGATGCCCAGCCGGGCAGCATCGTCGCGGTGGATTTCCACGAAGGGGCCGGGCTCCAGCTTGTTCAGCGCCGGTACCTTGCCGGTCTTCGTCAGGGTGTGCCACTGGTGCTGCACGCGGCCGGTATTCAGCACCATGGGGTAATCGGCATCCGGCAGCTCCGCCGCCGGCAACCAGGGCCGGGCGAAGAAGCGGGCCTTGCCGCTGGCGGTCGGGAAGGCCAGCACCGGGCACTCGCCTTGGGCATCGTGCAACAGCGTCTGGCTGCTGCCGTCGTTGTGGTAGCGCAGCGGGCTGCGCGGGTTGTCGCGGCCTGGGGCGCAGGGCCACTGGTGCGGCTGTTCGCGTAGTTCGGCATAGCCGATGCCCCGCAGGTCGTAGCCGGTGGTTGGGTTGTGAAAGCGGCGGATCTCCTCGTACACCGCCTCGGCATCGGGGTAATCGAAGGCGTCGGCATAGCCCATGGCGCAGGCGACCCGGGCGATGATCTGCCAGTCTGGCAGGCTCTGCCCGGGCGGTTCGACGGCACGTGGCATGAGGGTGAGGTTGCGCTCGCTGTTGATCATCACGCCCTCGCCTTCGGCCCACAGCGCAGCCGGTAGCAGGATGTCGGCGTAGCGGTTGGTCTCGGTGTCGAGGAAGGCATCCTGGGTAATCACCAGTTCGGCCTGGCGCAGGCCGTCGATCACCTGCTGGCGGTTGGCGACACTGGCCACCGGGTTGCTGCAGATGATCCAGCAGGCCTTTACCACGCCGCTTTTCATCTGCTCGAACAGCGCCACCGTGCCCTCGCCGCCTTCGCTGCGCAGGCTGCCCGGGGCCAGTTGCCACTGCTGCTCGACGAAGGCGCGGTCTTGCTCTACCAGCGCCGAGCGCTGGCCTGGCAGGCCGGGGCCCATGTAGCCCATCTCGCGGCCGCCCATGGCATTGGGTTGGCCGGTCAGCGAGAACGGCCCACTGCCGGGGCGGCAGATGGCGCCCGTGGCCAAGTGCAGGTTGCAGATCGCATTGGTGTGCCAGGTGCCGTGGATGCTCTGATTCAGGCCCATGGTCCAGCAGCTCATCCAGTTGCTGGCGCCGCCGATCCATTCGGCGGCCTTGATGATGTCGGCCTCGGCCAGCCCGGTGATGGCAGCCACCCGGTCAGGGGTGTAGTCATCGAGAAAGGCCGGCAGTTCGTCCCAGCCTTCGGTGTGGAGGGCGATGAAGTCGGGGTCGGTGTGGCCGTTACGCAGCAGCAGGTGCAGCAGGCCATTGAGCAAGGCCATGTCGCTGCCGGGACGCACCTGCAGGAACAGGTCGGCCTTGTCGGCAGTGGCGCTGCGCCGTGGGTCGACGACGATCAGCTTGGCACCCGCCTTGACCCGGTCGAGCAGGCGCAGGAACAGGATCGGGTGACAGTCGGCCATGTTGGCGCCGATCACCAGGAATACGTCGGCGTGCTCGAAGTCCTGGTAGCTGCCGGGCGGGCCGTCGGCACCGAGCGACAGCTTGTAGCCGCTGCCGGCACTGGCCATGCACAGGCGCGAGTTGGACTCGATGTGGCGGGTGCGGATAAAGCCCTTGGCCAGCTTGTTGGCCAGGTACTGGGCCTCCAGCGACATCTGCCCGGACACGTACAGCGCCACGGCGTCGGGGCCGTGCTGGTCGATGATGCCGCGCAAACGCCCGGCGGCGGCGGCGATGGCCTGGCCGATGCCGGTACGCGCTGGCTGCTGGCTGCGCTGCTGGCGCACATAGGCATCCTCCATGCGCCCGGCGGCGGTCAGCGGCAGGTGTGCGGTGAGGCCTTTGGTGCACAGGCGGCCGAAGTTGCTGGGGTGCTGCTTGTCGCCGCTGATCTTGCCGACCTTGCCATCGGCGACGCTCATGACGATGCCGCAACCGACGCCGCAGTAGGGGCAGACGCTGCGCACTTCGCTGTTGGCCATGGGCGGGCTCCTGTAGGGAACGCAAAAAGGCGCCGGCTGCCCCTGCTTGCTGGGCAAGCGGGGCAACACGGCGCCTTTGTCGTGAAGTTTTGTGGGCTGTCGACGTTGATAGCCCTGGATAGAGGTGAAACAGCAATTTATGGGCCAGCTGTGCCGACCCTTTCGCGGGCATGCCCGCTCCCACAGGGATATCGCAAGGCCTGAGGGCGGTGCTGCACCTGTGGGAGCGGGCGTGCCCGCGAAGAGGCCGATACAGGCTGTGCACCATGCGATGGCAACCCCACACCCCATGGCGCTATGCTGGGGCACATTCCAGCACGAGCCACTGCACTCCTCCATGTCCCAGGTGATTATCAAGACCCCCGCCCAACTCGACCTGATGCGCCGCGCCGGCCAACTGCTTGCCCAGGTGTTCGCCGACCTCGACAGCTTCATCCGCCCCGGCGTGACCACCATGCAGATCAACGACCGCGCCGAGGCGTTCATCGTCGGCACGCTCAAGGCCCGCCCGGCGAGCAAGGGCCAGTATGGATTCCCCTATTCGCTCAACACCTCGGTGGACCATGTGGTGTGCCATGGCATGCCCAAGGTCGATGAGGTGCTGAAGGAAGGCTCGATCATCAACGTCGACATCACCCTGGAACAAGGCGGCTATATCGCCGACTCGTCAAAGATGTACAGCATCGGGCCGATCAGCGATGAGGCGCAGCGCCTGGTATACACCACCTATAACGCGCTATGGAAAGGCATCGAACAGGTACGCCCCGGGGCTACGCTGGGTGATATCGGCCATGCCATCCAGACCCATGCCGAAGCGGCGGGCTACAGCGTCGTACGTGAGTATTGCGGGCATGGCATTGGCCAACAGATGCATGAAGGGCCCGAGGTGCTGCACATCGGCCAGCGCGGGATGGGCCTGAAGTTGAAGCCGGGGATGGTGTTTACCATCGAACCGATGATCAACCAGGGCGGACGCGGGACGCGCACGCTGAAGGATGGCTGGACGGTGATTACCCGCGACCACAGCCTGTCGGCGCAGTGGGAGCATACCGTGGCGGTGACCGAGGATGGGTTTGAAGTGCTGACTTTGCGGGAAGAAGAGCGTCGTAGCTGAAATTGCCGGGGGCACTTTGCGCCCCTTTCGCGACACAAGGCCGCTCCTACAGGAGATCGCGTCACTCGCTGACTGCGCATACCCCTGTAGGAGCGGCCTTGTGTCGCGATGGGCCGCAAAGCTGCCCCAGGATTTCATGAACGATGAAATCGCTCAGGATGCAGAAACAAAAAAAGCGACCCTAAGGTCGCTTTCTCTGTTACTTCCGGGTGTTCAGTAGGCCCTGGAAGTGGAATATGGCGCAGCGGACGGGACTCGAACCCGCGACCCCCGGCGTGACAGGCCGGTATTCTAACCGACTGAACTACCGCTGCGCTAAACATCGAGTGGTGGGTGATGACGGGATCGAACCGCCGACCCTCTGCTTGTAAGGCAGATGCTCTCCCGGCTGAGCTAATCACCCATGTCTCTCGGTGTGGCGCGCATTCTACGGGCGACTTGGCGCTCTGGCAAGCACTTATCGAACTTTTTGCAAAATTCGCGAAAACACCAAATCGCAGGCACAAAAAAAGCGACCCTGAGGTCGCTTTCCTTGTTACTTCCGGGTGTTCAGTAGGCCCTGGAAGTGAAATATGGCGCAGCGGACGGGACTCGAACCCGCGACCCCCGGCGTGACAGGCCGGTATTCTAACCGACTGAACTACCGCTGCGCTAAACATCGAGTGGTGGGTGATGACGGGATCGAACCGCCGACCCTCTGCTTGTAAGGCAGATGCTCTCCCGGCTGAGCTAATCACCCTTCGTCTCGGTGTGGCGCGCATTCTACGGACGGCCCCGTACCCTGGCAAGCACTTTTTTAACTTTTTTCAAAAAAAACCTCAGGCCTTTCAAAGACCTAGCGTTGCCACGTGCATCTTTACATTCAGCTACAGCTACTGGCACTCCGACAGGGTTGGCCTGAGAGCACCGCTCGGAGAATAATGCCCGCCTTATGCATTAAGGAGAGATTGCCCCTCATGTGGTTCAAGAACCTGCTGACCTACCGCCTGACCCAGGAAGTCCCGTTCGAGCCTGAAGCGCTGGAAGCGGCCCTGGCCAGCAAGCCGGCCCGCCCCTGCGCCAGCCAGGAGCTGACCACCTATGGTTTCGTCGCGCCATTCGGCAAGGGCGAAGACGCTCCCCTGGTGCATGTCAGCGGCGAGTACCTGCTGATTGCCGCGCGCAAGGAAGAACGCATCCTGCCCAGCAGCGTGGTCAACGATGCGGTGAAGGAAAAGGTCGAAGAGATCGAGACCGAGCAGATGCGCAAGGTCTATAAAAAGGAACGCGACCAGATCAAGGACGAGATCATCCAGGCCTTCCTGCCGCGCGCGTTCATCCGCCGCTCGATGATCTTCGCGGCCATTGCCCCGCGCCTGGGCGTGATCCTGGTCAACTCGGCCAGCGCCAAGCGTGCCGAAGACCTGCTGTCGACCCTGCGTGAAGTGATGGGCTCGCTGCCGGTACGCCCGGCCACCGTGAAAATCGCACCGGTTGCCACCATGACCGAGTGGGTCAAGTCGCAGGAAGCTGCCGAAGGCTTCTATGTGCTGGACGAGTGCGAACTGCGCGACACCGCCGAAGATGGCGGTATCGTGCGCTGCAAGCGCCAGGACCTGACCGGCGAGGAAATCCAGCTGCACCTGAGCACTGGCAAGGTGGTTACCCAGCTGGCCCTGGCCTGGCAGGACAAGCTGTCGTTCATTCTGGATGACAAGATGGTGATCAAGCGCCTGAAGTTCGAAGAGCTTCTGCAGGAGCAGGCCGAACAGGATGGTGGCGATGAGGCTGCGCAGCAGTTCGATGCCAGCTTCCAGCTGATGATGATGACCTTTGCCGAATTCCTGCCGGTGCTGTTCGAGGCGCTGGGTGGGGAAGAGATTCCGCAAGGGGTCTGACTGGTTTTGAAATGCCGGTGCTGGCCTTGAAGTGATTTTTGGCAGTGCCGGCCCTTTCGCGGCGGTTCGACGCCTCGATGAACCCGCTCCCACAGGAACCGCACAGGCTTCGAATCTTGTGCAGTACCTGTGGGAGCGGGTTCACCCGCGAAAGGGCCAGTGAAATCAATAACGCTATAAGCAGAAAAGGACTTGCCCCATGCGTGCCCTCGCCACTCTCAGCCGCTTCGTCGGCAATACCTTCGCCCTGTGGGTGCTGGTGTTCGCCGTACTGGCCTTCCTGCAACCGCAATGGTTCATCGCCCTGAAGGTGGCCATCGTGCCGCTGCTGGGCCTGGTGATGTTCGGCATGGGCCTCACCCTCAAGCTCGATGACTTCGCCGCCCTCGCCCGCCAGCCCTGGCGGGTGATGCTGGGTGTGGTCGCGCACTTCGTGATCATGCCGGGCATGGCCTGGCTGCTGTGCCAGCTGTTCCACCTGCCGCCGGAAATCGCCGTGGGCGTGATCCTGGTTGGCTGCTGCCCGAGCGGCACGGCGTCGAACGTGATGGTCTGGCTGTCCCGTGGCGACCTGGCGCTGGCGGTGGCGATCGCAGCGGTGACCACCCTGCTCGCCCCGCTGCTGACCCCGGCGCTGATCTGGTTCCTGGCCTCGGCCTGGCTGCCGGTGTCCTTCATGGACATGTTCTGGTCGATCCTGCAGCTGGTGATGCTGCCGATCGTGCTCGGCGTACTGGCCCAGCGGCTGCTTGGCGCGCGGGTGCAGGCGGCGGTGCAGGTGCTGCCGCTGGTATCGGTGGTGAGTATCGTGATGATCGTGTGCGCGGTGGTGGCGGCCAGCCAGGCGAAGATCGCCGAGTCGGGGCTGCTGATCATGGCGGTGGTGATATTGCACAACAGCTTCGGCTACTTGCTGGGGTACCTGACCGGCAGGCTGTGCAAGCTGCCACTGGCACAGCGCAAGTCGCTGGCGCTGGAGGTGGGCATGCAGAACTCCGGGCTGGGTGCGGCACTGGCGGCGGCGCATTTTTCGCCACTGGCTGCGGTGCCGAGTGCGTTGTTCAGCGTTTGGCACAATATTTCCGGGGCGCTGCTGTCGACCTGGTTCCGGCGCATGGGGGAACCTGTGGCAGAAGCAGAAGGTGGGGAGCCGGCCAGGCATTGATGTTGCCTGTGCGGGCCCTTTCGCGGGTAAACCCGCTCCCACAGGTACTGCACAGGTCTGAAAATTGTGGAGATCCCTGTGGGAGCGGGTTTACCCGCGAAGAGGCCTGCACAGGCTTGCCCAGAGGGCTGCATATGTGCACCATGGCACCCACTGTGAGGACGACCTCACGACGCACCGCGTGACCATTCCGGGGACGGCCCCATCATTCACAACGATGGAGACGCACCATGTCCTGGATCATCCTGTTCTTCGCCGGCCTGTTCGAGGTCGGCTGGGCCGTCGGCCTGAAATACACCGACGGCTTCAGCAAGCCTCTGCCCACCGTCCTCACCGTCGCCGCCATGGCCATCAGCCTGGGCCTGCTGGGCCTGGCCATGAAAGAGCTGCCGCTGGGTACCGCCTATGCCATCTGGACTGGCGTCGGCGCCGTCGGCACGGTGATCGCCGGCATCATCCTGTTCGGCGAGTCCATGGCCCTGGTACGCCTGGTCAGCGTGGCGCTGATCATTACCGGCCTGGTCGGCCTGAAAGTCAGCGCCAGCTGACGCCCTCCCCTAGCGCAGGTTGCCGCGCAGGCGGCTGACCTGCTCACGCAAGGCTTCTGGCTGCGCCGCCTCCACCGGGATGGCGGCGCCTGCCACGATGGTCACCCGCGACCACAGGCGCTTGAAAAAGCCCTTGGCCGGGTCACGGCTGAAGAAGCTGCCCCACAGCCCCTGCAAGGCCAACGGAATGACCGGCACCGGGGTTTCTTCGAGGATGCGGTTGACGCCGCCCTTGAACACATCGATCTCGCCATCCCCGGTCAGCTTGCCTTCAGGGAAGATGCATACCAGCTCGCCATCGGCCAGGTATTCGGCAATGCGCGCGAAAGCACGTTCGTAGATAGCCAGGTCTTCGTTGCGCCCGGCAATCGGGATGGCGCCTGCGGTGCGGAACACGAAGTTGAGTACCGGCAGGTTGTAGATCTTGTAGTACATGACGAAGCGGATCGGCCGGCGGATCGCCCCGCCCAGCAGCAGCGCATCGACGAACGACACGTGGTTGCACACCAGCAGCGCTGCGCCTTCGTCGGGGATGCGCTCGAGGTCGCGGTGCTGCACACGGTACATCGAATGGCTGAGCAGCCAGATCAGGAAGCGCATGGTGAACTCGGGCACGATCCTGAAGATATAGGCGTTGACCGCGATGTTGAGCAGAGACACCACCAGGAACAGTTGCGGGATGGTCAGCTCGGCCAGGCCCAGCAGGATGATGGTGAGCACTGCCGACACCACCATGAACAGGGCATTGAGGATGTTGTTGGCAGCGATCACCCGGGCGCGCTGGTCTTCGGCGGTGCGGGCCTGGATCAGCGCATACAGCGGTACGATGTAGAAGCCGCCGAACACCCCAAGGCCGACGATCGACAGCAGGATCCACCAGGCCTGGCCCATGCCCAACAGCGCCAGCCAGTCGTGCGGTGCCGCCGCAGCCGGTACATCGCCGGAGTGCCACCACCAAAGCAGGCCGAACAGGCTCAGGCCGAACGAGCCGAACGGCACCAGGCCGATTTCCACCTTGCGCCCGCTCAGCCGTTCGCACAGCAGTGAACCCAGGGCGATCCCCACCGAGAACAGGGTCAGCACCAGTGTCACCACCGTGCCATCACCGTGCAGCCAGTCCTTGGCGTAGGCCGGGATCTGCGTGAGGTAGATGGCACCGACGAACCAGAACCACGAGTTGCCGACGATCGAGCGCGACACCGCCGGCGGCTGCCCCAGGCCCATGCGCAGGATCGCCCACGACTGCCTGAAGATGTTCCAGTCCAGCGGCATTTGCGGTGAAGCGGCAGCGGCCCGCGGGATCCAGCGGCTGGCCAGGTAACCGAGCACGGCGGTGCCGACCACGCCACCAGCCACCACGGTGGCATAGCTGTCGGCCGACATCATCACCCCGGCGCCGATCGTGCCGGCGAGGATGGCCAGGAAGGTACCGGTTTCCACCAGCCCGTTGCCGCCGACCAGTTCTTCCTCGCGCAGGGCCTGCGGCAGGATCGAGTACTTCACCGGGCCGAACAGCGCCGAGTGGGTTCCCATGCCGAACAGCGCCACCAGCATCAGCGCCAGGTGGTTGGTGATGAAACCGAGCGCGCCTACCGCCATGATCGCGATCTCGGCCAGCTTGATGGCCCGGATCAGCGCATCCTTGGCGAACTTCTCGCCAAACTGCCCACCCAGCGCAGAGAACAGGAAGAACGGCAGGATGAACAGCAGGGCGCACAGGTTGACCCAGATCGAACGGTCGCCGTCGCCCAGGCTGAGCTTGAACAGGATCGCCAGGATCAGCGACTGCTTGAACAGGTTGTCGTTGAAGGCACCCAGCGACTGGGTGATGAAAAACGGCAGGAAACGCCGCTTGCCGAGCAAGGTGAATTGCGAGGAGTGACTCATCGTCCTTGGTCCTGAGGGCTTTTCAATTGGAGGTGCGCCGGGCGCGACAAGCCACAAATCTGCATGGGAAATGCACTGACTGGCAAGCGCGGTGATTCTATAGCAAGCCTGTCCCGGCCCCATCGCCGGCTTGCCGGCGATGGGCTGCAGAGCAGCCCCCATTTGTCATATGCTCCGATTCGGCTATTCCACAACAAGGACGTGGCAATGCTCGCCGCCATCAAACGCTACCCGCACACTGTGCGCCTGCTGCTCACCACCACCTTCACCCTCACCGTCGCCCGTGCCCTTACCCTGCCCTACCTGGTGGTGTACCTGGCCGACAACTTCCAGCTGCCGATCAGCCAGATCGGCCTGCTGATCGGTGGCGCGCTGATCATCGCCTCGCTGCTGAGCCTGTATGGCGGCCACCTGGTGGATACCTTGCGCAACCACACACTGGTCAGCGCCAGCACCCTGCTGTTTGCCCTGGCCTTCGTCGGCGCGGTCGCCAGCAACTCGGCGCTGCTGTTCTTTCTCTGCCTGGTAATGATCAACCTGGCCCTGGCAGTGGTCGACATCGCCGCCAAGGCGGGCTTCTGCGCGTTGCTGCCGGTGGAGGAACGGGCCGAAGTGTTCGCCATCAAGTACACCCTCAGCAACGTCGGCTACGCCGCCGGCCCGCTGCTGGGCGTGGCCATGCTGGAGCTGAACGACCATATGCCGTTCAGCGCCTCTGCCCTGCTCGGCCTGGCCATGTGCCTGGCCTACTGGCGCCTGGGTGACCGCAGCCTGCAGGCCAGTGCGCCGGACAAGCCCGGGGCCGGCTTTGGCCAGGTGGCGCTGGGGCTGGCCCGTGACCGGCGGCTGGTATGCTTCACCTTGGGCGGGGTGCTGAGCGCGGTGGTGTTCGGCCAGTTCACCGCCTACCTGTCACAGTACCTGGTGGTGACCAGCAGCCCGGCCGAGGCGGCGCGCCTGATCGGTTACCTGGTGACCACCAACGCGGTGACGGTGATTGCCCTGCAGTACCTGATCGGCCGCCGCATCAGCCGCCAGCGCCTGATGCCCTGGCTGCTGGCCGGCATGGGCCTGTTCATCGCCGGGCTGCTGGGCTTTGCCCTGGCCGGTTCGGCGCTGGCGTGGTGCCTGGCGATGCTGGTGTTCACCCTGGGCGAGATCATCGTGATCCCGGCCGAGTACATGTTCATCGACCTGATCGCGCCGGAGCACTTGCGTGGGGTGTATTACGGTGCGCAGAACCTGTCCAACCTCGGAGCGGCGCTGGGGCCGGTGATGGTGGGGTTTGCCCTGGTGCATCTGTGGCCGGGGGCGATCTTCTATCTGCTGGTGTTGTCGGTGATACTGGCGGGGGTGTTTTATTGGCTGGGTACCCGCAAAGGATGATGTCTGCTCTGCTGGCCTCTTCGCGGGTGAACCCGCTCCCACAGGGGCAGCGCCGCTTTCGAAGCCTGTTCAGTACCTGTGGGAGCGGGTTCACCCGCGAAAGGGCCGGCACAGGTTAAAGAGAACCCTGCGACCACCTGCCACTGCGACCATCGTCTGCGCTGACGAAGCGGCACCTGCGTGCCAGACTGATTGATCGGGACCGCGTTATCTTTTTGCTTCGGAGTCTTCATGTCGTTGTCCAGCGGGCTGATCGCCGTGGTCGCCCTGGCCTATATGGCCATCATGTTCGCCATCGCCTTCTACGGCGACCGCCGCAGCACGCCATTGCCGCCGAAGCTGCGTGCCTGGGTGTACAGCCTGTCGCTGGCCGTGTACTGCACCAGCTGGACCTTCTTCGGCGCGGTCGGCCAGGCCGCCGAACAGCTCTGGGCATTCCTGCCGATCTACCTGGGCCCGGTGCTGCTGCTGATCTTCGCGCCCTGGGTGCTGCAGAAGATGGTGCTGATCAGCAAGCAACAGAACATCACCTCGATCGCCGACTTCATCGCCGCGCGCTACGGCAAGTCGCAGTCCCTGGCGGTGGTCGTGGCGCTGATCTGCCTGGTCGGCGTGCTGCCGTACATCGCCTTGCAGCTCAAGGGCATCGTGCTGGGCGTGAACCTTCTGATCGGCGCCAATGCCGACGCCACCGGCACCCGCGTGCAGGACACCGCGCTGGTGGTGTCGCTGGTACTGGCGCTGTTCGCCATCGTCTTCGGTACCCGCAGCCTGGACGTGACCGAACACCACCGTGGCATGGTCCTGGCGATTGCCTTCGAATCGCTGATCAAGCTGCTGGCCTTCCTCGCCGTGGGCATCTTCATCGTCTTCAACCTGTATGACGGCTTCGACGACCTGTTCAGCCAGGCCCGCCAGTCGATCCACCTGCAGGATTATTGGCAGGAAACCATCAACTGGCCGTCGATGGTGGTGCAGACCGCCGTGGCGATGATGGCGATCATCTGCCTGCCACGGCAGTTCCACGTCACCGTGGTGGAGAACATCGAACCCCAGGACATGCGCCTGGCGCGCTGGGTATTCCCGATGTACCTGGCGCTGGCCGCGCTGTTCGTGGTGCCGATCGCTTTGGCCGGGCAGATGCTGCTGCCGGGCACGGTGATCTCCGATTCGTTCGTCATCAGCCTGCCGCTGGCCGAAGCACACCCGAGCCTGGCCCTGCTGGCATTCATCGGTGGTGCCTCGGCGGCCACCGGCATGGTCATCGTCGAGGCCGTGGCGCTGTCGACCATGGTCTCCAACGACATGCTGCTGCCCTGGCTGCTGCGCCGTACCAACGCCGAGCGGCCGTTCGAGGCGTTCCGCCACTGGATGCTCTCGGTACGCCGGGTGACCATCGTGGTGATCCTGCTGCTGGCGTATGTCAGCTACCGCCTGCTGGGCTCCACCGCCAGCCTGGCGACCATCGGCCAGATCGCCTTCGCCGCCGTGACCCAGCTGACCCCGGCCATGCTCGGCGCGCTGTACTGGAAGCAGGCCAACCGCCGCGGCGTGTTCGCTGGCCTGGCCGCAGGTATTTTCCTGTGGTTCTACACCCTGGTGCTGCCGATTGCCGCGCACAGCGTGGGCTGGTCGCTGCAGCTGTTCCCAGGATTGGCGTGGCTGCACGGCAACCCGCTTAACCTGCCGATCAGCCCGCTGACCCAGGGCGTGGTGCTGTCGCTGGCGGGCAACTTCACCCTGTTCGCCTGGGTCTCGGTGCTGTCGCGCACGCGGGTTTCCGAGCATTGGCAAGCCGGCCGCTTCATCGGCCAGCAGACCAGCGCCAGGCCCAGCAGCAAGCCGCTGCTAGCGGTGCAGATCGACGACCTGCTGACCCTGGCCTCGCGCTTTGTCGGCGAAGAACGCGCCCGGCAGAGCTTCATCCGCTTCGCCTACCGCCAGGGCAAGGGCTTCAACCCCAACCAGAACGCCGACGGCGACTGGATCGAACACACCGAACGCCTGCTGGCCGGCGTGCTCGGCACCTCGTCGACCCGCGCCGTGGTCAAGGCCGCCATCGAAGGCCGCGACATGCAGCTGGAAGACGTGGTGCGTATCGCCGACGAAGCCAGCGAGGTGCTGCAGTTCAACCGCGCCCTGCTGCAAGGGGCCATCGAGAACATCAACCAGGGCATCAGCGTGGTCGACCAGAACCTGCACCTGGTGGCCTGGAACCGCCGTTACCTGGAACTGTTCAACTACCCCGACGGGCTGATCAGCGTGGGCCGGCCGATCGCCGACATCATCCGCTACAACGCCGAGCGTGGCCTGTGCGGCCCGGGCGAGGCGCAGGTGCACGTGGCGCGGCGCCTGCACTGGATGCGCCAGGGCCGTGCGCACTCCTCCGAGCGCTTGTTCCCCAATGGCCGGGTGATCGAACTGATCGGCAACCCGATGCCGGGCGGCGGTTTCGTCATGAGCTTCACCGACATCACCCCGTTCCGCGAGGCCGAGCAGGCCCTGCGCGATGCCAACGAAGGCTTGGAACAACGGGTGGCGGAACGCACCCAAGAGCTGTCGCAACTGAACCAGGCGTTGTCCGAAGCCAAGAGCCGTGCCGAAGCGGTGAGCCAGTCCAAGACCCGTTTCCTGGCTGCGGTCAGCCATGACCTGATGCAGCCGCTGAACGCCGCCCGGCTGTTCTCCGCCGCCTTGTCGCAGCAGGCCGAGGGCATGAATGAAGAGGCCCGGCAACTGGTGCAGCACATGGACAGCTCGCTGCGCTCGGCCGAAGAGCTGATCAGCGACCTGCTGGACATCTCGCGCCTGGAAAACGGCAAGATCACCCCGGATGCCAAGCCCTTTGCCCTCAACGAGCTATTCGACACCCTGGGCGCCGAATTCAAGGTACTGGCCGCCGAGAAGGGCCTGGAGTTCCGCCTGCGCGGCAGCCGCCTGCGGGTGGACAGCGACATGAAGCTGCTGCGCCGGGTGCTGCAGAACTTCCTGACCAATGCCCTGCGCTATGGCAAGAGCCCGATCCTGCTGGGCGCACGGCGCCAGGGTGAACAGTTGTGGCTTGAGGTGTGGGACCGCGGCCCGGGCATCGCCGACGACAAGCTGCAGGTGATTTTCCAGGAGTTCAAGCGCCTGGACAGCCACCAGACCCGCGCCGAGAAGGGCCTGGGCCTGGGCCTGGCGATCGCCGACGGCCTGTGCCGGGTGCTGGGGCACAAGCTGGAAGTGCGCTCGTGGCCGGGCAAGGGCACGGTGTTCCGCGTCAGCGTACCGATTGCCCGCCAGGCCGCCCCAGCGCCCACCGCCCCGGTGGAACAGGGCGGCCAGCCACTGGCCGGGCTGCAGGTACTGTGCGTGGACAACGAAGACAGCATCCTGATCGGCATGAACAGCCTGCTCAGCCGCTGGGGTTGCCAGGTGTGGACCGCGCGCAACCGCGCCGAATGCGAAGCCCTGCTGGCCAGGGGCATGCGCCCGCACCTGGCGCTGGTGGACTACCACCTGGACGACGGCGAGACCGGTACCGGGCTGATGGGCTGGCTACGCGCGCGCCTGGGCGAGCCGGTGCCGGGCGTGGTGATCAGCGCCGACGGCAGCAAGGAAACCATCGCCATGGTGCATGCCTCTGGCCTGGACTACCTGGCCAAGCCGGTCAAGCCGGCGGCCCTGCGCGCCATGCTCAATCGCCATCTGAGCCTGGTTCAGTAAGCGCTTCGTCCGGCAACGCCTCGTCGGACAGCGCCCGCTCCAGCAGGTCGGCCGGCAGGCTCTTGCTGGCGCGGGCGCCCAGCAGCTTCAGCTGTTCGCTGCGGCTGACCAGGTTGCCGCGCCCTTCGCACAGCTTGTTGCGCGCGGCGGCATAGGCCTTGTCCACCTGCTGCAGGCGGCTGCCCAGCTCGTCCAGGTCCTGGATGAACAGCACGAACTTGTCGTACAGCCAGCCGGCGCGCTCGGCGATCTCGCGGGCGTTCTGGCCCTGGCGTTCCTGCTTCCACAGGCTGTCGATCACCCGCAAGGTGGCCAGCAAGGTGGTCGGGCTGACGATCACGATCTGCCGATCGAAGGCCTCCTGGAACAGGTTCGGCTCCGCCTGCAGGGCTGCCGAAAAGGCGGCCTCGATCGGCACGAACAGCAGCACGAAATCCAGGCTGTGCAGGCCTTCGAGGCGGTTGTAGTCCTTGCTCGACAGGCCTTTGACATGGCTGCGCAGCGACTGCACATGCTGCTTGAGCGCGGCCTCGTCGTTGCCGGCGACGAACTGCTGGTAGGCGGTGAGGCTGACCTTGGCATCCACCACTACCTGCTTGTCGCCGGGCAGCATGATCAGCACATCAGGCTGGAAGCGCTCGCCATCGGCGCTCTTGAGGCTGACCTGGGTCTGGTATTCGCGACCCTTTTCCAGGCCGGCATGCTCCAGTACCCGTTCGAGGATCAGCTCACCCCAGTTGCCCTGGGTTTTCTGGCCCTTCAGCGCCTGGGTCAGGTTGGTGGCTTCGTCGGACAGGCGCAGGTTCAGTTGCTGCAGGCGCTCCAGCTCCTTGCCCAGCGAGAAGCGCTCGCGGGCTTCCTGCTGGTAGCTTTCCTCCACACGTTTTTCGAAGGCCTGGATGCGCTCCTTGAGCGGGTCGAGCAACTGGCCGAGATGCTGCTGGCTGGTCTGGGCGAAGCGCTGCTCGCGCTCGTCGAAGATCTTGGTAGCCATGTCGGCGAACTGGGCGCGCAGGGTGTCGCGGGCTTCCTGCAGGTCTTCCAGGCGCTGCTGGTGGCTTTCCTGCTGCTCGCGCAGTTCGGCGTCCAGGCGTGCGGTCTGGGCCTCCAGGCGGCGCAGTTCGGCTTCGCGGTTGGCACGCTCGAGGTTCCAGGCGTGGGCGGCGTCACGGGCGTTGTCGCGGTCGATCTGCAGCAGTTCCAGCTCACGGCCCTGGGCGGCCAGCTGGGTCTGCTTGACGGTGTTGGCTTCGCTGAGGTCGCTGACCTCGTCGCGGCTGGCGTCCAGTTGCGCCTGCAGGCCGGCCAGGGCCAGCTGGGCAGCATTGAGGCGCTCTTCGAGCAAGGCCTGCTCGCCTTGCCGCGCGCCCTGGCGGCGCTGCACCTGCATGAGCCAACCCAGGCAAGGTAATGCACCTGCCACCAAGCCCAGCAGAATGCTGGCCAGATCCACTGTCATGCTTACCCCGAATGATCCTGGATGAATGCATCGCAGCTTATCAGCCTGAGCGGTGTGTTGCCTGTTCCGGCCTCTTCGCGGGTAAACCCGCTCCCACAGGGATTGCACAGTATCCGAGGTATAGCTATTCCTGTGGGAGCGGGTTTACCCGCGAAGAGGCCAGTGCTGGCAACACACCTCAGGCATGGAACCACTGCCTCAAAAGCCGCCGCGCTTCCTGCGACCCCTGCCCCGCCGCCAGCTCCAGCCAGTACCGCGCCTGCTCCGGCTCGCTGTGCTGGCACAGCCGCGCATACTCCAGCTGCGCCCGCCGATCACCGGCGCGGGCTGCCTGGCGCAGCAGTTCATGGCCAATACGACGGTCACGGGCATTGCCGCAATCGCGGCACAACATCTGCCCCAGGCGGCTTTGCGCCACGACCACGCCCTGGCGCGCCGGCTGTTTCAACAGGCGCCCGGCCAGGTGCTTGACCTGCGGCTTGTCACCCAGGTGCGGGTTGTCGAGCAGCCACAAGGCCACTTTGAGAGAGAAACGTTTGGGGGGAGGCGCAGGCGTCGATGCAGCGGGGCTGGCGAGGGGTTTACCGCGAAACTTCATGAGCAACAGGTTTGGCAACTCGAAAGGCGCGCCACTCTACCCTTTTTCTTGCGCCTTGGCCTTTCGATTTCCGGAGGATTGAAAAAAATTTTCAATGATCTTTTCTTGACGTTTTCAAGTGGATGACCAACAGGTCTCCCGGAGCATGTCGATTGTCGGACAGTTCAATGTATTGCTGGCACGCCCGTCCTAGAGCAAGCGCTCGGGACAATCCACAGTTCCTGTGGATAACTCGGTGGACAACCCCCTCCCATCCCCCGCAAACCCCCATGAATTGGGGCTTTCGCTCAAACTGACGATTTTTTCACCAGCTAAAAATAGTGTTTTTTTTCATTGACTTAACCGCCCAGTCAAGGCATTGGCGAGGCTGTCGTGGCGTGTTGCCAGGCAGTTGCAAGCGATGCTCCGAATGTGAACAAGTGCACCATAAACCTTCATTTGAGTGCACGAAATCGGTACATCAGCCCGGATGCGGGCCTTTTGCCCCCTCTTCCCAGCAGGGCAAATACGCGCCATACTGCTCGGCTCACCTGAACAAACATGAAATGCTTGCCAAGCGCCTGTATTTCCGCTAAGGTGCGCCTCGTTAGTACCAAGCTGAAAGTCAATTCTGGCCTCAAGCGTCCTTGCAGACCCGCTCCTCCCAAGGGTGGCGCTGCTGAAACCAGGACCGGCCCATTCGATGATTCACTCGCCAGCCACGCGCTGTTCAAGCACGAATCACGTGACAGATTGATCAGGATCCCACACCGACGGCCTAGAACCTTGGCCCCGGCGTGCTGCCTGCCTTCTGAAGTACCTACCAGTCAGCCCATGCGCCCACATTTGATTGCGCTCCCTCTGGCTGCCCTGTTCCAGTCAGGTTCGTTCGTCCCTTAATAAAGGCGTCACTGGAACGTTTCTATCATGCACGGATCATAACCCCGTGTTTAAAGCAGGAACCTCCAACAATATGCAAACTCATCATCAGATTCAGGCCGCCATTGGCACCCTCTCCCAGGCCTTCTCGCCGTTGAAGTGCCTTATCGTTGCCCCTCGCAAGGGCAGCTTCAGCTTCACCCTGGTAGACGAACACGGCGTCGCCTGCCACACCGAGCGCCTGTACCCCGAACAGTACAGCCGCAGTGAACCGCTGCAGGCGGTCATCGCCCGAACCCGCCAGTCGCTCACCGCGTGAGCGGCGAATACTGCGGTATTCAAGCGCTGAATCATCCCATCGCAAGCCTGCCTGAACGTTCGCGGCGTAATTGCCTTAAGGCATATAGCCCGTTACGTCAGGCAGCAATCGATTTAAAAACAGCCCTTTACACCACGATTATCACACTACACTTCAACTCGAGCGGTGCTTGCCGCTTCCGGCGGGCCTGATCACTCACCAGCTGCCAAGCTCCAGCGCCCGTCCGGCCCTTAACTGCTCGAGGGCATCATGGGTATCGCGGCGAATGAATTGTGTCAGTATGTGATCCGACCCACCCTGGTCTACCTGAACCGTCACTGCGCCAGCGCCGAAGCCTTGTTGCTGGGCATCGCCGCCAGCCAGTCGGCCCTGGGGTCGGCCTTGCACGACCGTCGTGGGCATGGCCTTTACCGTATCGGCGAACACCGTCACCAGGCGATCTGGGACGACTACCTTGCCCGTGACCCCGACCTGGCCAGCCTGGTCCGCGGCCTGGCCAGCCAGCACGCCTTCCTCGGTGGCCCGCACCTGGAACTCACCGTCAACCTGCGCTATTCCACCGCCATTGCCTGGATGCTCGTCGAAGAGCAGGCCACGCCACTGCCTGCCGCCGATGACCTTCTCGCGCTGGCGCGGATCTGGCGACAGATTTTCAACCCACAAGGTCGCCTGCGCGACTTCACCCACGCCTGGCATACCTGCATAGATCAGAGGTTGCCGCAGGCATCTTAAGACGCGTCCTACAACGCACCCGGAAAAAAGGGAATTTTGGTCGGATTGTCCTACAAAACCGCTCTATCTCCTGCGATTGAGGCTATAGCGCGGCGCGTGATTTGTTGGTAGCTTTTCGCCCCGGAGATCCCAAGGAGTTTTCTAATAATGAAAAAAGTAATGCTCAAAACCTCCCTCGGCATTGCCGTTGCTCTTGCTTCCAGCCAACTGCTTGCTGCAGGTTTCGCGCTGAACGAGCAAAGCATCAGCGGCATGGGAACCGGTTTTGCGGGACGTTCGTCTTCTGCCGAAGATGCCAGCACTGTGTATGGCAACCCTGCAGGCATGTCGCGCCTGAAGCGCGAACAGGTCACCGTGGGTGGCGCAGCCGTCATTGCCAAGTCTGATATTTCGGGTCGTGGTAGCAATTTCGGGGGGGAAACCGATGGCGACATGGTCCCGGTCGTAGGCGTGCCCATGGGTTACTACGTCAAGCCGATCGATGATCATTGGAGCGTCGGTTTCGGTGTTTACGTGCCATACGGCCTGATCACCGACTACGGTAGCGATGACGCGGCACGCTACTGGGGCAAGAAGAGCAAGGTCGAGGTTGTCACCTTCCAGCCAACCATCAGCTATGCCTTCAACGACAAGGTGTCGATCGGTTTTGGCCCGACTATCAACCGTATCAAGGGTGAGCTGGGCTCGAACCTGGGCAGCAAGGCCCTGCTGGGCCCCAACGGCCCGGATGGCGAAGTCAAGATCAAGGGCGACGACACCGCGATCGGTTACAACATCGGCGTTCTCGTACAAGCCACAGACCGTACCCGTCTGGGCCTGACCTATCACTCGATGGTCGACTACAAGCTTGAAGGCGATACCCGTGTTTCCTACCCGATTGCGGCCCTCGGCCTGAACGGCAAGTTCGACGCCAGCCTGAAAATCAAGACGCCAGAGTCGGTGGACTTCTCGGTCACCCATGAACTGGATGACCACTGGACCCTGTATGCGGGCAGCACGTGGACTCGCTGGAGCCGCCTGGAGAGCATCGTTGTCAAGAACGAAGCACCGGCGGGCTACCCACTGCAGACCATCACCGAAGAGCAGAACTGGCATGACACCTGGGCACACGCCATTGGTGCTGCCTACAAGGTCAACAAGGAGTGGACCCTGCGTGCAGGCTTCTCCGTTGACCAGTCGCCCACCAACAACCACGATCGCTCGCCGCGCATTCCTACCGGCGACCGTAAAGCGGTCAGCTTTGGTGCCGGCTGGAGCCCGAACGATGACATGACCATCGATGTTGCCTACTCCTACCTGTGGGAAGAGGACACCAAGGTCAACAATCTGCCGAGCTCGCAGACAGAAGGCTTGTTGAAAGGCAGCTACCAGGCCAAGTACGAGAACAGCGCTCACGGTATCGGTGCGTCCCTTACCTACCGCTTCTGATAGCTTCAAGTAAGTCGGGGCCGCTTTGCGGCCCATCGCGACACAAGGCCGCTCCTGCAACGACCGCACAAAACCGATTCTACGGGTTCATGCGGACGCTGCTGGAGCGGCCTTGTGTCGCGATGAGCTGCAAGCAGCCCCAATATCTTTTCAGGCCTGCACCTGCCAGCTGTCACCCAGGCATTCGCGCAAGTAGTCCATGAACACACGCACTTTTGCGGTCATGGCGAAGCGGTCGGCCAGGCACAGGTAGATATCCATCGGTTCGGTCTGGGCATAGGCCTGACCGCTATCGCTGTATTCGAACAACGATACCAGCGCCCCGGCGGCCAGATGCGGCCGGACGATGAACTCGGCCAGGCGGGTGATGCCGCCATCGTGCAGTGCCATCTGGGTCAGGGCATCGATGTCGTCGCTGATCAGGACACTGCCGAACTCTGGCTCGAACCGCAGCCCGTCGCGCATGAACCCCCAACGCAGGAAGCGCCCATCCACCGGGTAGCGGAACACCAGGCAGCGGTGGTCACGCAAGGCCTCTGGCGTGGCCGGCACGCCGGCGCTTTGCAGGTCTACAGCTGCTGCCGGATGCGTTGCTAACCTGCGCCTCTACTTACTTTTCAGGAGTTCGCATGAGCAACCTGTCCCAGGCACGCAGCCGACGCAAATTGCACCCGGGCGCCACGCCCTACGTTTTTGCCTTCTACATGTCGTCGATCATGGCGCTATTGATGTGTTTCGTGATCACGGCAGCGAATGGGGGGATTAACCCTGAATACCTTGGCAACGTGCTGAAGGCTTACCAGTTGGCGATGCCTGTGGCGTTCGTTTGTGTATTGATGGTCAGGCCGGTGGTTATGCGGTTGGTGGCGATTACTGTGCATTCAAAGTGAAGTAACCTGAAACCCAGACAAGTCCCCTGCTCTTGCTCTTGCTCTTGCTCTTGCTCTTGCTCTTGCTCTTGCTCTTGATCTTGATCTTGATCTTGATCTTGATCTTGATCTTGATCTTCGCGACTTCAGGAGGCCGAGCAGAGGTCTTGCGGAGGGAGGTGACGGGCATGGATGCCCGTCAAGCGCTGAGGCCCCATGGATGGGGCCTGCAGCGCGTACTCCCGGGAGCAAGACCGGCGCGAGGGAACCCCGTAGCGTAGCGGAGGGGCCGGATGATGGGAGCGCAGCGTTTTTTGGTTACTTTTTGTCGCGTTTGACAAAAAGTGACTCGCCGTAAGGGCGAAAAGGTGAGTAAGCGTCGCCATCGTAAATGGACTATGCGCGAGATCAATACCAGTACTTTTCCGCTCTTCGCTCTTCGCTCTTCGCTCTTCGCTCTTCGCTCTTCGCTTTCAAGCGTGGGCATCAACAACAAGGTCAACATTCATTTTCGAAGGTGGCGCTTAATCACCTTTCCGCCCTTACGGCGGGTCACTTTTTGTCAAACGCGACAAAAAGTAACCAAAAAACGCTGGCTCCTATCATCCGGCCCCTACGCTTCGCTCCGGGGTTCCCTCGCTACGGGCCTGCTCCCGGGAGTACGCGCTGCAGGCCCCATCCATGGGGCCTCAGCGCTTGACGGGCATCCATGCCCGTCACCTCCCTCCGCAGTCCCTTCGCTCGGCCTCCTGAAGTCGCAATCGGCGGCGCCTGAACTATCGCGCGCTTAGAAGCAAAAGCCGAAGCAAGAGCAAAAGCAAGAGCAAGAGCAAGAGCAAGAGCAAGAGCAAGAGCAAGAGCAAGAGCAAGAGCAAGAGCAAGAGCAAGAGCAGCCAGGTTATGGCTGAGAAGCAATGGCCTTTTCGATGGCTGCCCGGAACGCTGGATCATCCGGCTTGGTCAGGCTGGAAAAGTTACCAATCACCTTGCCCTTGCGGTCTACCACATACTTGTAGAAATTCCACTTCGGCGCACTGCTCTGGCTGGCCAGCTCCGCGAACAGCGGTATCGCATCCGCGCCCCGAACCGCCTGTGTCTTGGTCATGGTAAAGGTGACGCCATAGTTGGCATAACAAACCTTGGCAGTCTTCTCGCTGTCGGCGTCCTCCTGCTTGAAGTCATTGGAAGGCACACCAAGCATTTCCAGGCCTTGCTCGTGATATTCCTTGTATGTCGCTTCAAGCCCCTCGAACTGCGGCGCAAAACCGCAGTAACTGGCCGTGTTGACCACCACCAGCGGCTTGCCGGCAAAGCGCTGGCACAGGTCCACCTGCCCCTTGCCCCGCAACTCTGGCAGGCTACCCTGCAACAACGCCGGGCAATCGGCAGCCCAGCTCGATGCGCCGGCAAGCAAGGCCAGCACCGGCACCGTCAACCAATGTGCACGCATGACTCGTTCTCCCGCAAGACAATCCCTGAACTTGCAGGGTAGCGCCTAACAAACACTCATGCCCAGCTGCATCAGCGCCATCCCACCCTTGTGCCAGCCCCACCACACCAGCGCCAGCAGCAACAGGGCAGCGACGGCCAGTAGCCCTCGAGCCAGGTAGCGGTTCATGCGGCCTGGGCCTGCAGGCGGGCGACCGGGCGTTCGCGCACGGGCCAGTTGAGGGCGGCAGCCAGCAGGCTGAGCAGGATGGATATCTGCCAGACCATGTCGTAGCTGCCAGTGCGGTCATACACCACCCCGCCCAACCAGCCGCCCAGGAAGGCGCCCAGCTGGTGGAACAGGAAGACGATACCGCCAAGCATGGACAGGTTGCGCACGCCGAACACAGTGGCCACCGTGCCGTTGGTCAACGGCACCGTGGACAACCACAGCAGGCCCATGGCGATGCCGAACAGGTAAGCGCTGACTTCAGTCACCGGCGCCCAGAGGAACAGCACGATCACTACCGCACGCAGCAGGTACAACCCGGTCAGCAGGCGCGGCTTGGACATGCGCCCGCCCAGCCAGCCCGCGGTGAAGGTACCGACAATATTGAACAGGCCTACCAGCGCCAGCACCGTTGTGCCGGTGGTCGCGGCCAGGTGCTGGTCGACCAGGTAGGCCGGCAGGTGCACGCCAATGAACACCACCTGGAAACCACAAACGAAAAAGCCCAGCGCCAACAACCAGAAGCCGGAGTGCGAGCACGCCTCGCGCAGGGCCTGGCCCAGGGTCTGTTCGGCACCATGGGTGGGCAGCGGCCGGTCGCGCAGCAGGCCGACGAAGGGCACGATCAGCGCCACCATCAGGCCCAGCACCAGCAACGCTGCGGACCAGCCCAGCCACTGGATCAGGCCGAGGGTGCCCGGCAACATGGCGAACTGGCCGAAAGAACCGGCAGCGCTGGCAATGCCCATGGCCATGCTGCGCTTCTCCGCCGGCACGGCACGCCCGACCACGCCGAGGATGACCGAGAACGAGGTGCCGGACAGGCCGATGCCGATCAGCAAGCCGGCACTCAGCGACAACGACCAGGCCGAGTCGGCCATGCCCATCAGCACCAACCCGGCAGCGTAGAGAATACCGCCAATGATCACCACCCGCGCCGCGCCCATGCGGTCGGCCAGGGCGCCGGCGAACGGTTGCGCCAGCCCCCAGATCAGGTTCTGCAAGGCAATGGCGAAGGCGAACACCTCACGCCCCCAGCCAAAGTCCGCGCTCATCGGCGCCAGGAACAGGCCGAAGCCGTGCCGCACACCCAGGGATAGCGCCAGGATCAGCGCTGCCCCCACCAATACCCACCCGCTGGTTCGCCACACCGAAGTCATTGTCGTTATCTCCAGCACATCGCAAGGTTTTACGGGTATATACCCGCTTATAGTCGTATCAATTCAAGCCAGCTGGTTCAGCAAACGCACCAGTTCATCCCGCTGCCCTGCCCCCAGCCGCTCCACCAGTTCGGCCTGAGCCTGTTCCCAGGCTGGATGGGCAGCGTGCAGCAGCTGGGTACCGGCCTCGGTCAGCAGCACCACGCGGTTGCGCTGATCGTCACCATCGGCCAAGGCCACCAGCCCTTCAGCCTCCAGCACCCGCAGGTTGCGGCCCAGGGTACTGCGCTCCAGGCCCATGGCCTCCGCCAGGGTGGTGATACTGGGGCGATCGAGCCGCTGCAGATGACGCAACAGGGAAAACTGGGCGACATTGACCCCGAAGCCGGCAAGGGCCTCGTCGTAATGCCGGCTCACCCCACGGGCGGCACGACGCAGATGGGTGCAGATGCATTCACTGGTCAACATGGATACGTGTATATACCCGCGTCATGTGTGTTGCAAGAGATTTCACGATTACCGACGCCCCTCAGCCCTGATGCCTGTCAGATAGCGTTAACGGGACTCTGTGGGAGCGGGTGTGCCCGCGAACACCGGCGAAGCCGGTGCCATACACCACGTCGCCTGCTTCGCGGGCATGCCCGCTCCCACAGAGCCCTGCTAAATCCATGATTTATGTGTTGTTCTGTGGGAGCTGGCTTGCCGGCGATGGGCCGCAAAGCGGCCCCCAATTACTTAACCAGGTTCAAGCGCCGGCGAATCGGCTCGAACTCTACTGTAGCCTTGCGCGCCAGCGGGTCTGGAACGCCCTGCTCGATTGCCTGCCAATAGCGCCACGGCACCTTGGCCGAGCCCAGTTCGTAGTCCATGCCGTCCCAGTTATCTTCACGGAAGCTGTAGAAGGCCCAATGCAACTGGTGGCGATCCAGCACGCTGAGCACGTCTTCCAGGTATTGCCGGCAGCCCGGCAGCCTGCGCATACAGCCGAACTCGCCCACTACCAACCGCGAGCGGGGCACGTTCATGGCCGCGGCCCAGTCCAGCGGCCGGCGCAGGTATTGCGCCACACGCTGGCCATCCCACTGCTGCGTCTGCCCCGCGAATGGTGCCGGGCCGGGATAGGCGATGGGTTGCTTGCGCGTCATGTTCGGTGCACTGGTCACCAGATAGGGCTCGTACATGTGCACGCTGTACAGCACTCGCTGGTCTTCCAGAGGTGACGGCCAGTAACCGAAGGCGTCAGCGGCGGCGAACCAGCCGGCATCGAGCATGACCGGCGTGTCCGCGTCCTCCTCGCGAATGGCCGCTATCAACCGCCGATACAGGGCCGGCAGATCACGCGCACTGCCCTGCTGCCGTGCATACCACTGCTGCATTTGCCCAGGGTCGGCATGCTCGGCCAGGCCACCTTGCTTCTCCGGGGCGGGCTCGTTGACCAGGTTGTAGGCGGCGATGGCCGGGTGACCTTTCAGCTCACGCGCCAGATCCCGCCAGAAGGCCTCAGCCTGCAACCAGTAGCGTTTCTCCTGCCAGAGGCGGTCGTCGAACTGGCCCTGGTTGTTTTGCGACCAGCGCATGCCGGGTAGCGAGAGCGGTGCGATGACCACCTTGAGGTCGGCCTGATGGGCGCGGTCGAGGGTGGCTCGCAGCGTGGCCAGGTCGGCCGCAGGCAGGCCTTGGTAGGCATCGGCATCGCCGAGGAGGAAGTCGCGTTCCGCCGGCTGCCATTTGTCGTAGGACAGCCGCACCCAGGTCGCGCCATAACCGCTCAAGGCGTCGAAGTAGGCTTGATCAGGCGGCAGCCGGTTGAAGCTGTTGCCACCGTGGCGGGGGGTGTTCCAGAAATCCATGAGATCGGCTGCGATGACAGCAGGCCCCATGGCCAACAAAAACGCAGCGAGAATGACATGACGCATGGTGCCGACACTCCTCGACAGTTCGCGGGAGGAGCAAGCATACGCCAGTGAAAAGATGCCGGTTCTTGCTGAGTTTTTTCAGGAATTTACCGACACGTTAGGCTCAGAAACGCCCTACAGAAACATCCTGCTTGCGCGGCCACTTGTAGGAGCGGCCTTGTGTCGCGAAAGGGCTGCAAAGCAGCCCCACGATTTCAGCGTTAGTGCATAAATTGCCGGGGCTGCTTTGCAGCCCTTCGCGACACAAGGCCGCTCCTACAGGGTCCAGAGCAAGGCTCAGAGGCCCAACGCCAACCCCAGCACCACGGCCAGTTCGAGCAACTCCAGCATTGCACCAGCGGTATCACCGGTAGTCCCGCCCAGGCGCCGGCACATCAGTTGTCGCAACCAGGCAAACACCGCCAACGCCAGTACCACGACCCACCCGCCCAGGACCACGCAAAAAAGCACACAGCCCAGCAGCACCCAGCCGGCCGCATGCCGGGGCAGGTGCTCGGCCAGCGCTTGCCCCAAACCACCCTGCCGTACATAAGGCGTACTCAGGAACAATCCGAGCATCGCCGCCCGCCCGATCAACGGTGCCAGTAGCAACTGCACGCCAATGCCCTGCTCGACCAGCACCCACAACGCGCAGAACTTCAACAACAGCACCAGCACCAGGGTGACCACGGCAATCGGCCCGCTACGC
The DNA here is from genome assembly GCF_040214835.1 of Pseudomonas asiatica. Lineage (NCBI taxonomy): Bacteria > Pseudomonadati > Pseudomonadota > Gammaproteobacteria > Pseudomonadales > Pseudomonadaceae > Pseudomonas > Pseudomonas asiatica. The sequence goes on along the minus strand of NZ_CP157874.1, from coordinate 1,348,574 downwards.
GGGTCTTTCATGATCAGCAGGGTGCGTTCGCGGTCACCGAAACCACCCAGCCAAGCGTCGGCGCTGTCCGCCAGGCCATCCAGATGCAAGGCGCCACTGAGCAACACCCACAACGTCAGCAGCAGGGCCGCGTGCAACGGCGCCGGTGTACCCTCCAGCAAGTGGCTGGCCAGCCACAGCAACAGGCCGAACAGCAACCCGACCAGCGGGTAGCAGAGCAGCGAGCGCCCCACCTCGCGCGGCGCCGGCATGCCCGGCAGACTCACCGGCAGGCTGCTGAGAAACTGCAAGGCAATCCACAACGGCAACATTTCAGCGCCCCTCGACCAACTGGCCGTCGTCACCCGGCACCAATCGCATCAGCGCAGCGTGGCCGACTTCGACCTGCAGCAACTGCGCCCTCGGCAAACCACGGGCACGGGCCAGCAGCAGCCGTATCACGCCGCCATGGGTGACCAGCAGCACACGCTTGCCAGCATGCTGATGGCTCAGGCGCTCGACAGCCGCCAGCACACGCTCGGCGAACGCCTCGACCGGCTCGCCATTGGGCGGTGTAAACGCGTAAGGGTCCGCCCAGAAGCGCCCCAGCGCGTCCGCCTGGTCTTCCATGATCTGCGCCGCACTAAGGCCTTCCCAGTCGCCAAAATGCAGTTCCTGCAACGCCGCTTCGCGCTGTACCGGCAGGTTCAGCCGCTCGCCCAGTTCCTCGGCAAAACGCGCACAGCGCTGCAGCGGCGAACTGACCAGCACCTCCCACGGGCCGGCTTCGGCCACGGCGTGACGCATCTGCGCCCAGCCCTTGTCGGTCAAGGCATCATCAAGGCTGCCACGCAGGCCGCCCTGTTCCGTTTCGCCATGGCGCAGCAGGTCGAGGATCATGCCGGGCGGTCCGCCACCGCAGCCTCGGCGAAGGTAGCCATCTGCCCGTGCAACGCACAGGCCAGGCGCAACAGCGGTACGGCCAGGGCAGCTCCACTGCCCTCGCCCAGGCGCAGTCCCAGGGCCAGCAACGGCTCGGCCTGCAACGCGTCGAGCAAGCCTTTGTGCCCAGGCTCTGCGCCTTGGTGGGCGAACAGCAACCAGGCCCGGCACTGCGGGTTGAGGCGCACCGCCAGCAGCGCGGCGACGCTGCAGATGAAGCCGTCTACCAGCACCGCGATACCCGCCTGCGCACAGCCGATGTAGGCACCGGCCAGGGCCGCGATCTCGAAACCACCGACACAACCCAGTGCCTGCAATGGATCGTTGGCGCTCAGGCCATGCAGGCTCAGCGCCCGTTCGATGACCTCGGCCTTGTGCCGCACCCCGGCGTGGTCCAGGCCGGTACCCGGGCCACTCAACTCAGCCGGCGGGCAACCCAGCAAGACGCTGGCCAAGGCAGCGGCAGCCGTGGTGTTGCCAATACCCATCTCGCCACCGATGAACAGCTGCGCGCCCTGTTCGGCGGCGCGCAGGGCACTATCGCGGCCAGCCTGCAGGGCGGCCTGCAGCTGGCCCTCGGTCATCGCTGGCTGGCGGGCGAAGTTGGCGGTACCGGCGCCCAGGCGCAGATGGCGCACGCCAGGCAGTTCCAGGTGCGGGTCGATGGTGCCCAGGTCGACCACTTCCAGGCTTGCCTGCAGCTGGCGCGCCAGCACGCTGATTGCCGCGCCACCACCGACGAAGTTGCGCAGCATCTGCCCGGTCACCGCTTGCGGGTAGGCCGAGATGCCTTCCTCGACCACGCCGTGGTCACCGGCAAAAATGCTGATTGCGGCGTGATCCAAGGTCGGCCGTTCACACCCCTGCAGGCCGGCCAGCTGAATGGCCAATCCTTCCAGTTGGCCGAGCGAACCGGCAGGTTTGGTCAGCTGCTGCTGACGGGCGCGGGCCTGGTCCATGGCGGCGTTGTCGAGGGGTTGGCAGGCGTCACGCCACCAGGCTTGGGTCATAGTGCAGGTCCTTTGAGCATTAGGGGCAGGCCGGCCACGGTCAGCACCACGCGCTGACAGCGTTCGGCCACGGCCTGGTGCAGCCAGCCGGCCAGGTCGACATAGCGTCGGGTCAGCTCGCCCATGGGCACGACGCCCAGGCCGGTTTCGTTACTGACCAGGATGACCGTGCCCGGCAACTTTTCCAGGCAGGCCAGCAGCGCATCACGCTCCTCGGCCAGGCGCTGGTCGTCTTCGAGCATCAGCAGGTTGGTCAACCACAGGGTCAGGCAATCCACCAGCAGGCAGCGCCCTTCGGCCGCTTCGGCGCGCAGTACCGCGGCCAGGGCCAGGGGCTCTTCGATCAACCCCCAGTCATCGGGGCGACGCTGGCGGTGCAGCAGCACGCGTTGGTTCATTTCACCATCCAGCGGCTGGCTGGTGGCGATATAGGTCACCGGCAGGCCACTGGCGCTGGCCAGCTGTTCGGCCAGGCGGCTCTTGCCCGAACGGGCGCCGCCGAGGATCAGGTTGAGCATGTCAGGCCACCCCACAGAGCTCGCGCAGGCGCGCGGTGTCCAGGTGCTTTTCCACCAGGTCGGCCAGGCGCTCGATATCGCGTTCGCGCAGGGCCTGGTAATCGACGGCCTGCACATCATCCAGCCCAGCCCAGCGCAGCAGCGCCGCGCACGACTGGCTGCCTTCGAAAAGGCCGTGCAGGTAGGTGGCAAGTATCTGGCCATCAGCGCTGACAGCACCATCGCAACGGCCATCGGCAAGTTGCACGGCTGGCTGCTCCAGGGCAGGCCCCGTGGTGACGCCGGCATGAATTTCATAACCGGCAACCGGGACTGCTTCCAGGTTCAGCGTGCCGGCAACGTTGCGCAGTTGCTTCTCGGCTTCGAGCACCGTGGCGTAATCGAGCAGGCCAAGCCCCGGGCTGGAGCCGGCGGCACCTTCGAGACCAAGCGGGTCATGCACTTCGCGGCCCAGCATCTGCAGGCCACCGCAGATCCCGATCAGCTTGCCGCCATAGCGCAGGTGCCGGTCGATGGCCTTGTCCCAACCGCGCTCACGCAATTGCGCCAGGTCGCCGCGCACACTCTTGGAACCCGGCAGGATGATCAGGTCGGCAGCCGGGATCGGCTGGCCCGGGCCGATGAACTGCAGGTCCACCTGGGGGTGCAGGCGCAGTGGGTCGAAGTCTGTGTGGTTACTGATACGCGGCAGCACCGGGACGATCACCTTGAGCACGCGCTCGGTCTTCGTCCCCTGGCGCATATCGATGCCGTCTTCGGCTTCCAGATGCAGATCGGTGACATACGGCAGCACGCCCAGTACCGGCTTGCCAGTGCGTTGCTCCAGCCAGTCCAGCCCCGGCTGCAGCAAGGCGATGTCGCCGCGGAAGCGGTTGATGACAAAGCCCTTTACCCGCGCCTGCTCACTGGGCGACAGCAGTTCCAGGGTGCCGACCAGATGGGCGAACACACCACCACGATTGATGTCGGCAACCAGGATCACCGGGCAGTCCACCGCTTCGGCAAAGCCCATGTTGGCAATGTCACCGGCACGCAGGTTGATCTCCGCTGGCGAGCCCGCACCTTCGACCATGACCACCGGCCAGGCAGCACTCAGGCGCTGGTGCGAAGCCAGCACCGCCTGCATGGCGATAGCCTTGTAGTCGTGGTAGGCCACCGCGTTCATGCTGGTGACGGCACGGCCATGGATGATCACCTGGGCGCCGGTGTCGCTGTTGGGCTTGAGCAGCACCGGGTTCATGTCGGTATGCGGCTGCAGCCGGCAGGCCTGGGCCTGCACCGCCTGGGCCCGGCCGATTTCACCGCCGTCGGCGGTCACCGCGCTGTTCAGCGCCATGTTCTGTGGCTTGAACGGCACCACGCCGACGCCCTGGCGCAACAGCCAGCGGCACAGTGCAGTCACCAGCGTGCTCTTGCCGGCGTCGGAGGTGGTGCCTTGCACCATGAGGGTGGTCATGCCGTTTCCTTCTGATAGGCCGCCAGGGCCTGGGCCAGGCGCTGTTCGTCCACCGCATGGGCAGGCAGCCCAAGGCGTACCGCCGGCGGGTGCTCGAACAGCCGCACCAGGATGCCGCGGCGGGCAAGAAAGTCATGCAGTTGCGCAGCGTGCTCGCTGCGTACGTACTGGAACAGGTCGCAACCACCGCTGGGCGCCAGGCCGGCACTGCGCAACAGCATAGCCAGCCGCTGGCTGGCGGCAGCGCAGCGTTCGACCTGCACACGCTGGGCGGCGTGGTCGGCCAGGCTGGCCTGGGCCAGCACCCGGGTCGGGCCATTGACGGTCCACGGCCCAAGCAACTCGGCCAGGCGCAGCAGCAGGCTGAGTTCGGCGGCAACGAACCCCAGGCGCACGCCGGCCAGGCCGAAGAACTTGCCGAACGAGCGCAGCACGATCAGCCCCGGGCGCTCGGCACAATCGACCACGCTTTGCGCCGGGGTGTTGTCCATGAACGCTTCATCGACCAGCAGCCAACCACCGCGGGCAGCCAGGCGCGCATGCCAATCCAGCAGGCGTTCACGCGGCACCCGGCGGCCGGTGGGGTTGTTGGGGTTGACCAGCACCAGTACGTCAAGGCTGTCGAGCGTCGCCTCGACCTGCGCTTCGTCCAGCTCCAGCAACTGGTGCCCCGCCCGTTCCCAGGCGTATGGGTGCTCGGCATAGCAAGGCGTCAACACCCCTACCTGGCCGGCTGCGCGCAACAGCGGCAAGGCCTGGATCGCGGCCTGGGAACCGGCCACCGCCAGCAATTGGCGTGCGCCGTAATACGCACGCGCGGCGTCCTCCAGGCCATCCTCGGTCTCCGGCAGGCGAGCCCAGGCCTCCACGGGAATCGGTGGAATCGGGAAAGGCCATGGCGCAATGCCGCTGGACAGGTCGAGCCACTGCTCACGGGCGATGCCGTATTGCCGTACCGCCCGCAGCAGGCGGCCTCCGTGTTCAAGCATTGATATAGGCCCCCAGGCAGATCACCAGCAGCCACAGCCATACGCCGCGCTGCACCAGGCCCCAGCCGCGCTCGATGGCGTCGGCGTCGGCCATTGGCCCGTCACCCAGGCGTGGCCGCTCATGCAGCTCGCCGTGGTACACCGCCGGGCCACCGAGTTCCACACCTAACGCACCAGCACCGGCGGCCATCACCGGCCCGGCATTGGGGCTGTCCCACAGCGGGCCCTGCTTGCGCCAGCAGGCCAGGGCCAGGCGGGTCTTGCCCAGCAGCGCGTAGGTCAACGCCACCAGCCTGGCGGGAATATAGTTGAGCACATCGTCGACGCGCGCCGCGCACCAGCCGAAGCGTTCGAAGCGCTCGTTGCGGTAGCCCCACATCGCGTCCAGGGTGTTGCTCAGGCGGTACAGCACCACGCCCGGCGCGCCGGCGACCACGAACCAGAACAGCGCGGCGAATACCGCATCGCTGCCATTCTCCAGTACCGATTCGGTGGCCGCCCGGGCAACCGCAGGTTCGTCCAGTTCACGGGTTTCGCGGCTGACCAGGTAGCCCACACGGCGCCGCGCTTCTTGCAGGTCACCCTGGCGCAAGGCACTGGCCACCGGCAACACGTGTTCGCCCAGGCTGCGCAGCCCGACGGCGCAGTACAGCGCCAGCACGTCGACCAGCCAGCCGATGTACGGCAGCCAGGAGAGGATCAGTGCCACCAGGGTAAGCGGCACCACGGCCAGGAACCATGCGCTCACCCCGTGGCTGCGCCAGCCGCGCCCACCGGCATTCAGGCGGCGCTCGAGGTTACTGGCCATGTTGCCGAAGGCTACCAGCGGATGGCGCCGCTGCGGTTCGCCCAGCAAGGCATCCAGGGCCACCCCGGCCACAGTCAGCAAGGCGACGCTCATTGGCGCTCTCCCCATTGATTCTCAAAGAGCATTTCACTCAAGGGCCGTTCCTCGGCCCAGTTTTCCAGCACCAGCATCGGTGCCGGGTAGAACTCGGTTACCGGCCCCAGGCACAGCACCGCGACCGGCTTGGCCCCGGCCGGCATGCCCAGCAGCGCCGCCAGCGCCTGCGGGTCGAACAGCGACACCCAGCCCATGCCCAGGCCTTCGCCACGGGCTGCCAGCCACAGGTTCTGGATGGCGCAGGCCAGCGAGGCCAGGTCCATTTCCGGCAGGGTGCGACGGCCGAAGATATGCGGCTCGCGGTTGTCCATCAGGGCGGCCACCAGCAACTCGGCGCAGTCATTGATGCCCTCCACCTTCAGTTTCATGAAGGCGTCGGAGCGTTCGCCCAACGCTTCGGCGGTACGCACCCGCTCTGCTTCCACCAAGGCCTGGATGCGCGCACGCAGGTCGCGCTGGGTGATGCGGATGAAACGCCAGGGCTGCATCAGCCCGACGCTTGGCGCCTGGTGCGCGGCAGCCAACAGGCGGCCCAGCAGTTCCGGGGCTACCTCGCCGCCGGCGAAATGGCGCATGTCACGGCGTTCGCCGATGGCCCGGTAGATCGCGGCGCGCTCGGCGTCGCTGTAGGCGTGTTCGCTCATGGTCGCAACAGCGCCGCCGCCGCATCCGGGTTGGAGGGGAAGTAGAAGTGCACGTAGGAAGCCGTCAGCCGACCCAGGCGGTACACCGCTTCGTTGCCACGCCCGCCATTGGGGCTCAGGCCACGTGCGATCGGCTCCAGTGCGGTACTGGTCAGCGAATGGTGATAGGTGTGCCCGCGCAGGGTGCCTTCCGGCAGTTCCACCGCCTGCAAGGCCAAGGCAGCCAAGCGCTTCTGCATGGTCGCTTCGCCCGGCAGCAGGCCGAGCAGCTCGGCACGCTCGCCGGCCACGTCGGTCAGGGCATCGAGCAGATACAGCATGCCACCGCACTCGGCCAGCAACGGTTTGCCCTGGGCGTGATGGGCGCGTATTGCCTCGCTCATCGGCGCATTGCCGGCCAGGGCGTGGTGGTGCAGTTCGGGATAACCGCCCGGCAGGTACAGGCTGTCTACTGCCGGCAGTTCGCGGTCATGCAGCGGCGAGAAGAACTCCAGCTGTGCGCCCAGGTTGCGCAGCAGGTCGAGGTTGGCGCCATAGGTGAAGGCGAAGGCCTCGTCTCGCGCCACGCCAATGCGTACACCGGCCAACGAGGCAGCACTGGTTTGCGGCTCGGGTTCGGCAAAGGTCACTGGCGGCGGCAAGGCCGCATCGCAACTGGCGCCAAGCGCCTCGGCAGCGGCATCCAGGCGCGCGTCCAGGTCGTTCAGCTCGCTGGCCTGGACCAGCCCCAGGTGGCGGCTGGGCAGCTCGATACCGCGCTCGCGGGACAAGCCGCCATACCAGCGCAGGCCCTCGGTCAGGCTACCTTCCAGCAGTTGCGCGTGGCGCAGGCTGCCGACCCGGTTGGCCAACACACCGGCAAACGGCAGGTCCGCCTGGTAGCGTGCCAGGCCCAGGGCCAGGGCGCCGAAGGTCTGGGCCATGGCCGTGCCGTCGATCACCGCCAGCACCGGCACGCCGAAGTGGCGCGCCAGATCGGCGCTGGACGGCGTGCCGTCGAACAGCCCCATCACCCCTTCGATCAGGATCAGGTCGGCCTCGCCGGCGGCTTCCCACAGCAGGCGGCGGCTTTCCTCGGCGCCGATCATCCACAGGTCGAGTTGGTACACCGGCGCGCCGCTGGCCCGCTCGAGGATCATCGGGTCGAGAAAGTCGGGCCCGCACTTGAACACCCGCACCTTGCGCCCAAGGTTGCGGTGCAGGCGGGCCAGGGCGGCGGTGACGGTGGTCTTGCCCTGGCCAGAGGCCGGTGCCGCGATCAGCACGGCGGGGCAATGGCGCGGCTGGCTCACAGTTCCACGCCCTTCTGTGCACGGATGCCGGCCTGGAAGGCGTGCTTGAGCATGCCCATCTCGGTCACGGTGTCGGCCAGTTCGATCATCTCGGGTTTCGCGGCACGGCCAGTGACGATCACATGCTGCATCGGTGGGCGGGCCTGGATGTCGGACAGCACCTGGTCAAGGTCGAGGTAGCCGTGCTTGAGGGCGATGTTCAGTTCATCGAGCACCACGAACTGCACGCTAGGGTCTTGCAGCAACTGGCGCGACACAGCCCAGGCCGCTTCGGCGGCGGCAATGTCGCGCTGGCGGTCCTGGGTTTCCCAGGTAAAGCCCTCGCCCATCACGTGGTAGCGCACCTGCTCGGGGAAGCGGCGGAAGAACAGCTCTTCGCCGGTGCTGTTGCGGCCCTTGATGAACTGCACCACACCGCACTGCATGCCATGGCCCAGGGCGCGCGCGAGCATACCGAAGGCCGAGCTGCTCTTGCCTTTGCCATTGCCGGTCAGCACCAGCAGCAGGCCGCATTCGTTGGGGGAATTGGCGATGCGTTCGTCGATGATCGCCTTCTTGCGCTGCATGCGCGCCAGGTGGCGTTCGTCGCGTTCGGTGGATTCGCTCATCAGGGTTCTCCGCTGGCTGGCGCCACGGCAACGCGCGGCGACAGGTAAAAGGCGGGCAGACGGAGAACGCGCAGGGGCCGTGGCCGTACGCCACGGTGCACCGCGCATCACCCTCCGTGATGCCGTTGGCAGTATCAGGCCGGTCTCCGGGCTTGTGAGCGGGCCTTGGCCCAGGCCTGCGCGCCTTCCCGGGTGCTGGCACCCAGTGGCCCTGCGCGGCCGCGACTCACCTACCGTTGCGGGGGCAGCGCCGGAATCGCGCCATGCTGGCACCCACCGGCTTCCCAGTTTCACCCTGCCCAGTCGGGGCTGGCAGGGCACCTGAAACACGCGCGAAGGTTAGAGGGTTGCACCGGGAGCGTCAATCGAAGTGGGCCGCTTTGCAGTCGAACAGGCACCGCCCGGGTAATGGCCAATTCACCTGGTTGTGCCACACTGAATACAGTGATATCACATAGCCATCACTTTCAGCTGAACGCGATCACAACGATAACAGGAGAGCGCAGCATGCGAGGCCAGATCATCAACAACCCGCGCCTGGAGTTTCTCGCCCCGGTGCTGGAGCGCTGGGGCGATTGCATCGACCGCTTCAACCAGTTTGCCGGCGATGCCGAAGCACCTTACTGGCATGGCGCCGCGGCCAATACCGGGCTGCTTGCCGCAGCGGCGTGGCAGGCCGAACTGGCGGCGCTGCAGCAGTTTGCCGGCAAGAAGCAGCGCGACGAAGGCGAACACGAAGGGCGCTGCGACCTGTCGATCAGTAGTGCCGATGAAGCGCTGTACCTCAGTGTCAGCCAGCGCTGGCCAAAAGTTGCCCGGCTGGACATGGCCGACGCCCTGCAGCAGACCGCTGCCCTCGCGCGCCAGGTGGCCTACCCCAGCCAGTTGAAAGCTGGTGCGCTGTTCATCAGCCCGTGGAAGGCTGGCCAGCATGCCAGCCCCGAGGAACTGCAGGACCTGGTCGACGATCTGCAGAAACATACCGCCTGTGCCATCGCCTGGTACTTCCCGTATGCCTACCGCAAGTTGCACAACGAACTGGGGCAGTATTTCCCGGGGGTGGCGTTGTTGCTCAAGCAGGCTTGAAGCAACTTCGGCTCGGGGCGGGACCGGAACGCGTTAGCAAGCGCGACGTGGTTTCTGTGGGAGCGGGCGTGCCCGCGAAGAATCCAACGCGGTGGCTGGCACCGGCTGCGCCGGTGTTCGCGGGCGCGCCCGCTCCCACAGAGCCCCTGCTAAACCTTTCAGTTATATGCGGCTCCATGAGAGCGCGGCCCGTGCCGCGAATGGCCTGCGCGCCTTTCAGGTCCTAACGCATCATGCCGAGTTCGGCATCATCCAGCAGCGCTTTGCCCAAGGCGCAAAGGTAGTGCGCGGCCCAGATCAGCTTTGGCTTGTCTTCCATCAGGCCGTCGATGGTCAGGTCCCGTGCATAGCCGATCAATTCCGAGGCTTGTTCGCGGGCGTTCTGGCAGGAGATACCGGGTTCGATGCGGAACAGGGGGTGGGTCTGGTTTTCACCTTGAAAGAATATGGTTTTGCCGACTGTGCATTTCGTGTCTTCGGTGGTCATTTAAGGCTCCTGTCGTAGTGAAGCGACCACCAACCGCGGCTAAACAGTATGGTGGCAGCTGTACGTGGGTTAGCCGACCGGGACGTCAGGCACCCGGCGCACCCGCAGGTGCCCCACGCACAGCCGCCATAAGGCGCCAATGCCGATTACTCGGTATTGCTCAGCTGCGGTGTCTGACGATTTCGGGCGGCTAACCCGGTCATTGAAGGTCAACGACATGCCGAGACTAGAGACCGCATTTGGCGCGCGCAACGGAGAATAGGTGTTAAGAGTATCTTTGGGAAACGGCCTACAAGAAAGGTGTTAAATCTGATTCTTGGTCTCGCCCCCACGCCACCTTTGCAACAGCAGCGGCGCATCTCACTGGCACATTGAGCCACCACCCGACTTGCTTGCTCTTGCTCTTGCTCTTGCTCTTGCTCTTGCTCTTGCTCTTGCTCTTGATCTTGATCTTGATCTTGATCTTCGCGACTTCAGGAGGCCGAGCAGAGGGCTTGCGGAGGGAGGTGACGGGCATGGATGCCCGTCAAGCGCTGAGGCCCCATGGATGGGGCCTGCAGCGCGTACTCCCGGGAGCAAGACCGGCGCGAGGGAACCCCGTAGCGTAGCGGAGGGGCCGGATGATGGGAGCGCAGCGTTTTTTGGTTACTTTTTGCCGCGTTTGGCAAAAAGTGACTCGCCGTAAGGGCGAAAAGGTGAGTAAGCGTCGCCATCGTAAATGGACTATGCGCGAGATCAAGACCGGTACTTTTCCGCTCTTCGCTCTTCGCTTTCAAGCGTGGGCATCAACAACAAGGTCAACATTCATTTTCGAAGGTGGCGCTTAATCACCTTTCCGCCCTTACGGCGGGTCACTTTTTGTCAAACGCGACAAAAAGTAACCAAAAAACGCTGGCTCCTATCATCCGGCCCCTACGCTTCGCTCCGGGGTCCCCTCGCTACGGGCCTGCTCCCGGGAGTACGCGCTGCAGGCCCCATCCATGGGGCCTCAGCGCTTGACGGGCATCCATGCCCGTCACCTCCCTCCGCAGTCCCTTCGCTCGGCCTCCTGAAGTCGCAATCGGCGGTGCCTGAACTATCGCGCGCTTAGAAGCAAAAGCAAAAGCAAAAGCAACGGCAACGGCAACGGCAACGGCAACGGCAACGGCAACGGCAACGGCAACGGCAACGGCAGTTGGATGGTTCCCGGGAACCCGGCGAACGTCGCCGACCTCTCAGTTCCATAGGCCTTCTTAGGAGGATGCCGCCCATGAAACACCTGATGCCTTGGCTATTGGCCGCCAGCCTGACTGCCTGCGGCGAAACCGCCCTGCTGAATGTACTCGACGGCAGTGGCCCAACCCCCCAGCTGCCTGCTCCGGTCAAGACCACCCTCCCCACCGTGAATATCGCCCCGGCAGTGGGCTGGCCCAAGGACGCCAAGCCCGAAGCAGCACCAGGCACTCAGGTGAAAGCGTTCGCCAGCGGACTCGACCACCCTCGCTGGCTATACCTGCTGCCCAACGGCGACGTGCTGGTAGCTGAAACCAATGCCCCGCCCAAACCCGAAGATGGCAAGGGCCTGCGCGGTTGGGTCATGAAGAAGGTGATGAAGCGGGCAGGTGCAGGCGTGCCCAGCGCCAACCGCATTACCCTGCTACGGGATGCCGACCACGACGGCGTGGCTGAAATCCGCACGACCTTCATCGAAGAGCTCAACTCACCGTTCGGCATGGCCCTGGTCGGCAAGGACCTCTACGTCGCCAACACCGACAGGCTGCTGCGCTTTCACTACGAGCCCGGTGCCATGCAAATTCGCAATGAAGGCCAGCCGGTAGTCGAGTTGCCAGGCGGGCCGCTCAACCACCACTGGACCAAGAACGTCATCGCCAGCCCCGATGGCAAGAAGCTTTTCGTGACGGTCGGCTCCAACAGCAACGTAGGCGAAAACGGTATGGACAAGGAACAGGGACGCGCCGCGGTCTGGGAAGTGGACCCCGCCAGCGGCCAGCACCGCCTGTTCGCCACCGGCCTGCGCAACCCTAACGGCCTGGCCTGGGAGCCGCACAGCGGCGCGTTGTGGACGGCAGTCAACGAGCGTGACGAGATCGGTAGCGATCTGGTACCGGACTACATCACTTCCGTGAAGGACGGCGGTTTCTATGGTTGGCCCTACAGCTACTACGGCCGCCACGTGGACGAGCGCATGCAACCGCCAGCGCCTGAAAAAGTAGCCCAGGCGCTAGTGCCCGACTACGCCGTGGGCCCACACACGGCATCGCTGGGGCTGGCATTCGCCCAACCGAATGGGCTACCACCGCCCTTCGAAGAAGGGGCATTCGTGGGCCAGCACGGGTCGTGGAACCGCAAGCCGCACAGTGGCTACAAGGTGATTTTCGTGCCGTTCGACCCTTCAGGAAAACCTTCGGGCAAGCCTGTGGACCTGCTTACCGGTTTTCTGGATGAGCATGGCAAGGCCCAAGGGCGCCCGGTCGGCGTGATCACCGACGGGCGTGGCGGCGTGCTGGTAGCCGATGATGTCGGCAATGTGGTCTGGCGGGTGAGCAAAGCCCCGCCTGTCCTCAGGGGTTCTGCGCCAGATGCCCTTGCGGAATGACGCGTTTGGCCTGCAGGTAAGCCTTGGCCCAGTAGCTGTTGGACAGGTAGTCCAGGCGCACCGTGCCACCGCTGGAAGGTGCATGCACGAAGCGCCCTTCCCCGACATAAATGCCAGCATGGCTGACCTGCGAGCCGCCACTGGTGGCGAAGAACACCAGGTCACCGGACTGCAGCGACTTGGCATCCACGGTTGGCGCGCGCATGACGATCATCTCACGCGTCGAACGCGGCAGGCTGATGCCGGCAGCATCACGGTAGACGTACTTGATCAGACCACTGCAATCGAAACCGGAGTCCGGTGTGTTGCCGCCCCAGCGATAAGGCGTGCCCACCAGGCCGATAGCACGCATCAGCACGTCATCGGCAATCGGCGAAGGGCTGGCCTGGCTATAGGTTACCTGCGGCTGTACCACAGGGGCCGGCGCAGGCGCACGGCTGGAGCAGGCAGCAAGCAAGGCTGCCAAGGAGAGAAATGCGAAGCGCGCCATCTTTACCATGGCCAGAACATCCTGTCTGAGTCCGCTGGGCCGCAGCCGAAAAGAATTGAGAATTTAGATTAGACGCTTTCTATAAATGCGCACGGCGGCGAGCTTTTTTCAAAGCATCGCCGCCGCGGCAGGATATATCATTTTGCTATCAGTTGCGCGCGATATTGGTGGTCGGCGCCATGGCCAAGGCACGCTTGGCTTCGATGAAGGTCTTGCTCCAGTAGCGGTCACCGAGGCTGTCGATGCGCACGCCACCACTGCGGCGGCTGCTGGAGTGGATGAACTGGTTGTCACCCAGGTAGATGCCGGCATGGCTCACGCGGCCGCGACCATTGGTGCTGAAGAACAGCAGGTCACCTGGCTTGAGCTTGTTGCGGGCCACTTTCGGGGCATCGACGTTGATCATTTCACGCGTGGAACGCGGCAGGGTAACGCCCGCCTCTTCGCGGAACAGGTAGCCGATGAAACCACTGCAGTCGAAGCCGGACTTCTCCGAGGTACCACCGAAGCGGTAGCGGGTGCCGATCAGCGACATGCCGCGCTCGAGAATGCTGTCAGCCAGAGCTGGCAACTGGTAAGGCTTGCTGCTGGAGAAAGCCTCCAGGTCATCTTCGGTGGCCAGCTCTTCCGGCTCGCCGAATACCGACGAGGACGAGGCTTTGGCCTTGAACGCCGATTGTGCGGCGATCGGGGAGTGATCCTGGGGCTGCGGCTCTGAATGAGAAGCTGGGCCTTGGGCCGCGCAGCCAAAAAGCAGGGTCACGAGTGCGAGTGGCACGAGGGGTGCGAAGCGCTTCAGCATGGGCACGACCGTGTCTGTAATCCTTTAGAAGGGTGAAACTATGCCCTCTATCATGGCCATTTGCAAATTTTATCGAAAAAGATGTGACTTTTTTGTTTTGCCGCTCTGGCCCAGCGTTTTCGGGGTTACCAACCCAGGGTTTCCTTGAGGAACGGGATGGTGAGCTTGCGTTGTGCCTGCAACGAGGCCTGGTCGAGACGTTCGAGCAGGTCGAACAACGCACTCATGCTGCGTGCGCCGCGGGTGAGGATGAAGTGACCGACTTCGTCGGTAAGGTGCAGGCCACGGCGCGAAGCACGCAGTTGCAGGGCACGCAGCTTGTCTTCGTCGGACAGGCCACGCATCTGGAACACCAGGGCCAGGGTCAGCCGCGACTTCAGGTCGGGCAGCTTGATCGGCAGTTCGCGCGGCGACGCCGAGGCAGCCAGCAGCAGGCGCCGGCCGCTGTCACGCAGGCGGTTGAACAGGTGGAACATGGCCTCTTCCCAGTCAGCCTTGCCGGCGATCACGTGCAGGTCGTCGATGCACACCAGTTCGTACTGGGCCAGGTAGTCGAGCAGCCCTACGCCACGATCGAGCAATTGCGCCAGTGGCAGGTAGACGGCTGGCTCGCCGCGTTGCTGGAAGCGGTGGGTGGCGGCCTGTAGCAGGTGGGTACGGCCAACACCTTGCTTGCCCCACAGGTAGATAAGGCTCTCGGTCCAGCCGGCGTCGGCTTCGCATAGCCGCTCGACGTAGCCCAATGCCGCGGCATTGGCGCCCGGATAGTAGTTGATGAAGGTGGCGTCATCGCGCAGGCGCACACCCAGGGGCAACTGGATCGGTGGTTTCATGCTCGCGGGCGGTCGACAGGACCGCAGGGGGCCTTTGGTGAACAATGTGCAAAGTCTATACCCGCAGCGCGGGGCGCACAATCGCGGCAGCGGATAGCACAAGTAAAATCAACGAGTTGCGGTTTTTTTGCTGTTTTGGGGCTGCTTTGCAGCCCTTCGCGGGCTTGCCCGCTCCCACAGGGGCGCGTAAATCATGGCCTCAGCGACACACCTGTGGGAGCGGGCAAGCATGCGAAGGGCCGCAACGCGGCCCCAATTTCTTAACTGGCCGGCATCAAGGCGGCCCCGGGATCACAACTCCGGGTCGATATCCCCGGCATACATGTCCGATTCCTTGTACAGGTCATGTACATGCCGCAGCAGCACCATGATCACCGCCGCCACCGGCAGCGCCAGCAACACCCCGGTAAAGCCGAACAGCTCACCGCCGGCCAGGATCGCGAAGATCACCGCCACCGGGTGCAGGCCGATACGGTCGCCGACCAGCAGCGGGGTCAGCACCATGCCTTCCAGCGCCTGCCCGACCATGAACACCGCGACGATCCCCAGCATCGGGTACAGGTCGCCGCCGAACTGGAACAGGCCAGCCACCAAGGCCGCGCCGATGCCGATGATGAAGCCCATGTACGGCACGATGGCAGCCAGCCCGGCGAGCATGCCGATCAGCAGCCCCAGTTCCAGCCCCACCAGCATCAGCCCGGCCGAATAGATGATGCCCAGGGCCACCATCACCATCAATTGCCCGCGCACGAACGCCCCCAGCACTTCATGGCATTCGCCCGCCAGGCCCATCACTTGCGGCTCACG
Source organism: Pseudomonas asiatica (assembly GCF_040214835.1). Lineage (NCBI taxonomy): Bacteria > Pseudomonadati > Pseudomonadota > Gammaproteobacteria > Pseudomonadales > Pseudomonadaceae > Pseudomonas > Pseudomonas asiatica. The sequence goes on along the minus strand of NZ_CP157874.1, from coordinate 1,333,131 downwards.
CTGGCGCGGCAACAGGCCACGCAGCTTGGCCATCATCAGGTCCCAGTCACGCAACAGATAGAAACCCACCACCGGGATCAGCACCATGTTGGCCAGCCAGGCCATCAGCGCCAGGCTCGATGCGGTGGCATGGGACAGCAGCACGCCGACGATATCGGTGGTCTGGCCCATGTGCGTGCCGATGGCGGCCTTGATCTTGTCGAACTTCCAGAAGCCGTCAGCCAGGCCCAGGCGGCTCTGCACCCAGGGCAGCGCCACGTGCTCGAGCCAGTCGAGCATCTGCGGCGCCAGTTCGTACAGGCGCACCAGCTGCTTGGCCAGCAGCGGCACCAATACCAGCAGCAAGGCCAGCAACAGCAAGGTAAACAGGCCGAAAACCACCACCACGCCCCAGGTGCGCGACAGCCCCAGGCGCTCCAGGCGGTCGACCAGCGGGTCGGCCAGGTAGGCCAGCAGGATGCCGACCAGGAACGGGGTAAGAATATTGTGCAGGCTGTAAAGCAGCACGGCGACCAGCAGGGCAACGCCCAGCCAGATCCAACGACGTACGTCGGTCACGGTGTGCTCCCCTTACCAGCGAAAACGCAAACCGTCGAACGGCTTGGGTGCTGGCTGGGCCGGCACTGGTTGCCCAGCGCCGGCAGCGTCTGCCGGAGCTGGAGGGGGCTGCACAGCAGGCGCCTGCTCTACCGGTACTTCCTGCAGCTTGGCCAGGCCAAGCTGGGCGCGCAGCTGTTCGCGGTTGGCGGTCACGCCGTAGGTCAGGGTGCTGCCTTCGGCCATCTGCAGGCGCGGGCCAAAGGGTTCGAGCACGCGGGCAAGCTCTGCGTAGCGCTGCAGGTTCATCCCCTGCACTTGCACCTGCAACTGGCTGCTGGCGCCCGGGCGGGTGACGTAGCGCGGCGCCAGGCGACTGCTGAGCGCCAGCATCACGGCATCGGCCAGTGCTGCCGGGTCGGCACCTTCGGCAGTGCCTTGTTCACGCTGGTCGCCCAGCCACAGCTGCCATTTGCCCTGCCACTTGCCGTCGGCTTCCCGGGCATGCACCGCCAGCAAGGCATCGGCGCCGTAGCGCCCTGAGGCTTCGCGCAGCGCCGCAGGGTCACTGCCTTCGATCTGCTCGGCATTGGCCACCAGTTGCTCCTGCAGGTCGGCCAGAGGCAGGCGCAACGGCAGGCCACGGTGCTGCGCGGCGCGGCGCAGGGGTTGGGCGCTGGCCTGGCCGTCACCGACCAGGTTGCTGCCTTCCGCACTGTCGTTCAGCCACCAGCCGAGGATCGAGGGGCGGTTGCTGCCCCACAAGGCCAGGCCGGCCTTGCGCAAGGCCCGTTCGGTACTGCCAGGGTCGAACTCGACCAGCACCGACTCGGGTGGCCCGGCTTCGCTGGCGACCTGGTTGATGATTTGCTGCGGGTCCTTGCGCAGCCCGGCCAATGCCGGGCTTTGCGCTGCCTTGGGGTCGCCGGTCAGGCGCGTTACCAGGGTATCGAGGGCCTGGATGGTAGCCGCGGCACGGGCTTCGGCGCCCTGCCCGGATACCGGTTCGCGCACCTGGTACAGGCCGGAGACACTTTCAGCCTGGGCAGTGGCCGAGATCAGGGCCAGGCAACCGACTGCCAGAATATTGAAGAGACGCATGGAGGATTCCTGTCCAGAACACATGGAGCGACGGAGCGCTGCCTGCAGGCTGTGACCGCCACGGGCAAGAAATGCTCCGTGGCACCGGGTATTTCTGCCTGCCACCTTTCCTATACCTTATACAGCCACCCGCGCGGCAACCAGTCGCGGCCCGTGAAAGGATGTTTTTTTAATGCTTTCGGCACCTGCCCGTCGGCCTGAGGATGGCCGCTGCCCGGCAACCCTGATAAAATCGCGCGCCTTCACAGACCACTGACGTTTCAGGCAGCCGCCGCTTACCAGCCGGCCTTGGCCGTCATGGTCGTTTTTAAGAATCCCTCCCTCCTAAAGGCCTGGATCAATGAGCAAGCAACCCTCCCTGAGCTACAAGGACGCCGGTGTAGACATCGACGCCGGCGAAGCACTGGTCGAACGCATCAAGGGCGTGGCAAAACGCACCGCACGCCCTGAAGTCATGGGTGGCCTGGGCGGCTTCGGCGCCCTCTGCGAGATCCCGGCCGGCTACAAGCAGCCGGTGCTGGTCTCCGGCACCGACGGCGTCGGCACCAAGCTGCGCCTGGCACTGAACCTGAACAAGCACGACAGCATCGGCCAGGACCTGGTCGCCATGTGCGTCAACGACCTGGTAGTGTGCGGCGCCGAGCCGCTGTTCTTCCTCGACTACTATGCCACCGGCAAACTTAACGTCGACGTAGCCGCCACCGTGGTCACCGGCATCGGTGCCGGTTGCGAACTGGCCGGCTGCTCGCTGGTCGGTGGTGAAACCGCCGAAATGCCTGGCATGTACGAAGGCGAAGACTACGACCTGGCCGGCTTCTGCGTCGGCGTGGTGGAAAAGGCCGAGATCATCGACGGCTCCAAGGTTGCCACCGGCGACGCACTGATCGCCCTGCCGTCCTCGGGCCCGCACTCCAACGGCTACTCGCTGATCCGCAAGATCCTCGAAGTGTCCGCCACCGACATCGAGAACACCCAGCTCGACGGCAAGCCACTGACCGACCTGCTGATGGCGCCGACCCGCATCTACGTCAAGCCGCTGCTGCAACTGATCAAGAACACCGGCGCGGTCAAGGCCATGGCCCACATCACCGGTGGTGGCCTGCTGGACAACATCCCGCGCGTACTGCCGGCCAACGCCCAGGCGGTCATCGACGTGGCCAGCTGGCAGCGCCCGGCGGTGTTCGATTTCCTGCAGGAAAAAGGCAACGTCGACGAGCATGAAATGCACCGCGTGCTGAACTGCGGCGTCGGCATGGTCATCTGCGTGGCCCAGGATCAGGTAGAAGCTGCCCTGAACGAACTGCGCGCCGCTGGCGAGCAGCCATGGGTGATCGGCCACATCGCCGAAGCCGCCGAGGGCGCTGCCCAGGTCGAGCTGCAGAACCTCAAGGCACACTGATGCCAAGCAAGACCTGCAATGTAGTGGTACTGCTGTCGGGCTCCGGCAGCAACCTGCAAGCCCTGATCGACAGCTGCCAAGGCCAGGACAGCCCGGTGCGCATCCGTGCGGTGGTTTCCAACCGCGCCGATGCCTACGGCCTGCAACGCGCCGCGGCGGCCGGCATCGACAGCGTCGTGCTCGAGCACACCCAGTTCGACGGCCGTGAAGCCTTCGATGCCGCGCTGATGGCGCGCATCGACGCTTTCGCCCCGGACCTGGTGGTGCTGGCCGGTTTCATGCGCATCCTCAGTGGCGACTTCGTGCGCCACTACCAGGGCCGCCTGCTCAACATCCACCCGTCGCTGCTGCCCAAGTACAAGGGCCTGCATACCCACCGCCGGGCGCTGGAGGCAGGCGACGCCGAGCATGGCTGCAGCGTACACTTCGTGACTGAGGAACTCGATGGCGGCCCACTGGTCGTACAGGCTGTGGTACCGGTGGCGTCTGACGACACCGTCGAAAGCCTGGCCCAGCGGGTACACCGCCAGGAACACCTGATCTACCCGCTGGCGGTGCGCTGGTTCGCCGAAGGGCGCTTGCGCCTTGGCGAACTGGGTGCATTACTGGATGGCCAGCCCCTGGCGGCCAGCGGTCACTTGATTCGATCCTAGGAGAATTTATGCGTCGCGCCCTGCTCTTGGCTCTCGCCGTGCTCGCCCTGCCCCTCCAGGCAGCTGATCTGAAGCCTTTCTCGGCCAGCTACACCGCAGACTGGAAGCAACTGCCCATGAGCGGCACCGCCGAGCGCAGCCTGGTCAAGAATGCCAACGGTACCTGGGACCTTAACTTCAAGGCTTCCATGATGATCGCCAGCCTGACCGAGCAAAGCACCCTGCGCCTGGACAACGACACGCTGCTGCCGCAGAAGTATCACTTCGAGCGTGGCGGCCTGGGCAAGGCCAAGAAGGTCGACCTGACCTTCGACTGGAACAGCAAGAAGGTCACCGGCAGCGACCGTGGCGATGCCATCAGCCTGCCGCTGAACCGTGGCGTGCTGGACAAGTCGTCCTACCAACTGGCCCTGCAGCATGACGTGGCCGCCGGCAAGAAGAGCATGACCTACCAGGTGGTCGACGGTGACGAGATCGACACCTACGACTTCCGCGTGCTGGGCACCGAAAAGGTCACTACCAAGACCGGCCAGGTCGATGCGGTGAAGGTCGAGCGCGTGCGCGACCCAAGCCAGAGCAAGCGCATCACCGAGCTTTGGTTCGCCAAGAACTGGGACTACCTGCTGGTGCAACTGCGCCAGGTCGAGACCGATGGCAAGGAATACGTGATCGTGCTGCAGGATGGCACGGTCGATGGCAAGCCGGTGAAGGGCAACTGAGCCAGCGCTGCCTGCAGCACCCGAAGCCCCGCCTTGTGCGGGGCTTTTTTCTGCCTGCCTTGCACCGACGCCTGTAGGAGCGGCCTTGTGTCGCGATGGGGCGCGCAGCGTCCCCAGGATCTTTGCCTCAACGCAAGATTGCCGGGGCCGCTGCGCGCCCCATCGCGACACAAGGCCGCTCCTATGTATGGACTCGCCCACACTGTCTAGCTGCTTTTGAACATAGGAACCCGGTTGCATCTATGTATCAGGCCTGTTCGAGGAAGCTTTTTGCTTCTGGCCAACATCGTGGTGAGCTCGCAGCGTGCCGTTTACATTGAGGCCACTGCATCGGGCCTGTAGGAGCGGAGGCATCAGTCTGCGACGGTCTTACCAGGGGTCAATGTTCACTAGCAGGGGTTGGAGCGCTTAGCGCCCCGGTGGCATTACTCGGTTAGTCAGAGGCTCATGGCAGCCTCCGGGTTGCTGTTCGGTTTGTGTTGATAGACCTGGTCGTTCTGTAACAGGGCCCAGATAATGCGCAGATTTCGATTAGCCAGTCTGATCGCCGCTTCCTTGCGCCCAAGGCGGGATAGCCAGCGCAAGAGGCGGCGATCGTCTGGCTGATCGGAATCAGGCCTTAGCTGACTCAAGACAGCATGTGCGCCCTGGATCATCAGGCTACGTATGTAGCCGTCACCTCGCTTGCTCATCCTGCCCAATCTGACTTTGTTTCCACTGCTGTGCTGATCGGGCACGATACCGAAGAAGGCGGAATACATTCGGCCACTGGCGAAGCGGCTGGGCTCGGTCTGTTTCGCCACGATCGCCGTGGCGATGATAGGGCCTACGCCACGAATGGTGACCAGTCGCTGTGCGACTTTATCCTCCCGGGCTGTCGCTTCGAGCCGTCTACTGAGCCCCGCAATGCGTTCACCCAGAGACAGCCAGTCCGTCAACAGCTCATCGAGCAACTCACGCAATAGGTCGGGCAAAGGTAAAGAGGCATCCTCAAGAGACCGCGGCACATGCTTACCAATCGCAGCGTCGCCCTGTGGCATGGATACGCCATGCTCAAGCAGCAAACCACGTATCTGGTTACCCAGCGCGGTATGCCGCTTGATGTTGCCGCGGCGGATACGGTGCAGTGCTTGAATAGCCAGTGCTGTGGTGCTCTTGATCGATATCGAGGCAATACTGGTATCGCGACCGGCGCGCAAAATGGCATGGGTGTCGTTACGGTCGTTCTTCGCGCCGCTGCGGTGTTCGGCGACTCGTTGCGCAGGCAGGATGCGAACCGCATTACCTTTGGCCTGCAGCAGCCTTGCCCAGGCTTGTGCACCTGGGCCGCACTCCATCAAGACGGTCACTGTCGCTGGCAACCTGAGCAGGAAATCATGAAAGGCCTGACGGGATTTGATGCGATCTTCGTAGATCACCCGACCGGTAGCATCCTCGCCTGCTAACTGAAAGACCTGCTTGGCCAGGTCTACACAGATGGTTGTGCAAAGCTCCACATCAGTGGACGACAGGGAACCTTGCTTGGAACTATGCTTTTTCATGGTCTCGCCCTCGCTGCCGTTGGCTTCTTAGAACGCCACCGTGGCACTGTGATGCCTCGGCGGGGGCGAGTCCATCGATTACAAAAGCGCACCTGCCGGCCCAAAGGCTGATCATGAAACTTGTTTCATGCCGGTTTTATTTACTTAGCCTGCTAACAAATTCTATAAAGAGGTTGTGCGACACAGTGTCGCAGCCAACTGAAGCAGTGGAGTTTAACGATGACAGTCCAAGTAACCGAACGCGACGAATCGAAAATGTCCCACGAAGGCCTGGCCGCTGGTGTGCGGATCTGGGATGTGCACCAACAGGGCCAGCTGGTGGGGATGTTCCACAACGAACATGAAGCACACCAGTACCGTACAGAGCTGGAAAACCTGGAAAACCAGCGCGCCACGCAATGACCCATCTTCAAATGAAAAACCCCGCCAAGGCGGGGTTTTTCGTGGTTACCACATCAGATCATCAGGGATCTTGTAGGCCGCGTACGGGTCGTCCTCGTCCGCTTCCTCGACATGGGTATTCAGCAACAGGATACGGTTGGGGTCGCGCTCCTGGATCTTCACCGCCGCCTCCCGAGGGATCACCTCGTAACCGCCGGCAAACGACACCACGGCCAGCGCGCCATTGCTCAGCTTGGTCCGCATCAAGGCATTGACGGCAATGCGCTTGACCTTCTTGTCGTCGACGAAGTTGTAGTAGTCCTCGGTGCTCAGCTTCGGCAGGCGAGTCGCTTCGATCAACTGCTTGATCTGCGCGGCGCGGGCCTTCTGCTCGGCTTTTTCCTGCTGCTGGCGGTTCAGCTCCTGGTCACGCTTGGCTTTCTCGGCCATGGCTTCCTTGGCCAAGCGCTGCTGGCTGTCGTCCACCTCGACCTGGCCTTTGTGCTCCAGGCGTTTCTGTTTCTTCTCGGCCTTGTTGGCCTGGGAAACCTGTTTCTGGTTGACCAGACCGGCTTTGAGCAGTTGGTCGCGAAGGGAAAGGCTCATGAATGTTCACTCACTTATGCAACAGCTCAGCTGCAGCTGGGCAGGTTCTTTTCCTGACGTTTGGCTTCACCCCAAAGGGCATCCAGTTCGTCAAGGTTACAATCTTCGATGGGTCGGCCACTGTCGCGCAATGCCTGTTCGATGAAGCGGAAACGCCGCTCGAACTTGCGATTGGCACGGCGCAGGGCGTGTTCCGGGTCATGCTTGAGGTGGCGGGCCAGGTTGACGGCGGCAAACAGCAGGTCGCCGATTTCATCCTCGAGCGCATCGGCATCGCCGTCGGCCATGGCCTGCAGCACTTCATCCAGCTCTTCGCGGACCTTGTCCAACACCGGCAATGCCGCAGGCCAGTCGAAACCGACCGTGGCCGCGCGCTTTTGCAGTTTGGCTGCCCGCGACAATGCCGGCAATGCCGCTGGTACGTCGTCGAGCAGCGACAGCTGTTCGGGCTGGCTCTTTTCCGCCCGCTCTTCAGCCTTGATTTCTTCCCAGCGTGACTTGACCTGGGCCTCGCTCAGGCTGGGGGTGTCCACCGGCGCGTACAGCTCGCCGGTGGGGAATACATGCGGGTGACGGCGAATGAGCTTGCGGGTGATGCTGTCGACCACGCCGTCGAACTCGAAACGCCCTTCCTCGCGGGCCAGCTGGCTGTAGTAGACCACCTGGAACAGCAAGTCGCCCAGCTCACCTTGCAGGTGTTCGAAGTCGCCACGCTCGATGGTGTCGGCAACCTCGTAGGCCTCTTCGATGGTGTGCGGGACGATGCTCGCGTAGTTCTGCTTCAGGTCCCACGGGCAGCCGTACTGCGGGTCGCGCAGGCGGGCCATGAGGTGCAGCAGGTCTTCGAGGGTGTAGGTCATTCAGGCAGGTCCTTCGGTGGTGGCTTCTTCGCGGGCTTGCCCGCTCCCACAGGATGCATGCAGGTTTCGAAATCTGCATCTTGCCTGTGGGAGCGGGCAAGCCCGCGAAGCAGGCACCGCGGTCTCAAGGGGTACGATTACGCCGCGTCTCGATGATGTTCGGCAACTGCGAGATCCGCCCCAGCAGGCGCCCCAGCGCATCCAGGCCTGGAATCTCGATGGTCAGCGACATCAGCGCGGTGTTGTCTTCCTTGTTCGAGCGGGTGTTCACCGCCAGCACGTTGATCTTTTCGTTCAGCAGCACTTGCGACACATCGCGCAGCAAGCCCGGGCGATCGTAGGCACGGATGACGATGTCGACCGGGTAGGTCTGCACCGGGATCGGCCCCCAGCTGACCTGGATCATGCGCTCCGGCTCCTTGCCCGCCAACTGCAGCACCGAGGCGCAGTCCTGGCGGTGGATGCTCACGCCGCGGCCCTGGGTGATGTAGCCGACGATGGCGTCACCCGGCAGCGGCTGGCAGCAGCCAGCCATCTGCGTCAGCAGGTTGCCGACGCCCTGGATCTGGATGTCGCCACGCTTGCCGGTACGCGGCCCGGTAGGCTTGCGCGGTACCAGTTCGATCTGCTCGATGCGCTCGGGCTCCAGCAACTGCTGGGCGGCGTTGACCAGGTGCGCCAGGCGCAGGTCGCCAGCACCGAGCGAGGCGAACATGTCCTCGGCGGTCTTGACGTTGGTCTTCTCGGCCAGGCGCTCGAAATCCACCTGCGGCAGGCCCAGGCGGCTGAGCTCGCGTTCGAGCAAGGTCTTGCCGGCAGCGACGTTCTGGTCGCGTGCCTGCAGCTTGAACCAGTGCACGATCTTGGCTCGCGCCCGCGAGGTGGTGACGTAGCCCAGGTTGGAGTTCAACCAGTCACGGCTGGGGTTGCCGTGCTTGCTGGTGATGATCTCGACCTGCTCGCCGGTCTGCAGGCTGTAGTTGAGCGGCACGATGCGCCCGTTGATCTTGGCGCCGCGGCAGTTGTGGCCGATTTCGGTGTGCACGCGGTAGGCGAAGTCCAGCGGCGTGGCACCCTTTGGCAAGTCGATGGCGTGGCCGTCCGGGGTGAACACGTAGACCCGGTCCGGCTCGATGTCGACCCGCAGCTGCTCGGCCAGGCCACCGATATCGCCCAGCTCTTCGTGCCACTCCAGCACCTGGCGCAGCCAGGAGATCTTCTCTTCGTAATGGTTGGAACTGGACTTGACGTCGGTGCCCTTGTAGCGCCAGTGGGCGCAAACCCCAAGCTCGGCCTCCTCGTGCATGCCGTGGGTACGGATCTGCACTTCCAGCACCTTGCCCTCGGGGCCGATCACCGCGGTGTGCAGCGAGCGATAGCCGTTCTCCTTGGGGTTGGCGATGTAGTCGTCGAACTCCTTGGGGATATGCCGCCACAGGGTGTGCACGATGCCCAGCGCGGTGTAGCAGTCGCGGATTTCCGGCACCAGCACGCGTACCGCGCGCACGTCGTAGATCTGGCTGAATTCCAGGCCTTTGCGCTGCATCTTGCGCCAGATCGAATAGATATGTTTCGCCCGGCCGCTGATGTCGGCCTTGACGCCAGTGGCCAGCAGCTCGTTCTGCAGCTGGTTCATCACCTCGCTGATGAAGCGCTCGCGGTCCAGCCGGCGCTCGTGCAGCAGCTTGGCAATCTGTTTGTACTGGTCGGGTTCGAGGTAGCGGAAGGACAGGTCTTCCAGCTCCCACTTGATGTGGCCGATACCCAGGCGGTGCGCCAGCGGCGCATAGATGTCGAACACCTCGCGCGCGACACGCAGGCGTTTCTCGTCGTCGGCGGCCTTGACCGCACGGATCGCGCAGGTACGCTCGGCCAGCTTGATCAGCGCCACGCGCACGTCGTCGACCATGGCCACGAGCATCTTGCGCAGGTTCTCGACCTGCGCCTGCGAACCCAGTACCAGCGATTGGCGCGGGCTGAGGCTGGCGCTGATGGCGGCCATGCGCAGCACACCGTCGATCAGCTTGGACACCACCGGGCCAAAGCGCTGGCTGACCTCGGCCAGGGTCACCTTGCCCTCGCGTACCGAGCGGTAGATGACCGCCGCCACCAGGGAATCCTGGTCGAGCTTGAGGTCGGCGAGGATTTCGGCGATCTCCAGGCCCGCCTGGAAGCTGGACGTACCGTCCGCCCAGGAATGCTTGGCCGGGTTGCCCTTTTTCTCGACTTCATGGGCAAACTCGCAGGCCTCTTTCAGCGCTGCGCGATCCAGTGCCGAATCGACGCTTACCACATGGTCCAACCATGCTTCGAGATTGATACTGCCGTCGGTGTTGACCGGCTGGTGCACTCTCACCTGTACCATCTTTGTTTTACCTTTCCATACAGCGCACCACGCGGGTGCGCTGGCAATCACCGTGCGGCCACCCTTCCGTGAAAGCCGCACCAAGGGGCCAGTCAGCTAGCCCGCTTCGAATAACGCCATGGCCTCGACATGCGCCGTCTGAGGAAACATGTCGAGAATCCCGGCCCTTTTTAACCGGTACCCCTGGCCGACCAGCACCTGGGCGTCTCGCGCCAGCGTGGCCGGGTTGCACGATACATAGACCAGCCTTCTGGCCTTGAGGCGGGCGATGCCTTGCACCACCTCGAAAGCACCGTCGCGCGGTGGATCCAAGAGTACCGCAGAAAAGCCCTCGGCGGCCCATCCGGCGCCCGCCAAAGGCTGCGATAAATCGGCCTGAAAAAACCGTGCGTTATGCACATTGTTGTTCCGGGCATTTGCCGCGGCCCGATCGACCATGGCCTGCACACCTTCCACAGCAACCACCTCGCGCGCCTGGCGGGCCAGCGGCAGGGCGAAGTTGCCCAGGCCGCAGAACAGGTCCAGCACGCGCTCGTCGGCCTGGGGTGCCAGCCATGCCAGGGCCTGCTCGATCATCGCCGTGTTGACCTGGGCATTCACCTGCACGAAGTCACCCGGGCGCCAGGCCAGCTCCAGCTGCCAGGGCGCCAGGGCAAAGCCCAGTTGCGCGGCCGGGTCCACTGGCGCCGGCTCACCTTCGCCCTGCAGCCACAGCTGGGCATTGGCCTGCTCGCAGAATGCCTGCAACCTGGCCAGGTCTTCAGCCGGCAACGGCGCGACATGGCGCACCAGCAGCGCCTCGGCAGTGCCGCTGAACAGTTCCACATGGCCCAGCGCCTGCGGCTTGCTCAGCGAGCGCAGCACGGTCGGCAAGTGGCGCAGAATCGATTGCAAGGGCTGTACCAGCACCGCGCAATCGTCGATGGCAATGATGTCCTGGCTGGCTTCGGCGCGGAAGCCGACCTCCAGCTGGCGCGCCTTGGCGTCCCAGCGTACGGCCACGCGGGCGCGGCGCCGGTAACCGAACTCCGGCCCGCTCAGCGGTGCGGCCCATTCCTCGGGCTGCACGCCGGCCACCCGCTGTAGCTGCTCGGCCAGGGTGCGCTGCTTGAGCGCCAGCTGCGCTTCGTGCGGCAGGTGCTGCAGGTTGCAGCCACCGCAGCGCTCGTAATACCGGCATGGTGCCTGACGGCGCTCGGGGCTGGCCTGCAGCAGGCGCTCAAGGCGGGCCTCGACCACTTTGCCACGGGCATTGAGCACCCGCGCTTCCACGGCCTCGCCGGCCAGGGCGCCACTGACGAACCAGGTGCGCCCTTCGTGGAAGGCAATACCCCGGCCGTCACCGGCCAGGCGCTCTATTTCCAGGCGCTGCTTCTTGCCCACCGGGACCTGGGGGCTGCGGTTGCCGCCGGCCGGCTGGAAGCGCAGGCCGCTGTTGCTTTTCTTCTTGGACATTTAGCTCGGGTCGAACAGGCCGGTGGACAGGTAACGGTCGCCGCGGTCGCAGATGATCGCGACCATCGTGGCATTTTCCACCTCGCGGGACAGGCGCAGCATGGCCGCGACTGCACCACCGGAAGACACGCCGCAGAAAATGCCCTCTTCACGGGCAAGGCGACGGGTGGTTTCCTCGGCTTCCTGCTGCGACATGTCGACCACGCGGTCGACACGGCTGGCGTCGAAGATTTTCGGCAGGTATTCCTCGGGCCAGCGGCGGATGCCCGGAATGGCCGAGCCTTCCATTGGTTGCAGGCCGATGATCTGCACCGCCGGGTTCTGTTCCTTGAGGTACTGCGAGCAGCCCATGATGGTACCGGTGGTACCCATGGAGCTGATGAAATGAGTGATGGTGCCCTGGGTCTGCTGCCAGATCTCGGGGCCGGTGCTGTTGTAGTGGGCGATGGGGTTGTCGCCGTTGGCGAACTGGTCCAGCACCAGGCCGCGGCCTTCGGCCTGCAGCTTCTCGGCCAGGTCACGGGCGCCTTCCATGCCCTCCTCCTTGGTCACCAGGATCAGCTCGGCGCCGTAGGCGGTCATGGCGGCCTTGCGCTCGGCGGTAGAGTTGTCGGGCATGATCAGGATCATCTTGTAGCCCTTGATCGCCGCAGCCATCGCCAGAGCGATGCCGGTGTTGCCGGAGGTGGCTTCGATCAGGGTGTCGCCGGGTTTGATCTGGCCACGCAGTTCGGCGCGGGTGATCATCGACAGTGCCGGGCGGTCCTTCACCGAGCCGGCGGGATTGTTACCTTCGAGCTTGAGCAGGAGGGTGTTGCTGGTTTCGCCAGCGATACGCTGCAGGCGAACCAGGGGCGTATTGCCGACGCAATCGGCGATGGTTGGGTACTGCAAGGTCATGGCGTATTTCACAATCCGGACGGCAGGGGTGCCTATCATACCGGCAAACCCTTCCCGGCCATATCACGCAATCTGTGGTGAATATAGCTACAAGCTATATATCGGCGTGTATTGCGTGCACGGCCTTTGTAGGAGCGGCCTTGTGTCGCGATGGGGCGCGCAGCGGCCCCGGCAATATATGCGGCGAAGCTGAAACCTAGGGGCCGCTGCGCGCCCCATCGCGACACAAGGCCGCTCCTACAGGGACCGCGTTAAATTCAAGCGCTGTGGTGAGGCCGGCACATGTAACGGCAATCTCATCCACAACCGCAGCCCGCGTTTGCCATTCTGCGCCCACAAGGTGCCACCCTGGCGCTGGATGGCACTGCGGGCAATGCTCAGCCCCAGGCCGAAACCGCCATCCCCGGGCCGCGAACCGTCCAGCCGCGAGAACGGTGCAAAGATCCGCTCCAGGTCTTCTTCAGCCACGCCTCCGCCTTCGTCTTCCAGCCACAACCACCAATACCCGCCTTCACGCTGACCACCGAGGCGCACCACACCATCGGCTGGCGAATGACGAATGGCATTGCGCAACAGGTTCTCCAGCGCCTGGGCCAGGTGGTTCAGGTTGCCCTGCACCCAGCAGTCGGCCGGCACTTCGCAGCGCAGCCGCGCCAGCGACCAGCCGCTTTCATAGCTGGCATTCTCGGCCAGCAGCTCCCACAGCGCCTGCACCTCGATCGGCTCCAGGTTCATCGGCGCACGTTCGGCGTCCTGCCAGGCCAGTTGCAGGGTGTCCTCGACCAGCTGCTGCATGCAGTCCACCTCCCGCGTCAGGCGTTCACGCAGGCGCTGCAGGTCGGTTTCGCCATCGCAGGCCACCCGCAGCCGGCTGAGTGGCGTACGCATTTCGTGGGACAGGTCACGCAGCAACTGCTGCTGCATGGCTACCGTACCCTGCAGCCGCTCGGCCATCTGGTCGAAGGCCCGGGCCAGTTCGCCCAACTCGTCATGCCGGGCGATGGTGCGTGGGTCGAGGCGAGCCGACAACTGGTCGGCGCGCCAGGCATTGGCCTGCTCGCGCAACTGGTTCAACGGCACGATCAGCATGCGGTAAAGGCCCACGCACAACAGCAGGGTGAACAGGCCGGGGATGATGCCGTTGGTGACGATGCGCCACAGCATCCGATACTGCCCGGGGTTGAAGCGCTGCGGTAGTTCGATCACCAGCAGGCCCTGCTCCGGAGCCCCCGGGAACGGTATGCGCAGCCACGGCTGCTCGACGCTGCGCCGGCTCATCGGCCAGTCGACACCGCGCAGGCGGGTCAGCCGCTGCATGATCTGCGGGTCGAGACTGGCGCTGTCCAGCGGCCGCAGGTTGAGGTCGAGCACGCCAACCCAGCCGCGTTCGCGCTGGTGCATCGCCGCCACCCAACGGTCCAGCCCTGCCCGCCCACCGCTGCGCCAGGCCTGCTCGGCCTCGGCAGCGTAGCCACGCAAGGCCTGCCGCGCCGGTTCCGAGAGGAAGGCGTTCTGGGTTTCCATGTGCCGACCCCAGGTGTAGCTGAGGCCGATCATCAGCAGGCAGAAGCCCACCAGCAGGATCGCCAGCTTCCAGAACAGCGAGCGGCGGTCGAGCATGGGTCACTCCGCCTCGCTGGCGCTGAGTACGTAGCCTTTGCCCCACACGGTGCGGATCTGCCGTTCGTGATAGCCGATGCCCTTGAGCTTGCGACGGATCTGGCTGACGTGCATGTCCAGGCTGCGGTCATGCCGCGAATAGCCTCGCTGCAGCACTTGCTGGTAGAGGAACGGCTTGCTCAGCACTTCGTCGAGGTTGCGGTTGAGGATGTCGAGCAGGCGGTATTCGCTGGGAGTCAGGCCGGCCAGGCGACCCTCCAGGCGCACGTCGCACAGTGCCTCGTCGTATTGCAGTTCGCCGCTGCCGGCACGCGCCTGCGGGGCTTGATGGCGCCGCTCGAGGGCGACGCGGCGCAGGATGGCCTCGATGCGTACCTGCAGCTCGGCCATGCTGAACGGCTTGGGCAGGTAGTCGTCGGCACCGCGCTGGAAACCGCTGATGCGGTCGGCCTCGGCGCCCAGCGCCGACATCAGGATCACCGGCGTGGCGCTGCGCTTGCGCAACTGCGCAAGGGCATCCAGGCCGTTGAGCCCGGGCAACAGGATGTCCATGAGCACCACATCGAAAGCCTGGCGCCCCGCCGTTTCCAGGCCCTCCAGCCCATTGCGGCACCAGGTCACCTGGAAGCCGCCGCGCTGCAGCTCTTCGTGCAGGTAGGCACCGAGGACCGGGTCATCCTCGATGGCGAGGATATTGGAGTTGTGAATAGCTACAGGATTCATTGGCAACTGCCATGCATTCTCAATTGCGCAATTATTGAGTATCCAGCGCCCGCCAGGCAACCGCCCTGCGACCAATGCCCCTGCAAGGGCGCAAAACACGTACTAAAGAGGTGCAATAGCACGGCAGGCGGAGTAACTTCCCGGCTTGGCCGTCATCGCTTGACGGCGTCCAGGCACATGACAGGAGGCGAGTGTGCTCGATCGCTTGGGAATTCGCAGCCGGGTCCTGCTGCTGGCCCTGCTGCCCGCCGGCCTGATGGCCCTGGTGCTGGGTAGTTACTTCACCTGGCTGCAACAGAACGACCTGCGCACCCAGCTGCTGCAACGCGGCAAGATGATCGCCGAGCAACTGGCGCCACTGGCCGCACCCGCCATGGCCAAGCTGGCACCGGCACAACTTGAGCGCATTGCCGCGCAAACCCTGGAGCAGGCCGATGTGCGTGCGGTCGCCTTCCTGGCCCCGGACCGCACGCGCCTGGCCCACGCCGGCCCGAGCATGCTCAACCAGCCACCCAGCGGCGGCACCGGCACCCAGCTGCTGCAGCGCAGCGGCAATGACGCCACACGCTACCTGATGCCGGTGTTCGGCCACCATCGCGACCTGGCCACCGATGCCGTGCCGGCCGAATCCGAACGCCTGCTGGGCTGGGTCGAGATCGAGCTGTCCCACGACGGCACCCTGCTGCGCGGCTACCGCAACCTGTTCACCAGCCTGCTGCTGATCCTCGCCTGCCTGGTGCTCAGCGGCCTGCTGGCACTGCGCATGAGCCGCACCATCAACGACCCGATCAAGCGCATCAAGCACGCGGTCAACCAGCTCAAGGACGGCCACCTCGAGGAACGCCTGCCGGCCATGGGCAGCCATGAGCTGGACGAGCTGGCGCGCGGCATCAACCGCATGGCCGAAACCCTGCACAACGCCCACGAAGAGCTGCAGCACAGCATCGACCAGGCCACCGAGGACGTGCGCCAGAACCTGGAAACCATCGAGATCCAGAACATCGAGCTGGACATGGCGCGCAAGGAAGCCCTGGAAGCCAGCCGCATCAAGTCGGAGTTCCTGGCCAACATGAGCCACGAAATCCGCACCCCGCTCAACGGCATCCTCGGTTTCACCCACCTGCTGCAGAAAAGCGAGCTGACACCGCGCCAGCTGGACTACCTGAGCACTATCGAGAAATCCGCCGACAACCTGCTGGGGATCATCAACGAGATCCTCGACTTCTCCAAGATCGAGGCCGGCAAGCTGGTGCTCGACAGCATCCCCTTCAACCTGCGCGACCTGATCCAGGACACCCTGACCATCCTCGCCCCGGCCGCCCACGCCAAGCAGCTGGAGCTGCTCAGCCTGATCTACCGCGATACCCCGTCGTCGCTGATCGGCGACCCGTTGCGGCTCAAGCAGATCCTTACCAACCTGGTCAGCAACGCCATCAAGTTCACCCGCGAAGGCACCATCGTCGTGCGCGCCATGCTCGAAGACGAGCACGAAGACAGTGCGCAGCTGCGCATCAGCGTGCAGGACACCGGCATCGGCCTGTCGCCACAGGATGTGCGTACGCTGTTCCAGGCCTTCAGCCAGGCCGACAACTCGCTGGCCCGCCAGCCCGGCGGCACCGGCCTGGGGCTGGTGATTTCCAAGCGCCTGATCGAGCAGATGGGCGGCGAGATCGGCGTCGACAGCACCCCGGGCGAGGGTTCGCAGTTCTGGATCAGCCTCAACCTGCCCAAGGCCCACGATGGTGTCGAGGAGTTGCCGCTGCAACCGCTGCTGGGCCGCCGCGCAGCCATCGTCGACGGCCACGAGCTGGCGCGCCAGGCGTTGGAACACCAGTTGGAAGACTGCGGCCTCAGCGTCAGCCTGTTCGCCTCCTACGACCAGCTGCTGCAGGGTGTGCAGGCCGCCAGCCAGGCTGGCTTGCCGTTCGAGTTCGCCGTGCTCGGGGCCAACCTTGGCAACCTGTCGCCCGAGCAGCTGGGCCATTACCACCAGCAGCTCGAGCGCTACCATTGCCAGTGCGTGGTGCTGTGCCCGACCACCGAGCAGGCGCTGTACCATCCGTACCTGCCCAACGGCCATGGCCAGTTGCTGTCCAAGCCGACCTGCACGCGCAAACTGCGCCGCCTGTTGCTGGAACTGGTGCAGCCGCGCCGCCCGCAGGGCGAGGTGAACAGCGTCAACGGCCAGCGCCAGCCGAAGATCCTCTGCGTCGACGACAACCCCGCCAACCTGCTGCTGGTGCAGACCCTGCTCGAAGACCTGGGCGCCGAGGTGCTGGCTGTCGACAACGGCTATGCGGCGGTGCAGGCGGTGCAGGACGAGCCGTTCGACCTGGTGCTGATGGACGTGCAGATGCCCGGCATGGACGGCCGCGCCTGCACCGAGCAGATTCGCCTGTGGGAAAACACCCAAAGCGGCAACCCGCTGCCGATCGTCGCCCTCACCGCCCACGCCATGGCCAATGAGAAACGCGCGTTGCTGCACGGTGGCATGGACGACTACCTGACCAAGCCGATCAGCGAACGGCAGCTGGCCCAGGTGGTGATGAAATGGACCGGCCTGAGCCTGGGCGCGCCACAGCAGGAACGCCTGGCCGAGCAACTGGCCAACGGTGATGACCTGAAGGTGCTGGACCCCGAGGAAGGTCTGCGCCTGGCCGCCGGCAAGGCGGACCTGGCGGCGGATATGCTGAGCATGCTGCTGACCTCGCTGGAAGCCGACCGCGAAGCCATACGCGCTGCCCGCGAGGCCGACGACCGCAACGGCCTGATCGAACAGGTGCACCGCCTGAACGGCGCCTCGCGTTATTGCGGCGTGCCGCAGTTGCGGGCCGCGTGCCAGCGCAGCGAGACCTTGCTCAAGCAGGAAAACCCGCTGGCACAGCAGGCACTGGACGAACTGGATGCGGCAATCAACCGCTTGGCGGCGCAGGCCAGATTGAGCGCCTGACACAGTTCCCTGTGGGAGCGGGCGTGCCCGCGAACACGGGCGAAGCCCGTGCCATCCACCGCGAAGCCTTCTTCGCGGGCACGCCCGCTCCCACAGTGGCCCGCGCCATATTCAAGGTATGCTGTACCTCCTGCACTGGAAAAGGAACCCACCATGCGCGCCCTGTTGTTCAGCAGCCAGCACTACGACCAGGAAAGCTTCACCCGTGCCGCCAGCGGCACCACCCTGGACCTGCACTTCCAGCCTGCCCGCCTGACCCTCGACACCGCTGCCCTGGCCGATGGCTACGAGGTGGTATGCGCCTTCATCAATGACGAGCTCGACGCCCAGGTGCTGCAACGCCTGGCCGCAGGCGGCACGCGCCTGGTCGCCCTGCGTTCGGCCGGCTACAACCATGTCGACCTGGCCGCCGCCCAGCGCCTGGGCCTGACCGTAGTGCGAGTGCCGGCCTACTCGCCGCACGCCGTGGCCGAACACGCCGTGGCGCTGATCCTGGCCCTGAATCGGCGCCTGCACCGGGCCTACAACCGCACCCGCGAGGGTGACTTCACCCTGCACGGGCTGACCGGCTTCGACCTGCACGGCAAGACCGTCGGCGTGGTCGGTACCGGCCAGATCGGCACCGCCTTTGCCCGCATCATGGCCGGTTTCGGCTGCCAGTTGCTGGCCTATGACCCTTACCCCAACCCCGACCTGCTGGCCTTGGGCGCGCGCTACCTGCCATTGCCCGAACTGCTGCGCGAAGCCCGCGTCATCAGCCTGCACTGCCCGCTGACCGAGCACACCCGGCACCTTGTCAATGCACAAAGCCTGGCCCAGCTGCAGCCCGGCGCCATGCTGATCAACACCGGCCGCGGCGCGCTGGTCGACACCCCGGCGCTGATCGACGCGCTGAAGAGCGGCCAGCTCGGCTACCTGGGCCTGGACGTCTACGAAGAAGAAGCCCAGCTGTTCTTCGAAGACCGCTCCGACCTGCCGCTGCAGGACGACGTACTGGCCCGCCTGCTGACCTTCCCCAACGTGATCATCACTGCCCACCAGGCGTTCCTTACCCGCGAGGCACTGGATGCCATCGCCGCGACCACGCTGGACAACATCAACCGCTGGGCGGCAGGCAATCCACAGAATCTGGTGATGGGTTAGTGCTAGGATACGCGGCATTTCTGGAGGACCCATGGTCGAGCACGATTTCCGCTACACCCTTTTCAACCCGCAACACACCCTGATCGAGTGCCGCGCCCTGGTGCCGGGCCGCTATCAGGTCACCGGCAACGGCGGTTCGATGCACAAAGGCGACACCCTGCTGGTCACCCTCAAGGGCAGCAAGGACTTGTCCATGCGCCTGACAGTGGAGAGCGTGCGCCACCTGATCAACCCACGCGGCCAGTGGGTTGCCGTGGCCAGCGGCCCGGTGTTCAACGAGCTGGAAATCCTCACCTGGCAGGTTGCGTGCGACAGCTGCGACGCCGTGCTGGACTTCGAGTTCGCGGTGGACGCCAAGCTGGGCAAGAAAGCCCGCCAGCCTGCCGCCAGCGCGCGCGTTGCCGAGCTGGGCTGGGCCAGCCGTGGCGAAAAACACCTGTGCCCGCGTTGCCAGGAGAGCGCCGAGTGAAGAATCTGCTGACCGGCGTGCTGATTGCCACCGGCCTGCTCGGCTGCGCCGCGGAACCTTCGAAACTGCAGCAGGAGCGCAGCTACGTGCTGGAGTGGATTGGCGAACGGCCGCTGATCGATTACAGCCACCTGACCCTGACCTTGGCCAGCGATGGCCGTGCCTATGGCAACGGCGGCTGCAACCACTGGTTTGCGCCGTACACACTGGACGGCGAGCACCTGAGCTTCGGCAAGGTCGGCAAGACCCGCAAGCTCTGCGCACCGGCGTTGATGGAGCAGGAAAAGCGCTTCCTGCAGGCGCTGGAAACAGTGCAGCGCTGGGATGTGTCGCCTATCGAGCAGATGCGTTTCTGGCCGGCCGAAGGCAAGCCGCTGCGCTTCTGGCCTGAGGAAGGCTGAATATTGCCGGGGCCGCTTTGCGGCCCATCGCGACACAAGGCCGCTCCTACAGGGGGATGCGATCTCCTGTAGGAGCGGCCTTGTGTCGCGATGGGCTGCAAAGCAGCCCCCAAATGCATCAGGCGCCCTTCAGTGCCTTGATCTTGGCCTGCAGCCCTTCCAGGGTCTGCTCGCCCATCAGCTGTTCCCGCACCTTGCCCTTGTCATCGATGATGTAGGTCACCGGCAATGCCTCGCTACGTGGCAGGTCATAGCGCTCGGCCGGGTCCTGCGCCAACACGGTGAAAGCGATGCCCAAGGTTTCGGCAGCCTGCTTCAGCTCCTGCCCCTGCAAGCCATCGAAGTTCACCCCCACCACCTTGATACCGTCGGCCGCCCACTGCTTGGCTGCCGCGTTCAGTTCAGGGATTTCGGTACGGCACGGCCCGCACCATTCGGCCCAGTAGTTGAGCACCAGCCAGTGCCCGTCGATCTGTTCGGCCTTAACCGTATTACCGTGTTGGTCCACGCCATAATCGGCACCGCAACCACCGAGCAACAGGCTCGCGGTGATGGCCAGTACTGCTGCCAGACGCCTTGCCATGGGTCAATCCTTCTCGAGTTTTAAAGCAAATTGGTCAGTCGCTGCGGTTAGAATAGCCGCCACACCCTGCTGGATGCGACCCGACATGACCGACCTCACGCTCTATCATAACCCGCGCTGCTCGAAATCCCGCGGCGCCCTGGAACTGCTCGAAGCTCGCGGCCTGGCGCCGACCATCGTGCGCTACCTCGAGACCCCGCCCGACGCTGCCACCCTGAAGGCCCTGCTCGGCAAGCTGGGCATCGCCCCACGCCAGCTGCTGCGTACCGGCGAGGACGAGTACAAGGAGCTGAAACTGGCCGACCCGGCGCTGACCGACGCACAACTGATCGAGGCCATGGCCCGGCACCCCAAGCTGATCGAGCGGCCGATCCTGGTCGTCGGTGACAAGGCCGTGGTCGGCCGACCGCCCGAGAAAGTACTGGAGATCCTGCCGTGAGCCAGCCCTACATCCTGGTGCTGTATTACAGCCGCCATGGTTCGACCAGCGAGATGGCCCGGCACATCGCCCGCGGCATCGAGCTGGCCGGCATGGAAGCCCGCCTACGCACGGTACCGGCGATTTCCACCGAGTGCGAAGCAGTGGCCCCGGACATCCCGGCCAGTGGCGCGCTGTACGCCACCCTGGACGACCTGCGCCACTGCGCCGGCCTGGTATTGGGCAGCCCGACCCGCTTCGGCAACATGGCGGCACCGCTCAAGTACTTCCTGGATGGCACCAGCAGCCTGTGGCTGGGCGGTGAACTGGTCGGCAAGCCGGCGGGCGTTTTCACCTCAACCGCCAGCCTGCATGGCGGGCAGGAAACCACCCTGCTGTCGATGATGCTGCCACTGATGCACCACGGCATGCTGGTAATGGGCCTGCCGTACAGCGAATCGGCACTGCTCGAGACCCGCGGTGGCGGCACCCCGTATGGCGCCAGCCATCATGCTGGCGCCGATGGCAAGCGCGAGCTCGACCAGCACGAGATAGCCCTGTGCCGCGCCCTTGGCCAACGCCTGGCGACCACCGCCAAGGCCCTGGAGGCCGCACGTGGCTAAGAAGCCCAAGGTATTGCCGGCGCTGGAATGGCTGGCACCGCGTCTGCGCCTGACGCGGGCGTTGAGCCTGGCGTTCTTCTTCGGCCTGGTCGCCCTGCTGCTGGTGAACAACCTGTGGTTCGCCAACCTGCACGGGGCGCGGGTCGAGGTGATCCTGGCGATCGAACTGGTGCCGTTGCTGCTGTTGCTGCCGGGCATGCTGACAGGCAGCGCCCGGGCACATGCCTGGACCTGCTTCGTAGTGAATATCTATTTCATCAAGGGGGTGCTGGCGGCGTTCGACCCGGCACGGGCGGTATTTGGCTGGGTAGAGGTGCTGGTGAGCCTGGGGCTGTTCATTGCCGGGCTGCTGTATGTGCGCTGGAAGTTCCAGCACGAACGGCGCATGGCCGGCGAAGGGCGTTAGATTCTTCGCGGGCTTGCCCGCTCCCACAGGGTTCGCGCCACACTTGAGGTCGGCGCTGACCTGTGGGAGCGGGCATGCCCGCGAAGGGGCCAACACAAATCTCAATGGTTGACGGTATGCGCCAGCATCACCGACAACTGGCACAGCGGCCGCCCACTCTCGGCATGCCACTGGTTGAACGCCTGCTGCACCAAGGCCAGGTCCCGCTGGCTGGTCGGCGGTTTGTCGATCACCTTCTGCGCAATCAACGCCGCAGCCATGTCATCGGTAGGGATGAACGTGTCCTTGCCGACCATGCGCAAGAAGCGCGGTGCCGACAACCCGCCCAGCTGGTTGCCGTGCTTGGCCAGGTACTTCCACAAACCGACGATGTCGGTCACCGGCCAGTCGGCGATGAAGGCGCCGAAACTGCCCTTCTCCTTGGCCACGTCAAGAACCATCTGCGCATTGCGCGGCACGCTCTTGAGCTTGCCCAGGTGGCGGATGATGCGCTCGTCGTGCATCAGCCGCTCGAGGTGCTCGGCGCCCATCAATACCACCTTCTCCGGGTCGAAGCCGAAGAACACCTGCTCGAACGCCGGCCACTTGGCATCCACCAGGCTGTGCTTGAGCCCGGCGCGGAACACGCGCAGGGCCAAGGTCGACAGGTAGCGGTCGTCGCTGATATCACGCAGTTGCGCCGGTGTGCGCGGCTGCGGCAGGAAGGCCTCCAGGGCCTGGGCCGAGCCGAAGCGGTTCAGGCAGTACTCGTGCAACCACTGGTAATCGCGCATGGGTTCAGATGTTCAGCACGTCAAGGAAACGCGGGGTAGCGTTCTCGTCGATCTTCAGGCTGGTGAAGTCGAACAGGTTGCGGTCAGCCAGCTGCGACGGTGCCACGTTCTGCAGGGCGCGGAAGATGCTCTCGGTACGCCCCGGGTGCTTGCGCTCCCACTCCACCAGCATGTCCTTGACCACCTGACGCTGCAGGTTTTCCTGCGAACCGCACAGGTTGCACGGGATGATCGGGAATTCCTTCATGTCCGAGTAGGCCTGGATATCCTTCTCGCTGCAGTAGGCCAGCGGGCGGATCACCACGTTGCGGCCATCGTCGGCGCGCAGCTTCGGCGGCATGCCCTTGAGCGCGCCGTTGAAGAACATGTTGAGGAAGAAGGTTTCGACGATATCGTCGCGGTGGTGCCCCAGCGCCATCTTGGTCGCGCCGATTTCGTCGGCGAAGGTGTACAGGGTGCCACGGCGCAGGCGCGAGCACAGCGAGCAGGTGGTCTTGCCCTCGGGGACCAGCTCCTTGACCACCGAGTAGGTGTCCTTCTCGACGATGTGGTACTCGACACCCAGTTCCTTGAGGTAGGCCGGCAGCACATGCTCGGGGAAACCCGGCTGCTTCTGGTCCATGTTCACCGCGACGATCTCGAACTTGATCGGTGCCACCTTCTGCAGGTGCAACAGAACGTCGAGCATGGTGTAGCTGTCCTTGCCGCCGGACAGGCAGACCATGACCTTGTCGCCATCCTCGATCATGTTGTAGTCGGTGATGGCTTCGCCGGCGAGACGACGCAGGCGTTTTTGCAGTTTGTTCTGGTTGACCGAGAGGGTGCCCATAGCGCTTGGATCCGCGAGGTGTGACAAAAGCCGGCTATTTTACGCACAAACGCGGCGGCGCTGTAGGCATTCCGATAAAGACTTCATTGTAATCAACAGCGCGTCTTACAGCGCAATTTGCTCTAAAAAGCACGGTTTATGCGGGTAACGGCTTCCTATACTGCGACATAAGGCCACATTACCGCTTGCTTCGGTGTTCGGGCCTAGGGCCGCTTGCGCTCCATCTGGGGGGCGTTTGGCAACATTGAGAGGAGTGATCGGCATGATTCATCACGTTGTGGGGCTGTTTACCCATCCCGACCAGGAATGGCGGGAAATTCGTGGCGAAGAAGAAACCATCAGCCACATGTACCTGACGCACACCCTGATCCTGGCTGCGATCCCCGCCATTTCGGCGTTCATCGGTACCACCCAGGTCGGCTGGGTGATCGGCGACCGGCCAGCGGTGATGCTGACCATGGAAAGCGCCATCTGGATGAGCATCATGTCGTACCTGGCGATGCTTGCCGGGGTGGCGGTAATGGGGGCGTTCATCCACTGGATGGCTCGCACCTACGATGCCAACCCGTCCATGGCACAGTGCATCGCCTTTGCCACCTACACCGCCACCCCGTTGTTCATCGGCGGCCTGGCGGCACTGTACCCGCACCTGTGGCTGGGCATGCTGATTGGCACCGCCGCCATCTGCTACACGGTGTACCTGCTGTACGTCGGTTTGCCGACGTTCATGAACATACCGTCCGACGAAGGCTTCCTGTTCTCCAGCTCGGTGCTGGCGGTGGGCCTTGTGGTACTGGTGGCGATCATGGCCGCCACGGTGATCATCTGGGGACTGGGCGTGGGGCCCGTCTACACCAACTAGAACAGACTCGACCAACACTGGGGCATCAACCTGAGGCCGCCGCAAGGCGGCCTCAGGCTGTGCGCTGACCGGTGGCTCGGCAGCCTGCCCGGGGTTGCGGCATAATGCCCGGTCAGGAGAACCACCCCGCCATGCCCGAGCTGCTCAGACAACGCGTCGAAACCTGTTACCAGCAAGCTGAAACCTTCTTCAAACGCCCCTTCCCGCGCCCGGAAGTCAGCTTCAAGCTGCGCGGGCAAAAAGCCGGTGTCGCCCACCTGCACGAGAACCTGCTGCGCTTCAACCTGCAGCTTTACCGCGAAAACCAGGAAGACTTCCTGCGCCAGACCGTGGCCCATGAAGTGGCGCACCTGGTGGCCCACCAGCTGTTCGGCGACCGCATCCAGGCCCATGGCGAGGAGTGGCAGCTGATCATGCGCGGGGTGTATGAACTGCCGCCCAACCGTTGCCACAACTACGAAGTGCAACGGCGCGTGGTGACCCGCTACATCTACCGCTGCCCGTGCCCGCAAAGCGACTTCCCGTTTACCGCGCAGCGGCACAAGCTGGTGCGCCAGGGGCGGCGCTACCTGTGCAAGCGGTGTCGGGAGATATTGGTGTATAGCGGCGAGACGCGCGTCGAATAGATTGTGTATTGCCTGTTCCGGCCTCTTCGCGGGCTTGCCCGCTCCCACAGGGGTACCACTGACCTCAGGCCTTGTGATATCCCTGTGGAAGCGGGCAAGCCCGCGAAAGGGCCGGCACAGGCGATACATGAATCACAGGCACAAGAAAGGCGACCCAAGGGTCGCCTTCTTTGCATCAGCCTGCGCCTTACTTCTCGACGAAGGCACGCTCGATCAGGTAATCACCCGGCTCGCGCATGCGCGGGGAGATTTTCAGGCCGAAGCTGTCCAGCACTTCGCTGGTCTCGTCGAGCATGCTCGGGCTGCCGCAGATCATCGCGCGGTCGTCCTGCGGGTTGATCGGTGGCAGGCCGATGTCGCTGAACAGCTTGCCGCTGCGCATCAGGTCGGTCAGGCGGCCCTGATTCTCGAACGGTTCACGGGTCACGGTCGGGTAGTAGATCAGCTTGTCGCGAACCGACTCACCGAAGAATTCGTTCTGCGGCAGGTGCTCGGTGATGAACTCGCGGTAGGCCACTTCGTTCACGTAGCGCACGCCGTGCACCAGGATCACCTTCTCGAAGCGCTCGTAGGTTTCCGGGTCCTGGATGACACTCATGAACGGTGCCAGGCCAGTGCCGGTGCTCAGCAGGTACAGGTGCTTGCCCGGGTTCAGGTCGTCGAGTACCAGGGTACCGGTAGGCTTCTTGCTGATGATGATCTCGTCGCCTTCCTTCAGGTGCTGCAGCTGCGAGGTCAGCGGACCGTCCGGCACCTTGATGCTGAAGAACTCCAGGTGCTCTTCCCAGTTCGGCGAAGCGATGGAATAGGCGCGCATGAGCGGACGGCCGCTTTCTTGTTGCAGGCCGATCATCACGAACTGACCGTTCTCGAAGCGCAGGCCCGGGTCGCGAGTGCACTTGAAGCTGAACAGGGTGTCGTTCCAGTGGTGCACACTGAGGACACGTTCGTGGTTCATGTTGCTCATTTAATGGGGCTCCTGAAGAAAGACGCGGCGCGCGCAAGACGCGCAGTTGCGCGATAGTTTAGGGGCAGCGACAATATCTGTTAACTGGATTATCAAGATATGTGTTATCGGTTATATCGATATGCGATTTACACTTCGTCAGCTGCAAGTCTTCGTTGCCGTGGCCCAGCACCAGAGCGTTTCGCGCGCCGCCAGTGTGCTGGCCTTGTCGCAGTCGGCTGCCAGCACTTCGATCACCGAGCTTGAGCGCCAGTCCAGCTGCCAGCTGTTCGACCGCGCCGGCAAGCGCCTGAGCCTCAACGCCCTGGGCCAGCAACTGTTGCCGCAGGCCGTGGCCCTGCTCGACCAGGCCAAGGAAATCGAAGACCTGCTCAACGGCAAGTCCGGTTTCGGCTCGCTGGCGGTCGGCGCCACGCTGACCATCGGCAACTACCTGGCCACCCTGCTGATCGGCAGCTTCATGCAGGTGCACCCGGAAAGCCAGGTGAAGCTGCATGTGCAGAACACTGCGCATATCGTGCAACAGGTGGCGCATTACGAAATTGATCTGGGTCTGATCGAAGGCGATTGCAACCACCCGGACCTGGAAGTGCAGCCCTGGGTCGAGGACGAACTGGTGGTGTTCTGCGCGCCGCAGCACCCGCTGGCCAAGCTGGGCCGCGCCGATGTACAGACCTTGTCCCAGGAAGCGTGGATCCTGCGCGAACAGGGCTCGGGCACGCGCCTGACCTTCGACCAGGCCATGCGCCACCACCGCACCAACCTCAACATCCGCCTGGAGCTGGAACACACCGAAGCGATCAAGCGCGCGGTGGAGTCGGGCCTGGGCATCGGCTGCATCTCGCGCCTGGCCCTGCGTGACGCCTTCCGCCGCGGCAGCCTGGTAGCGGTAGAAACCCCGGAGCTGGACCTGATGCGCCAGTTCTACTTCATCTGGCACAAACAGAAGTACCAGACCTCGGCCATGCGCGAATTTCTCGAACTGTGCCGCAACTTCACTGCGGGCTTCACCCGCAGTGACGAGATCGTGTTGCCACCAATCGCTTAAAGCAGGATCACACCCCACACCAGCGCCACCATGGTCAGTGCCACCAGTTGCGCGGCGCTGCCCATGTCCTTGGCGTTTTTCGACAGCGGGTGGCGCTCCAGCGAAATGCGGTCGATGGCTGCTTCCACCGCCGAATTGAACAGTTCGACGATCAGGCCCAACAGGCACACGGCGATCATGATCGCCCGCTCCGCACGGCTGACCGGCAGCCAGAAGGCGACCGGGACCAACAGCACGTTGAGCAGCACCAGCTGGCGGAACGCGGCCTCGCCCTTGAAGGCGGCGCGCAGGCCGTCCAGCGAATAGCCGGCGGCGTTGAGGATACGTTTGAGGCCGGTCTGGCCCTTGAATGGCGATGTCATGTGAGTCACTTCACAACGGAAAGGCCAGCAGACTAGACCGGCACGAGTCAAAAAAGCGTGAAGCCAGGCGCACTCAGCTGCTGGCAACCGATTCAAGTTGTTGCAGCAACAACGCCGCCTGGGTGCGGGTACGCACACCCAGCTTGCGGAAGATCGCGGTCACGTGGGCCTTGATGGTCGCTTCCGACACGTTCAGCTCATAGGCGATCTGCTTGTTCAGCAAGCCTTCGCAGACCATGGTCAGCACGCGGAACTGCTGCGGCGTGAGGCTGGCAAGGCCTTCGCTGGCGGCCTTGGCCTCGGCCGAGACATCGACCTTTTCGAACGCCTGCGGCGGCCACCAGACCTCGCCGTCGAGCACCTTGCGCACCGCATCCTGGATCACTTCCAGGGTGCTGGACTTGGGAATGAAGCCACTGGCGCCAAACTCGCGGGACTTGACCACCACTGCGGCCTCTT
This sequence comes from Pseudomonas asiatica, assembly GCF_040214835.1. Lineage (NCBI taxonomy): Bacteria > Pseudomonadati > Pseudomonadota > Gammaproteobacteria > Pseudomonadales > Pseudomonadaceae > Pseudomonas > Pseudomonas asiatica. The sequence continues at coordinate 1,305,352 of NZ_CP157874.1, read as the reverse complement.
CCTGCGCCGATACCATCACCACAGGGATCTGCGGGTATTGCCCACGCAGCAGCACCAGCCCGGAAAAACCGTAGGCACCCGGCATGTTCAAGTCCAGCAACACCAGGTCCCAGTCGGCTTTTTCGCTCAGACGGGTTTCCAGTTCGGCAATGCTGGCGACTTCAACCAGGCGTACATCCGGGCCCAGGCCGAGGGTAACGGCCTGGCGCAAGGCGCCACGGAACAGCGGGTGGTCATCGGCAATCAGGATTTCGTAAGTGGCCATCGATCTGGGGATCCTGTTCTGTGTCGGGCACTCGGGTAAGGGTCATTATGAACCAAAGCAGGGGTTGTGCCCCTTGGACTATAGGAAGGTATGCAAACGCTGGTGGGTGTCGTCCTGCTCGTCCAGCGGCAGGCGCCGCTTGCCGCTCAGGTAATGCAGGCTGAACACATCCAGGTAGGCGTCCAGCGCCTGCGAGGCCTGGGTATCGCCGGCCAGGTCCAGGCACATGGCAGCGACTTCCGCAGTGCAGAAATGATCGTCACGCTTGGAGCGGCGCAGGCGGTAGCGGGACATCTGCTCGGCCTGCAGGCTCAACACCGGGAAGCGGTCAAGGTACGGGCTTTTGCGGAACATCTTGCGCGCTTCGGTCCAGGTGGCATCCAGCAGGATGAACAGCGGGCGCTTGCCCGGCTCGCGCACTACCTCGCTGACCACCCGCTCCTGGGCAACGAATTCGCCGGGGAAGACGATGTAGGGCTGCCAATGCGGATCGCCCAGCAACGCCAGCAAGCGTTCGTCGACCGAAGTGCGCAGCCAGCCGAAGGCCGAGGTGTCCTCGATCAGGTCGGCGATCAGCCAGCCGGTATTGGTGGGCTTCAGCGGCTCGGTGTCATGCATCAGCAGGCACACGCCGGATTCGGCCTGCACGCGCGGCTTCCAGGCGCACAGGCAATGAGTGGCGATTACCCGGCAATCGGGGCAGCGCTCGGCACGCGAACCACGGGCGATGAAGGGCTTGTTGCTGCGGGCCAGGCGTTCGGCGCGCAGGCGCGCTACCGCATGGCTCATGCCGGCAGGCCTCTGGACAGGTTGGGAATGGACACAAGGATGACTCGGAAAAAACTAAGGGCGCCAGTCTACCAGAACAGGGGGCAATTGCTGTGCAGGTGGCGGCGCGGTCCTTATAATCGCTGTTTTTACCGTACCCCAGCCTCGCGCCTGCGCGATTTTCAGGGAACGCCGTCGACCCGCGCATGTCAAAGCGCCAGTCATCGAACCAGGAGAGATTCATGCTGCGCCGTATCGTCCCCGCCCTGAGCCTGCTGCTCGCCCTGCCCCTGGCAGCCCAGGCGGCTTCCAAGCAGGAATACGACCTGAACAACACGCTGCAGAAGGTTGCCAAAGAGAGCAGTGTCGGCACCCCGCGAGCCATCAACGAGGACATCCTCGACCAGGGTTACACCGTGGAGGGCAAGGCACTGGTCAACCACCTGAGCGTGCGCCAGGACCATGCCGCGCGCATGCAGGCCAACCCCGAACAGGTACGCAGCCAGCTGGGTGACAGCGTCTGCCGCAACAGCGGTTTCCGCAACCTGATGTCCAAAGGCGCGGTCATGGTCTACCGCTTCACGGTCTACAAGACCAACCAGCCGATCATGGACCAGGCGTTCGACAATGCCAGCTGCGTGGCCGGCAACAAGAAGAAGTAACCAACTTCGATCGCTACGCCTTCTCGTCTTCACGGGCGCGCCAGCGCCCTTCAGCGGCATCGGCGCGCATCTCTGCCAGCAGCGCCTGCAGGTAGCGCGACTGGCATTCCAGCCCCGACAGCCTGCGCCGGCACTCGGCTTCCAGGCTCAGGTGATGCACCTGGGCCGCATTCTCCAGCTGCTGGTAAAGCTGCCGGTCCACTTCGATGATCAAGCGATGCATACCGCCACCTCCTGCATCGACACGTTTCGCTCTACCCAGTTAACCAAACCCGCATCCCCCGTGGCTGCATGCCGACGGGCGGCTGTGCCGAACCCTCCGGCACAATTGAGCGCAAGGGTCTAGATTGAGGTCAGAGGTATTGGTGCAGAAGGAGACGTTGCATGCCTTACCAATCGAGTGAACTGCTGTTCAGCCACTTCCGCGACAACAACATCGACCTGAGCAACATCGACGCACAACTGCAACTGGTGGCACCGAACAGCCCCAACCTGCCGCTGTACCGCGACATGATGCTGACCATCCTGCGCATGGCCCATGACGACACCGACCGCTGGAGCGCCAAGATCACCCTGCAGGCCCTGCGCGAACTGGACCATTCGTTCCGCACCCTGGAACGCTATAAGGGCCGGCGCAAGGTGACCGTGTTCGGCTCGGCGCGCACTCCGCTGGAGCACCCGATGTACGCCCTGGCCCGCGAACTGGGCGCAACCCTGGCACGCTCCGACCTGATGGTCATCACCGGTGCCGGCGGCGGCATCATGGCAGCTGCCCACGAAGGCGCCGGCAGCGACCACAGCCTGGGGTTCAACATCACCCTGCCCTTCGAACAACATGCCAACCCCACGGTGGACGGCACCGACAAGCTGCTGCCGTTCCATTTCTTCTTCATCCGCAAGCTGTTCTTCGTCAAGGAGGCCGATGCCCTGGTGCTGTGCCCGGGTGGTTTCGGCACTCTGGATGAAGCGCTGGAGGTGCTGACCCTGATCCAGACCGGCAAGAGCCCGCTGGTACCGGTGGTGCTGCTGGATTCGCCAGGTGGCAGCTTCTGGCGCGACTGCCTGGACTTCATCAGCCGCCAACTGGAGGAAAACCGCTACATCCTGCCCAGCGACCTGAAACTGCTGCGCCTGGTGCACAGCGCTGACGAGGCAGTGGAAGAAATCAACCAGTTCTACAGCAACTACCACTCCAGCCGCTGGCTGAAGAGCCAGTTCGTGATCCGCATGCATCACCCGCTCAGCGAGGCGGCGCTGTATGACATCCAGGAAGGCTTTGCCGACTTGCGCCTGAGTGGCAAGTATCACCAGCAACCTGACAGCAGTGCCGAGCACGAAGTGGGCAACTTCAGCCACCTGACCCGTTTGTCATTTGCCTTCAATGGCCGGGATCAGGGCAGGCTGCGCGAGCTGGTGGACTTCATCAACCTGCCGGAGAACTGGGCCAAGCCGCAGCCCATGCATACCACGCAGCGGGCCAGGGAGGCGTTGAAGGTCAGTTGATTGTCGAACAAATTTCCAAAGTGCGCCGCGCAACCTGTGGGAGCGGCGTTGCCGGTACTCGCGGGTAAACCCTAATGCCGGTCAGATAACGTTTGCCGGCTGGATTGGGGCCGCAAAGCGGCCCCAGCCCTCAGTAGTCGTCGATATCACGACCACTCAGCAGACGGCCGATCATGTCCATGGGGAAACCCCGGTAAGCCAGAAACCGGGTCTGCTGGGCACGGCTGCGGGGATCTTGCGGGCGCTGACCAGCAAACTTGCGCTGCCAAACGTCACGCATGCGCTCGCCCCAATCCACCTCGCTCTCGCGTAGCGCCTGCTCGATATCAGCACGCGCCAAACCGCGCTGGCCTAGCTCTTCGCGAATACGCGCAGGGCCGTAGCCGGAGCTGGAACGGTACCGGATGAAACTTTCGAGGTAACGGGCTTCGCTAAGCAACCCTTCTTCGGCGAGCCGGTCGAGTTCAGGCTCGATCAGCTCGTCCGAAGCGCCGCGCTGACGCAACTTGCGCGTCAGCTCGACGCGACCGTGCTCACGTCGCGCGAGCAGGTCCATGGCTGTCCGCCGAATGGCGACGGGGGTGTCGAGTACGGCGGACATGTTCGGCTATCTACCGCGCAATCAATAACCGGCGTCAGCGTCGGCCATGTCATCGGCATCGGCTTCGGCAGCAGCAGCCTTACCAGCAGCCGCAACAGCACCAGAGGTCAGCAGCTTCTCGCGAATCTGCTTCTCGATCTCGGCACCAATAGCCGGGTTCTCAGCCAGGTACTTGGCAGCGTTTGCCTTGCCTTGACCGATCTTGTTGCCCTGGTAGGCGTACCAGGCACCGGACTTCTCGACCAGGCCTTGGGAAACACCCAGGTCAATGATCTCGCCGTTACGGTAGATACCCTTGCCGTAGAGGATCTGGAACTCGGCCTGACGGAATGGCGGCGAAACCTTGTTCTTGACGATCTTGACGCGGGTTTCGCTACCGACCACCTCGTCGCCTTCCTTGACCGCGCCGGTACGGCGGATATCCAGACGCACCGAGGCGTAGAACTTCAGGGCGTTACCACCGGTGGTGGTTTCCGGGCTGCCGAACATCACGCCAATCTTCATACGGATCTGGTTGATGAAGATGACCAGGCAGTTGGCGTTCTTGATGTTACCGGTGATCTTGCGCAGCGCCTGGGACATCAGGCGCGCCTGCAGGCCCACGTGCATGTCGCCCATCTCGCCTTCGATCTCGGCCTTCGGTACCAGAGCAGCCACGGAGTCGACGATGATCACGTCAACAGCGTTGGAACGCACCAGCATGTCGGTGATTTCCAGGGCCTGTTCGCCGGTGTCCGGCTGCGAAACCAGCAGGTCGTCGACGTTGACGCCCAGCTTGCCGGCGTACTCGGGGTCGAGGGCGTGTTCGGCGTCGACGAAGGCGCAGGTCGCGCCGTTTTTCTGGGCTTCGGCGATGACCGACAGGGTCAGCGTGGTCTTACCCGAGGATTCCGGGCCGTAGATCTCGACGATACGGCCTTTTGGCAGGCCGCCGATGCCCAGGGCAATGTCCAGGCCCAGCGAGCCGGTGGAGATGGCAGGGATAGCCTGGCGCTCGTGGTCGCCCATGCGCATGACGGCGCCCTTGCCGAATTGGCGTTCGATCTGACCCAGGGCCGCAGCCAAGGCGCGCTTCTTGTTGTCGTCCATTGAAATCCTCACGTGTTCGACTTGGCCCTGACGGCCGGAATACCTGTATAAGTAGCCAGTATTATTCCACAGGCAAGCGCCCGCGCAAACCCCTGTCGTCGATTTACTCGGCACCAAGCTGTAACAAGCCGTCTAACGCGGCGATCACCGTCTGTCGGCGCACCGCCTCGCGGTCGCCGTCGAACTGGCGCCGCTCGCTGAACACATGGTTGCCGTCGCCCCAGGCCAGCCACACGGTGCCCACCGGTTTGGCCGGCGAACCACCGTCCGGCCCGGCCACGCCGCTCACCGCCACGGCAAAGCGCGCGCCGCTGGCGGCCTGGGCGCCGCGGACCATGGCTTCGACCACTTCCTGGCTGACCGCGCCAACCTGGCTGAACAACGCCGCGGGCACTTCCAGTTGACGGGTTTTCTGGGTGTTGGAATAGGTCACGTACCCAGCCTCGAACCAGGCCGAGCTGCCGGGCACGCGGGTGATGGCCTCGGCGATGCCGCCACCGGTGCAGGATTCGGCGGTGGTCACCTGCGCGTTGAAGCGGCGCAGGTGTTCACCCAGGCGGGTGGCAAGCGTGGTGATCGGGTCCATGTCGGGCTCCTTGGAGGCAGGCTTCTACCCTAGCATCTTGGTGAGGTGGGGTGGGCGCCCGCTTCGGTCTCGCACATCACTTGTTCCAGGCCGCTACCGGCCACGGCAGCGGCGCCGGGCGGAATATCGCAGGTACAGCCTGCCGGGTAGCCGTGTTAACCTATGCGGCTTGAAAATCCGGTGGGTCTCGGCGTCGCGCGTGCAACACAGAACGCCCCAATTTGCCCCACAATATTGAGACCTACTTTCTAAGCCCTTGATGAATAAAGCAATTTCCGACTTCTCCGCACACACCCCGATGATGCAGCAGTACTGGAAGCTGAAGAACCAGCACCCGGACCAGCTGATGTTCTACCGCATGGGCGACTTCTACGAGATCTTCTACGAAGATGCGAAAAAAGCCGCAAAACTGCTGGACATCACCCTGACCGCGCGCGGTCAGTCAGCCGGCCAGTCCATCCCCATGTGCGGGATTCCGTTCCATTCGCTGGAAGGCTACCTGGCCAAGCTGGTCAAGCTCGGCGAATCGGTGGTGATCTGCGAGCAGATTGGCGACCCCGCCACCAGCAAGGGCCCGGTGGAACGCCAGGTGGTGCGCATCATCACCCCGGGTACGGTCAGCGACGAGGCCCTGCTCGACGAGCGTCGCGACAACCTGATTGCCGCGCTGCTCGGTGACGAGCGCCTGTTCGGCCTGGCCGTACTGGACATCACCAGTGGCAACTTCAGCGTGCAGGAGATCAAGGGCTGGGAAAACCTGCTGGCCGAGCTCGAGCGCCTGAACCCGGTCGAGCTGCTGATCCCCGACGACTGGCCGCGCGACCTGCCCGCCGAGAAACGCCCGGGCGCCCGTCGCCGTGCGCCATGGGACTTCGACCGCGACTCGGCGCGCAAGGCCCTGTGCCAGCAGTTCGCGACCAAGGACCTCAAGGGCTTTGGCTGTGACAAGCTGACCCTGGCCATCGGCGCCGCCGGTTGCCTGCTGATCTACGCCAAGGAAACCCAGCGCACCGCCCTGCCGCACCTGCGCAGCCTGCGCCACGAACGCCTGGACGACACGGTCATCCTCGACGGCGCCAGCCGCCGCAACCTGGAGCTGGACATCAACCTGGCCGGCGGCCGTGACAACACCCTGCAGTCGGTGATCGACCGCTGCCAGACCGCCATGGCCAGCCGTTTGCTGAGCCGCTGGTTGAACCGCCCGTTGCGCGACCTCAAGGTGCTGCAGGCACGCCAGGATTCGATCCGCTGCCTGCTCGACGGCTACCGCTTCGAGAAGCTGCAGCCGCAGCTCAAGGAAATCGGCGATATCGAGCGGATTCTCGCCCGTATCGGCCTGCGCAACGCCCGCCCACGCGACCTGGCACGCCTGCGCGATGCCCTGGGCGCGCTGCCCGAGCTGCAGAACGCCATGGCCGAGCTGGAGGCGCCGCACCTGGCACGCCTGGCCGCCATTACCGGCACCTACCCCGAACTGGCCAGCCTGCTGGAACGGGCGATCATCGACAACCCGCCGGCGGTGATCCGCGATGGCGGCGTGCTCAAGGCCGGCTATGACAACGAGCTGGACGAGCTGCTGGCGATCAGCGAGAACGCCGGCCAGTTCCTGATCGACCTGGAAGCCCGGGAAAAGGCCCGCACCGGCCTGGCCAACCTCAAGGTCGGCTACAACCGGGTGCATGGCTACTTCATCGAGCTGCCGACCAAGCAGGCCGAGCAGGCCCCGGGCGACTACATCCGCCGTCAGACCCTGAAAGGCGCCGAGCGCTTCATCACCCCGGAGCTGAAGGCGTTCGAGGACAAGGCCCTGTCGGCCAAGAGCCGCGCCCTGGCCCGCGAAAAGATGCTCTACGACGCCCTGCTGGAAACCTTGATCAGCCACCTGGCACCGCTGCAGGACAGCGCCGCCGCCCTGGCCGAACTGGACGTGCTCAGCAACCTGGCCGAACGTGCACTGAACCTGGACCTGAACTGCCCGCGCTTCGTCGATGAGCCGTGCCTGCGCATCGAGCAGGGCCGCCACCCTGTGGTGGAACAGGTATTGACCACACCTTTCGTGGCCAACGACCTGGGCCTGGACAACAGCACGCGCATGCTGATCATCACCGGCCCGAACATGGGCGGTAAGTCCACCTACATGCGCCAGACCGCCCTGATCGTGCTGCTGGCGCATATCGGCAGCTTCGTGCCGGCTGCCAGCTGTGAACTGTCGCTGGTCGACCGCATCTTCACCCGCATCGGCTCCAGCGACGACCTGGCCGGCGGCCGCTCGACCTTCATGGTCGAGATGAGCGAAACCGCCAACATCCTGCACAACGCCACCGACCGCAGCCTGGTGCTGATGGACGAAGTGGGCCGTGGCACCAGTACCTTCGACGGCCTGTCGCTGGCCTGGGCCGCCGCCGAGCGCCTGGCCCAGCTGCGTGCCTACACGCTGTTCGCCACGCACTACTTCGAGCTCACCGTGCTGCCGGAAAGCGAGCCGCTGGTGGCCAACGTGCACCTGAACGCCACCGAGCACAACGAACGCATCGTGTTCCTGCACCACGTGCTGCCTGGCCCTGCCAGCCAGAGCTACGGCCTGGCCGTGGCGCAGCTGGCCGGCGTGCCGACGGCCGTCATCCAGCGTGCCCGTGAACACTTGGCAAGGCTGGAAACCACCAGCCTGCCGCATGAACAGCCCCCGGCCCAAAAGGCCAAGGACGTGCCACAGGTCCCGCACCAGAGCGACCTGTTCGCCAGCCTGCCACACCCGGCCATCGAGAAGCTGGGCAAGCTGCAGCTGGACGACATGACCCCGCGTCAAGCTATCGAAATGCTATATCAACTAAAGAACCTGTTATAACGGCGCCCACTACAAGCTGGTAGAATCCGCCGCGGTTTGCTGGTGCTGCAGGTTATTAGCCTGGCCTGCAGCCACATGCCCGCAAACCGCGCGGCCCTGAGAGGAAGGGCCGCCGCCGTCGCCTGAGGAGAGAATTAGAAATGACCTTCGTCGTCACCGACAACTGCATCAAATGCAAATACACCGACTGCGTGGAAGTCTGCCCGGTGGACTGCTTCTACGAAGGCCCGAACTTCCTGGTCATCCACCCGGACGAGTGCATCGACTGCGCTCTGTGCGAGCCGGAATGCCCAGCGCAAGCCATCTTCTCGGAAGACGAAGTGCCTGCGGGCATGGAGAACTTCATCGAGCTGAACGCCGAACTGGCGGAAATCTGGCCGAACATCACCGAGCGTAAGGACGCCCTGCCGGACGCTGAAGAGTGGGATGGCAAGACTGGCAAGATTGCAGACCTGGAGCGCTGATAGCGTCCGGACACGAAAAAGGCCCCTTGGGGCCTTTTTTGTTTTCTGCGGGCAAAAAAAAGGGGCGGTTTGACCCGCCCACATTTTTTCCGTAGTCCCTGCTTGTCCCAAACATCATCCTGATGAAATCGCCTCTTGCGACGTCCCTGGCTTTCCTCCTGAAAGCCTGTGCATGTCCCTGTGCACAGTTCGAATACTAGCGACTTGAGCCGGGCGGGCAACCGCTAAACCTCACAGGGTGTTGCAGGTGACACATTTCCTCACAGCTGAATAAGCCAGGTTTTTCAATGAGTTGGGAAAACGCAGGATCTGGATACGACAATGATTTACTGAAACGTACATAGAAGGCTGACAGAACAAGTAAGCAAAGGCTTACACGCGATGTTACTGGGGTAGCGCAGTACATAATGTCTGGGGCTGCTTTGCAGCCCGTCGCGACACAAGGCCGCTCCTACAGGCAACGCGATCTCCTGTAGGAGCGGCCTTGTGTCGCGATAGGGGCGCGCAGCGCCCCCAGCAATTCAAACAGGCATACAAAAACGCCCCGAAATCATCGGGGCGCTTTGTGTTGCAGGCTTCCGCTACTGGAACAACGACTCACTGGACAGGCCGTTCTTCTCGAGGATCTCACGCAAACGCTTGAGCCCCTCGACTTGGATCTGCCGCACCCGCTCACGGGTCAGGCCAATCTCCAGGCCGACATCTTCCAGGGTGCTGCTTTCATGCCCGCGCAGGCCAAAGCGGCGCACCACCACTTCACGCTGCTTGTCGGTCAACTCGCCCAGCCATTGGTCGATGCTCTGCGACAGGTCGTCATCCTGCAGCAGTTCGCACGGGTCGGTCGGGCGGTCGTCGGTCAGGGTATCGAGCAGGGTCTTGTCCGAGTCCGGACCGAGCGACACATCCACCGAAGACACCCGCTCGTTCAGGCCCAGCATGCGCTTGACCTCGGCGACCGGTTTCTCCAGCAGCGTGGCGATTTCTTCTGGCGAGGGTTCGTGGTCCAGTTTCTGGGTCAGCTCGCGCGCAGCGCGCAGGTAGACGTTCAGTTCCTTGACCACGTGGATCGGCAGGCGAATGGTGCGGGTCTGGTTCATGATTGCCCGCTCGATGGTCTGGCGAATCCACCAGGTCGCATAGGTCGAGAACCGGAAACCACGCTCCGGGTCGAACTTCTCGACGGCACGGATCAACCCCAGGTTGCCCTCCTCGATCAGGTCGAGCAGCGACAGGCCGCGGTTCACGTAACGACGGGCAATTTTTACAACCAGGCGCAGGTTGCTTTCGATCATGCGCTTGCGGCCGGCAGGGTCGCCCTTTTGCGACAGGCGCGCAAAATGCACTTCCTCTTCCGGCGAAAGCAGAGGCGAGAATCCGATCTCGTTGAGATACAACTGGGTGGCATCGAGCGCCCGGCTGTAATCGATATACTTGTGTTGCTTGAGCGAAGAGCCCGACTTGGCCCTCGTCCGAACCGAAGATACAGCAGGTTCGTCTGACACCACATCCGTTTCCAAAACGATACCCGTCTCCATCAGAAGCAGGTCATCGTCGATGTCAAACTCCGGCACTTCTTTACTGAGAGCCATTGTTATAGTCCTTTGCTGAGTTCGAACTCAGACTCGAGCGGCACCTATCTCCCTGGCAGCGCTGGAGCCTGTCCCCTCTACATCACAGGAACAGGCCGGGTACAACGGTCAACGACGTGGCAGGAACTGGAGCGGATCGACGGGTTTGCCCTGGCGGCGAATCTCGAAATGCAGCTTCACCCGATCTGTGCCCGTGGACCCCATTTCAGCAATCGACTGCCCTGCCTTGACCTGCTGCCCCTCCCGAACCAACAGCCTGCGGTTATGGCCGTAGGCACTGACGTAGGTATCGCTGTGCTTGATGATGATCAGTTCGCCGTAGCCCCTCAAGCCACTCCCGGCGTACACCACTGCACCATCAGACGCAGCAAAAACAGGCTGTCCCAAATCACCGGCGATATCAATGCCTTTATTCAAACTACCGTTTGAAGCGAATTTTCCAATCAGCACGCCATTGGCAGGCCAGGTCCAGCCGCCTACCGCGCGCTCCGCGGCAGGCACCGTGGCGACCACCGGGGCGCTGCTGGAGGCTGTCGGCGTGGCCGGTTTGCTGGTACTGGCAGGGGGTGTGCTGGTACTGCCCACAGGCCGCCGGATGACCGTGGTCTTGCTCGACGACGACGGGCTGGACACCACCGTGGTGCTGCCGGTAGAGCCGCTGCTGAAACGAATCGCTTGCCCCGGGCGAATGGTGTAAGGCGCCGCGATGCCGTTGCGCGCAGCCAGTTCCTTGTAGTCCCAGCCATAACGGAAGGCAATGGAGAACAGCGTATCGCCAGGTTTGACGATGTACTGCCCGGTGGTTACCGCCGGGCGCTTGGGCACGGTGTTATTGCGGTCGACCACCCGCGCGCTGTTGCTGCTGGTGCTCGAGCAACCCACCAGTAGCGTGCCCATGGCCAGTGCAATCACCAGAAGCGTGAAACCCGACCCGTCCTTGCGCTGCCGAATGACTGTGTGACCCACCCGCGCTCCCCTCATGGTGCCGAAAACGATATGAAGACAAGAAATGCAATATTATTGCAATTATAACCAAGCCCGCCCGCATTGGCAGGGTTGGTGAAAGACTGCTGCAAAGCCATGGCACACGCTGTGCGCTAGCGCTTCACCCCGCCAGATAGACAGGGCGTTGCTGCAAGAATTCGGTGCTGGCGTAAAAATATCGCGCGGCTCGAACCAGCAGTGTTCAGGCCAGCGGGCCGTTGAGCAGCGGTACGAAGCGCACTGCCCCCAGCACGCGGCGGGAGAATCCATGCTCCTCGCGCACGATCAGCATCAGCTGCTGGGTTTCGCCGGCTGGCCCCACCGGGATCACCATACGGCCACCGGGCGCCAGCTGGTCGAGCAATGCCTGCGGCACTTCCGGCGCCACGGCGGTGACGATGATGCCGTTGTACGGCGCCAGCGCCGGCCAGCCTTCGCAACCGTCGCCCCAGCGGAACACCACGTTGCGCAGGTTCAGTTCCACCAGGCGCTCCTTGGCCCGGTCCTGCAACACCTTGATGCGTTCCACCGAGAACACACGCTCGACCAACTGGGCCAGGATTGCCGTCTGGTAGCCCGAGCCGGTGCCGATCTCCAGCACCTTGTCCAGCGGCCCGGCCTCGAGCAGCAGCTCGCTCATGTGGGCAACCATGAACGGTTGCGAGATGGTCTGGTTGTGGCCGATCGGCAGCGCGGTGTCTTCGTAGGCGCGATGCGCCAGCGCCTCGTCGACGAACAGGTGGCGCGGGGTACGACGGATCACGTCGAGCACCTTGGTGTTCGAAACGCCCTCCTCGCACAGGCGCTGGATCAGCCGCTCCCGGGTACGCTGGGAGGTCATGCCGATGCCACGCCGCAGCATATCGTCCTCGCGCATCAGAGCAGGCCCTCCAGCCAACCGTCGAGCTGCTCGAAGGCATCACTGAAGGTGCGGTCGAGCTGCAGCGGAGTGATCGATACATAGCCTTGCATCACCGCGTGGAAGTCGGTACCCGGGCCACCGTCCTCGGCATCCCCGGCCACGGCGATCCAGTAGCCTTCCTTGCCGCGCGGGTTGACCACCTTGGTCGGCGCCGCCGCCCGCGCCCGGTGACCGAGGCGGGTAAGCTGGATGCCACGAATGTGCTCCAGCGGCAGGTTGGGGATGTTGACGTTGAGCACGGTGCGCGGCGGCAAGGCCAGGCGCGACTGCGCCTCGACCAGGCGGCGGGCGATATGGGCCGCGGTTGGCAGGTTGTCCGGCTGGCGCGACAACAGCGAAAACGCCAGCGAGGTACCGCCGAGGAAACGGCCTTCCAACGCGGCCGCGACAGTGCCCGAATAGAGCACGTCGTCGCCCAGGTTGGCACCGAGGTTGATCCCCGACACGACCATGTCCGGCGCCTGTGGCAACAGCCCATTGAGCCCCAGGTGCACGCAGTCGGTCGGCGTGCCGTTGAGGCTGATGAAGCCATTGGCCAAGGTCTGCGGATGCAGTGGCCGGTCCAGCGTCAGCGAACTGCTGGCGCCGCTCTTGTCTTGATCCGGGGCAATAACCACGCACTCGGCGTAATCCGCCAGCGCAGCGTGCAGCGCGGCGATGCCGGGTGCGGTAACACCGTCGTCGTTCGAAATCAGAATACGCATGAGCTGTCCGTCTGCCCCGCCGACACCAGATCCACGACTTCGCGCACCACCACGGTGGCGAAGCATCCGGCCGGAAGGACGAATTCCAGTTGCAGGATATCAGGCTCCGGATAATGCCACGTAAGACCGCCAATAGGGAGCCGCAGAATGCGTCGTTCGTGATCCATGCCCGCCAAGGCCAGCCACTGGCAAAGTGCCGGCTGCCGTGCGGCGATCGCATCCTCTTGTTGCGCAGTACTCCCCGTAGCCGGCGAATCGCCTGCCCCCCACAGCGGGCCGGTCGGATGCAGGTCAAGGATCGCCAGCCGAGGATCGGAACATTCCGACTCCCCAGCAGGAAAGAAGCTACGACTCGTGGTGAACGCCAACAGGTCGCCCACCTGCGCACGCGCCCAGCTGCCGTCGGCAACACGGGCTGCCAGCACCTGGTTGAACAGGTAGCTGCGCCCGGCCGAGAGCAACCGCGAACGCACGTTGCGCTGTTCGGGCAGGGCCTTGCGTGCGGCCCAATCGAGAGCGTCGTGCACGTTGCCGCCACCGTGGCCGAAGCGCTGGGTGCCGAAATAATTCGGCACACCGTGCTGCTTGAGCTGTTCCAGGCGCGCATCCACCGCCTGGTGATCGGCAGCCAGGGCAGTCAGGCGCAGCGTGAAGCCGTTGGCCGAATGCGCACCGCGCTGCAGCTTGCGCTGGTGGCGCACCTGCTTGAGCACACGCAGGCTGGCATCCTCGGCACGAGACAGGTCCGGGTCGGCCTTGCCGGGCAGGTGCAGGCTGAACCACTGGCGGGTCAGGGCCTGGCGGTCCTTGAGGCCGGCGTAGCTGATCGTGCGCACCGGCACCCCAGCGGCACGGGCCAGGCGGCGGGCCGCCTCCTCGGTGTTCAGATCACGCTTCTCGACCCACAGCCACAGGTGCTCGCCCTGGCCCGACAGGGGGATGTCCAGTACTTCGTCGACCTGGAAATCCTCGGCCACCGCCTTGAGGACGGCGGTACCCAGTGGTTCGCCCGATGCGCGCGGGCCCAGCAGTTCCAACTCGGTCATGCTGGCAGCAGCAGGGCTACCGAATGCACGGCGATGCCCTCCTCGCGGCCGGTGAAGCCGAGCTTCTCGGTGGTGGTAGCCTTGACGTTGACCTGGTCGAGTTCGACCTGCAGGTCTTCGGCGATCAGCTTGCGCATGGTCTCGATGTGCGGGGCCATCTTCGGGGCCTGGGCGACGATGGTGGCGTCGATGTTGCCGACCTTCCAGCCCTTGGCCTGGACGATGCCGACTACATGGCGCAGCAGCACCCGGCTGTCGGCGCCCTTGAACTGTGGATCGGTGTCGGGGAAGTGTTTGCCGATGTCACCCAGCGCCGCCGCGCCAAGCAAGGCATCGCTCAGGGCGTGCAGCAGCACGTCGCCATCGGAGTGGGCCAGGAGGCCGTATTTGTGGGGGATACGCACCCCGCCCAGGGTAATGAAATCACCGTCGCAGAAACGGTGCACATCGTAGCCGTGGCCAATACGCATAGAAAAACGCCCTGAATGAGTCAGGGCGTGATTCTACCTGCTTTTGAGGCATTGGGGCTGCTTCGCAGCCCATCGCCGGCAAGCCAGCTCCCACAGGTACGGCACAGGCCCGAGGCCCATGCGGTCGAGGTGGGAGCTGGCTTGCCAGCGATGAAGCAAGCACCACAGCTACGCCTTACACCCGCCCCAAGGCCACCGCATGATGACGCAGGTGCTCCTCGATGAAGCTGGCGATGAAGTAGTAGCTGTGGTCATAGCCAGGCTGCAGGCGCAAGGTCAGTTCATGCCCACCTTTGCGTGCCGCCTGCTCCAGGGCTTCAGGCTTGAGCTGCTTCTCGAGGAAGTCGTCGCGGTCGCCCTGGTCCACCAGCAACGGCGGGCATTCGCCGGCCGGGGTCTCGGCCAGCAGCACGCTGGCATCCCACTCGCGCCAGCGCGCACGGTCTTCACCCAGGTAGCGGCTGAAGGCTTTCTCGCCCCACGGGCAATCCATCGGGTTGCTGATCGGCGAAAACGCCGACACCGAGCGGTAGCGCCCCGGGTTGCGCAAGGCGCACACCAGCGCGCCATGCCCACCCATGGAGTGGCCACTGATGCTGCGCTCGCCCGAAGCCGGGAAGTGCGCCTCGATCAACGCGGGCAACTCCTCCACCACATAGTCGTGCATGCGATAGTGCTGGGCCCAAGGCTGCTGAGTGGCATTGAGGTAGAAGCCGGCACCCAGGCCGAAGTCCCAGGCACCGTCCGGGTCGCCCGGCACCTGCTCGCCACGCGGGCTGGTGTCGGGGGCGACGATGATCAACCCAAGCTCCGCGGCCAGGCGCTGGGCGCCGGCCTTCTGCATGAAGTTCTCGTCGGTGCAGGTGAGGCCGCTGAGCCAGTACAGCACCGGCAGCTTCTCGCCCTGTTCGGCCTGCGGCGGCAGGTAGACGGCGAACACCATGTCGCAGCCCAGCACCTTGGAGTGATGCCGGTAACGCTTGTGCCAGCCGCCAAAGCTCTTCTGGCAGGAGATGTTATCCAGGCTCATGGCAAACCTCAGAAGTGGATCACGCTGCGAATGCTCTTGCCTTCGTGCATCAGGTCGAAGGCCTTGTTGATGTCTTCCAGACCCATGGTGTGGGTGATGAATGTATCCAGCGGGATCTCGCCCTTCTCGGACATTTCCACGTAGCTTGGCAGCTCGCTGCGGCCACGTACGCCACCGAACGCCGAACCACGCCATACACGGCCGGTGACCAGCTGGAACGGACGAGTGGCGATTTCCTGGCCGGCACCGGCCACGCCGATGATCACCGACTCGCCCCAGCCCTTGTGGCAGCATTCCAGCGCAGCACGCATCAGCTGCACGTTGCCGATGCACTCGAAGGAGAAGTCCACGCCGCCGTCGGTGAGGTCGACGATCACTTCCTGGATCGGGCGGTCGTAGTCTTTCGGGTTGATGCAGTCGGTGGCACCCAGCTGGCGGGCGATTTCGAATTTGGCCGGGTTGATGTCGATGGCAATGATGCGCGACGCCTTGGCCTTGACCGCACCGATCACTGCCGACAGGCCGATGCCGCCCAGGCCGAAGATGGCCACGGTGTCACCCGGCTTGACCTTGGCGGTGTTGAGCACCGCGCCGATACCGGTGGTGACGCCACAACCCAGCAGGCAGACCTTTTCCAGCGGCGCTTCTTTCTGGATCTTGGCCACGGAGATTTCCGGCAGCACGGTGTACTCGGAGAAGGTCGAGGTACCCATGTAGTGGAACAGTTGCTGGCCTTTGTAGGAGAAGCGCGTGGTGCCGTCCGGCATCAGGCCCTTGCCCTGGGTGGCGCGGATGGCCTGGCACAGGTTGGTCTTGCCCGAGAGGCAGAACTTGCACTTGCCGCATTCCGGGGTGTACAGCGGGATGACGTGGTCACCGACGGCGACCGAGGTGACGCCCTCGCCTACCGCCTCGACGATCGCGCCACCTTCGTGGCCGAGGATCGACGGGAAGATGCCCTCCGGGTCGGCACCGGACAGGGTGTAGGCGTCGGTGTGGCAGACACCGCTGGCGACCACGCGCAGCAGCACTTCACCGGCCTTGGGCATGGCCACGTCGACTTCGACGATTTCCAGAGGTTTCTTGGCTTCGAAGGCTACGGCAGCACGGGACTTGATCATCAAAGGTCTCCAGACAGAGGGTCGATTCAGTTTGGCAGTGTAATTCACCGCCTTTTGATGAATAATCCGGCCAAAGACAAAACATTATTGCCATACAGGGATAATCAATGAGCAGCCGCTGGGAAGGCATCGACGAGTTCGTCGCCGTGGCCGAGTCGGGCCAGTTCACCGCGGCCGCCGAGCGCCTGGGGGTTTCCTCATCGCACATCAGCCGGCAGATCGCCCGGCTGGAGGAACGGCTGCAGACGCGCTTGCTGTACCGCAGTACCCGGCGGGTGACCCTGAGCGAGGCCGGGCAGACATTCCTGCAGCACTGCCAGCGCCTGCAGGATGGCCGCGAGGAAGCCCTGCGCGCCATGGGCGACCTGGCCAGCGAGCCCAAGGGGTTGCTGCGCATGACCTGCGCGGTGGCTTATGGCGAGCGCTTCATCGTGCCGCTGGTGACACGGTTCATGGCGCTGTACCCGCAGCTGCGGGTGGATGTGGAACTGAGCAACCATACCCTCGACCTTGTGCATGAAGGCATGGACCTGGCCATCCGCCTGGGCCGGTTGGCCGATTCACGACTGGTGGCAACCCGCCTGGCGCCCCGGCGCATGTACCTGTGCGCTTCGCCGGCCTACCTGGAACGTTACGGTCGGCCACACAGCCTGTCGGAACTGGCGCGGCACAATTGCCTGGTGGGCAGCTCGGATTTGTGGGCGCTGCAGCAGGACGGCCGCGAGATCAGCCAGCGAGTGCAGGGCAACTGGCGTTGCAACAGCGGGCAGGCGGTGCTGGACGCGGCGCTGCAGGGGATGGGGTTGTGCCAGTTGCCGGATTATTACGTGCTGGAGCACTTGAACAGTGGTGCTCTGGTGTCGTTGCTGGAGGCGCACCAGCCACCGAATACCGCGGTGTGGGCGCTGTATCCGCAGCAACGGCACCTGTCGCCGAAGGTACGGCGGCTGGTGGATTACCTGAAGGAAGGGTTGGCGGGGTTGCCGGAGTATCGGCAAGGCTGAAGGGGGGTGTTGGCTGTGCCGGCCTCTTCGCGGGCTCGCCCGCTCCCACAGGTCCTGCGCATACCTTCAGGCTGGCGCTGTACCTGTGGGAGCGGGCATGCCCGCGAAGAAACCAGCACTGGTCAAAGCCTCAGCGGCGCCCTGCCCAACGCTGGCGCAACCACTCCAGGTCTTCCGGCCGGGTCACCTTGATGTTGTCGCTGCGCCCTTCGACCAGCCGCGGCGCCTGGCCGGACCACTCGATGGCGGAGGACTCGTCGGTTACCAGCACATCCGACACCAGGCACTCGGCCAGCGCCCGATGCAACGCCCCCAGGCGGAACATCTGCGGCGTATAGGCCTGCCAGATGGTGCTGCGGTCGACGGTAGCGCCCACCCGGCCATCGGCATCGGCCCGCTTGAGGGTATCGCGCGCCGGCACCGCCAGCAGACCACCCACCGGGTCGTCCGCCAACTCCGACAACAGCTTGTCCAGATCGCTGCGCGCCAGGTTCGGTCGCGCGGCATCATGCACCAGCACCCAGTCGCTGTCCGCCGCCCCTTGGGCATGCAGCATCAGCAAGGCATTGAGCACCGAGTCGGCACGCTCGCGGCCGCCTGCGGCGCGCTGGATGCGCGGGTCGCTGGCACAGCGCAGGCGAGGCCAGTACGGGTCATCTTCGGCAATGCTGACCACCACGCCCTTGAGCATCGGGTGGCCAAGAAAACAGTCGAGGCTGTGCTCGAGAATGGTCTGCCCGGCCAGCTCCAGGTACTGCTTGGGGCGGTCGGCAGCCATGCGGGCACCTACGCCCGCAGCAGGAATCACGGCCCAGAAGGCCGGTAAGGTTTCGATCATTTCTGTGGCAACTGGAAGAGGGTTTCGCCCTCTTTGACCATCCCCAATTCGTGGCGAGCCCGCTCTTCAACGGTCTCCATGCCTTTTTTCAGCTCCAGCACTTCGGCATCGAGCACGCGGTTGCGCTCGAGCAAGCGCTCGTTTTCGGCATGCTGCTCGGCAATCTGCTGCTTCAGCTCGGTCACTTGCGCCAGGCTGCCATTACCCACCCACAGGCGGTACTGCAGGCCACCCAGCAGCAGGAGCAGGACGAGGAACAACCAATAGGGACTGCGCATCACGTTATCCAGGTTAAAAAGGCTGCCGGGTACTTTTTACTTCGGGGCCTCGAATAGCACGAAGCCTGGCCGAGGCCAGGCTTCGTCGACAGAAACCCGTTGGAATGTAGGAAAGAACAGTACGAACGTTCCTACAACTCCGGCTGCTGTCTTTTTACCATCTCTTGCTTAGCCGCGAAACTCGGCACGACCGCGGTAAACCGCTTTGGCACCCAGTTGCTCTTCGATGCGCAGCAGCTGGTTGTACTTGGAAACGCGGTCGGAACGGCACAGCGAACCAGTCTTGATCTGGCCAGCAGCAGTACCCACGGCCAGGTCGGCGATGGTCGAGTCTTCGGTTTCACCGGAACGGTGCGAAATCACCGCGGTGTAGCCAGCAGCCTTGGCCATCTGGATGGCTTCCAGGGTTTCGGTCAGCGAGCCGATCTGGTTGAACTTGATCAGGATCGAGTTACCGATGCCCTTCTCGATGCCTTCCTTGAGGATCTTGGTGTTGGTCACGAACAGGTCGTCGCCAACCAGCTGCACCTTGGTGCCGATCTTGTCGGTGAGGATCTTCCAGCCAGCCCAGTCGGACTCGTCCAGGCCGTCTTCGATCGAGATGATCGGGAAGCGCTCGGTCAGGCCTTTCAGGTACTCGGCAAAGCCTTCGGCGTCGAACGACTTGCCTTCGCCAGACAGGTTGTACTTGCCGTCTTCGTAGAACTCGGAAGCCGCGCAGTCCAGGGCCAGGGTCACGTCGGTGCCCAGCTTGTAGCCGGCTTTCTCGACAGCTTCGGCGATGGCGCCCAGAGCGTCTTCGTTGGAAGCCAGGTTAGGGGCGAAACCACCCTCGTCACCAACAGCGGTGTTCAGGCCACGGGCCTTCAGCACGGCTTTGAGGTGGTGGAAGATTTCGGTACCCATGCGCAGGCCGTCGGAGAAGGTCTTGGCGCCAACTGGCTGAACCATGAACTCCTGGATGTCGACGTTGTTGTCGGCGTGCTCGCCACCGTTGATGATGTTCATCATCGGTACCGGCATCGAGTACTGGCCCGGGGTGCCGTTCAGGTTGGCGATGTGCGCGTACAGCGGCAGGTCCTGGTCCTGGGCAGCGGCCTTGGCGGCAGCCAGGGAAACGGCCAGGATGGCGTTGGCGCCCAGCTTGGCCTTGTTCTCGGTACCGTCCAGTTCGATCATGGCGCGGTCCAGGCCCTTCTGGTCAGCAGGGTCCTTGCCCAGCAGCAGGTCACGGATCGGGCCGTTGATGTTGGCGACGGCCTTCAGCACGCCCTTGCCCAGGTAACGGCTCTTGTCGCCATCACGCAGCTCCAGCGCTTCGCGCGAGCCAGTGGAAGCACCGGACGGCGCGCAGGCGCTACCGATGATGCCGTTGTCGAGCAGTACATCGGCTTCCACGGTGGGGTTGCCACGCGAATCGAGAACTTCACGACCTTTGATGTCGACGATTTTTGCCATTGTTGTAAGCACTCCAGAATTGACGAAAACAACTTAGCTTAGGAAATTCTTGCCGTTCACCGGGCGGACTTGCAGTGGGCAGGCCGGGTGAAGGGAACCCCTGACCGACTGGTCAGGGGTGGATCGGACGGTACTTTACCCGAGAATCGAGCTTTACGCGGTTTCTACCGTCGGAAAACTTTTCACCAGGTCGTCCAGTTGCTTGAGCTGGGCCAGGAACGGCTCCAGTTTGTCCAGGCGCAGGGCGCATGGGCCATCGCACTTGGCGTTGTCCGGATCGGGGTGGGCTTCGAGGAACAGCCCGGCCAGGCCCTGGCTCATGCCGGCCTTGGCCAGGTCGGTGACCTGGGCGCGGCGACCACCGGCGGAATCGGCGCGACCACCCGGCATCTGCAGGGCGTGGGTCACGTCGAAGAACACCGGGTACTCGAACTGCTTCATGATGCCGAAGCCGAGCATGTCCACCACCAGGTTGTTGTAGCCGAAGCTCGAACCACGCTCGCAGAGGATCAACTGGTCGTTACCGGCCTCCTCGCACTTGGTCAGGATGTGCTTCATTTCCTGGGGTGCGAGGAACTGGGCCTTCTTGATGTTGATCACCGCGCCGGTCTTGGCCATGGCCACCACCAGGTCGGTCTGCCGCGACAGGAAGGCCGGCAGCTGGATGATGTCGCACACCTTGGCTACAGGCTCGGCCTGGTAAGGCTCGTGCACGTCGGTGATGACCGGCACGTTGAAGGTGCGCTTGATCTCTTCGAAGATCTTCAGCCCCTCTTCCATGCCCGGGCCACGGTACGAGGTTACCGACGAACGGTTGGCCTTGTCGAAACTGGCCTTGAACACGTACGGGATACCGAGCTTCTCGGTCACCCGCACGTACTCCTCGCAGACCTTCATTGCCAGGTCACGGGACTCCAGGACGTTCATGCCGCCGAACAGGACGAACGGCTTGTCGTTGGCGATCTCGATGTTACCGACGCGAATGATCTTCTGGGTCATTGATCAGGCCTTGTTCTTCTGAGCCAGGGCTGCCTTGACGAAGCCGCTGAACAGCGGGTGGCCGTCACGCGGGGTCGAGGTGAATTCCGGGTGGAACTGGCAGGCGACGAACCATGGGTGGTCCTTGGACTCGACCACTTCCACCAGCGCACCGTCTTCGGAACGGCCGGAAACCACCAGGCCGGCGTCGACCAGTTGTGGCAGCAGGTTGTTGTTCACTTCGTAGCGGTGACGGTGACGCTCGGTGATCACGTCCTTGCCGTAGCAGTCGTGCACCTTGGAGCCGGCGGCCAGCTGGCAGTCCTGTGCACCCAGGCGCATGGTGCCACCCAGGTCGGAGGCTTCGCTGCGGGTTTCGACGGCACCGGTGGCATCGGCCCACTCGGTGATCAGGCCGACTACCGGGTGGCCGCTGTTGCGGTCGAACTCGGTGGAGTTGGCGTCTTTCCAGCCCATCACGTTACGGGCGAATTCGATCACGGCCACCTGCATGCCCAGGCAGATACCCAGGTACGGCACCTTGTTCTCACGGGCGTATTGCACCGCGGTGATCTTGCCTTCCACGCCGCGCAGGCCGAAACCGCCCGGTACCAGAATGGCATCGGCGCCTTCGAGCAGGCTGGTGCCCTGGTTCTCGATGTCTTCCGAGTCGATGTAGCGCAGGTTGACCTTGGTGCGGTTGGTAATGCCGGCGTGGCTCATCGCTTCGATCAGCGACTTGTACGCATCCAGCAGCTCCATGTACTTGCCGACCATGGCGATGGTCACTTCGTGCTCGGGGTTGAGCTTGGCATCGACCACCTTGTCCCACTCGGACAGGTCGGCGCCATTGCACTGCAGGCCGAAACGCTCGACGACGAAGTCGTCCAGGCCCTGTGCGTGCAGCACGCCCGGGATCTTGTAGATGGTGTCGACGTCTTCCAGCGAAATCACCGCACGCTCTTCAACGTTGGTGAACAGCGCGATCTTGCGACGCGACGAAGCATCGACCGGGTGGTCGGAGCGGCAGATCAGCACGTCAGGCTGCAGGCCGATGGAGCGCAGCTCCTTGACCGAGTGCTGGGTCGGCTTGGTCTTGGTCTCGCCAGCGGTGGCGATGTACGGGACCAGGGTCAGGTGCATCAGCATGGCGCGCTTGGAGCCCACTTCGACGCGCAGCTGGCGGATGGCCTCGAGGAACGGCTGCGACTCGATGTCACCCACGGTACCGCCGATTTCCACCAGGGCCACGTCGGCATCGCCGGCGCCCTTGATGATGCGACGTTTGATTTCGTCGGTGATGTGCGGGATGACCTGGATGGTCGCGCCCAGATAGTCACCACGACGCTCCTTGCGCAGTACGTGCTCGTAGATGCGGCCGGTGGTGAAGTTGTTGTTCTGGGTCATGGTGGTGCGGATGAACCGCTCGTAGTGGCCCAGGTCGAGGTCGGTCTCGGCGCCATCGTGGGTGACGAACACTTCACCGTGCTGGAACGGGCTCATGGTGCCCGGATCGACGTTGATGTACGGATCCAGCTTGAGCATGGTGACCTTCAGGCCCCGCGCTTCCAGGATGGCCGCCAGGGAAGCCGAGGCAATGCCTTTCCCCAATGAAGAAACAACACCGCCCGTGACGAATATGTAGCGCGTCATGAAAAACCCTAGAAGTCTGCGTTAAGGCGGCCAGCGCCGCCGGAGAAAGCGAAGGAAGGCCGAAGCCCCCGATCACCTGCGTCAATCACAGTGCATCTCGAAAAACTGCCGCGTCTGTACAGACCAGGGGTATCCCCGGCATGGAGCTCGCTCGTCATTTCCAGAATCAGCCCAGCAAAAAACTGCTTGGTAATCGGCAACTCCTGTGTTTTCGCGGAACCCACAGAAGCTGTATCAAGAAGGGAGGGTAGTCTACCCGAATGTACCCTTCAGCTCAAACCTTGCGCGTTCGTCGGCAACTGCCAGGACAGCTGGCAATCAGCCTGCACCAGCCCGGGCAGGTTGGCCACCGCCAGCAGGCGCTCGCCCTGGTACAGCAGTGGCAGGCGCGGGCGCAGGAAAAGCGGCACCTGCAACTCGTTGAGCAGGCGCTTGAGGTCGCGTCGGCCGCGGCCAGGGAGGTCCAGCACTTCACCGCCCTGACGGTAGGCAATGCGCAAGCCGTGCAGCGGCGCTGCGCCAACAAGACGCACACTGCCGTTACCCGGCAACGGCAAAGGCTTGGCGGGATCGGCCCAGGCCAGTTCGCCGACGGGCAGCTGCAGCCAGTCACCGCTCAACCACCAGATGCGCCCATGACTGCGCAGCAATTGCCCATCGGCAAGTTGCCAGGCGGGCTGGGCATCGGCGGCGGCATCGCGCAGGTCGGCCCAGCCGGCCCAGTGCCGGGTGTCGGGCAGGCGGGTACGGTGGCTCAGCCAGTATTGCAAGGCATTGCGCTGACGGGCCGGCGACAGCGCCACCAGAGTAGCCAGGTCGAGGGAGTCCAGCCCCGGCCAAGCCACCGGCGCGCCCTCCCCGGCGAGCGCCAGGTCGTCTTGGGCCAGCTCGTCCAGCAGGCCTTGGGCTTCGCCCAGGTGCTCGGCGGCGCGAGCCAGGTTCTGGCTGGCCTGCGGCCAACGTTGCTGAAGCAGCGGAAACACTTCGCTGCGCAGGTAGTTGCGGGCAAATTGTGTGTCAGCGTTTGACGGATCTTCGATCCAGGCCAGCCCATTGGCCTGGGCATGGTCCTGCAGTTGCTGGCGGGAACAGCCCAGCAATGGCCTGACCAGGCTGCCCTGCCCTAGCGCCCGCTGCCCCGGCATTGCAGCCAGGCCACGCAGGCCTGCGCCGCGCAGCAGGCGGAACAGCAGGGTTTCGGCCTGGTCATCGCGGTGCTGGCCGGTGAACAGGATGTCACCCGGGCCGAGGGCTTGCCTGAAGGCAGCATAGCGGGCGTCGCGGGCGGCCTGTTCGAGGCTGGCGCCGGGGGTGACCTGGACGTGGATGACCTGGAGTTCGATGCCGAGATTGTCGCAGATGGTTTGGCAGTGGGCGGGCCAGGCATCGGCGGCGGATTGCAGGCCGTGGTGGACGTGGATGGCGCGCAGTGGAGGGGATGCGTGATTACGGGCGTAGTCGGCCAGCAGGTGCAGGAGAACGGTGGAATCGAGGCCGCCGGAGAAGGCGATGTACCAGGTGGGGGCGTTGAGCCAAGCTGTGAGGTTGATCATCGAACCCGCACTCAATTCGAGAATGCATTCGCGGGTGAACCCGCTCCCACAGGGATCGCGCCGTTTCAGAGGGCTGCGCAATACCTGTGGGAGCGGGTTCACCCGCGAACACCGGCGAAGCCGGTGCCATTCATCTCGCTATCAGAGACCGTAGCTCATCAGGCGATCGTAACGGCGGGCCAGCAGCGCGTCATGGTCGAGCTTGCCGAGCATGTCCAGCTGCTGTACCAGGTCGGCACGGATGCTTTCCGACATCTTCGCCGGGTCACGGTGGGCGCCGCCCAGCGGCTCCTGGATGACCTTGTCGACGATGTTCAGGCTCTTCAGGCGCTCGGCAGTGATGCCCATGGCCTCGGCTGCGTCGGCTGCCTTGTCGGCAGTCTTCCACAGGATCGAGGCACAGCCTTCCGGCGAGATCACCGAGTAGGTGGAGTACTGCAGCATGTTCAACTGGTCGCACACGCCGATGGCCAGCGCACCGCCGGAACCACCCTCGCCGATCACGGTGGCGATGATCGGGGTTTTCAGGCGCGCCATCACGCGCAGGTTCCAGGCGATGGCCTCGCTCTGGTTGCGCTCTTCGGCGTCGATGCCCGGGTAGGCGCCCGGGGTGTCGATGAAGGTCAGGATCGGCATCTTGAAGCGCTCGGCCATTTCCATCAGGCGGCAGGCCTTGCGGTAGCCTTCAGGGCGCGGCATGCCGAAGTTGCGGCGTACCTTCTCGCGCACTTCACGGCCCTTCTGGTGGCCGATGACCATGACCGGCTTGCCGTCCAGGCGCGCGGTACCACCGACGATGGCAGCGTCGTCGGAGAAGTGGCGGTCGCCGTGCAGCTCTTCGAACTCGGTGAAGATGTGCTCCAGGTAGTCCAGGGTGTAAGGACGACGCGGATGACGGGCCAGGCGGGCGATCTGCCAGCTGGTCAGGTTGCCGAAGATGCTTTCGGTCAGGGTGTTGCTCTTGTCTTGCAGACGGGCAATTTCATCGCTGATGTTCAGCGAGTTGTCGTTGCCTACCAGGCGCAGGCCTTCGATCTTGGCTTGCAGGTCGGCAATCGGCTGTTCGAAATCGAGAAAATTCGGGTTCATAGTCATCCGTCTTGGGTCTACGGCCAGGCGGCCGGCCGGTTGATCCGTTTGGCGCCCTACCTTAAGGGATCAGGCGCATTCAGGTCGAGATTAAATTTTTGTCGGTTCAACGATATTGCAGGAAGACGTTCTCACGCCCGAACTGGTCACGCAGCGCCTGAATCAGCCCATCGGCCGGGTCGATCGCCCACTGCTCACCGAACTGCAGCATGGCCTTGGCGTCGCTGCCGGTGTACTCGAGGGTGATCGGGCAAGCGCCGCGATGGCGGGTAATCAGCTCGCCCAGCCACTTCAGCCGGTCGCCCTTGAGCGCTTCGTGTGCCACCTTCAGGCGCAGGCTCTCGGCCAGCTTGGTGCGCGCATCCTCCATGGTCATCACCTGCTTCACCCGCAGGCGCAGGCCACCGGAGAAATCGTCGTTGCTGACCTCGCCTTCGACCACCACCATGGCATCGGTCTGCAGCAAGGACTGTGCCGCCATGAAGGCATCGGCAAACAGCGACGCCTCGATGCGCCCGGAGCGGTCGTCCAGGGTGACGAAGCCCATCTTGTCGCCCTTCTTGTTCTTCATCACCCGCAGGGCAATGATCATGCCGGCGATGGTCTGGGTTTCGCGTGACGGCTTGAGGTCGATGATGCGCTGGCGGGCGAAGCGGCGGATCTCGGTCTCGTACTCGTCGATCGGGTGCCCGGTTAGGTACAGGCCGAGGGTGTCCTTCTCGCCCTTCAGGCGTTCCTTGAGGGTCAGTTCGCGCACCTTGCGGTGGTTGGCGTAGACGTCGGCATCCGCCTCTTCGAACATGCCGCCGAACAGGTCGACGTGGCCACTGTCAGCTGTGTGGGCGGCCTGCTCGGCAGCCTTGATGGCCTCGCCCAGCGCCGAGAGCAGGGTTGCACGGTTGATGTCGATATTGGCGTGGTAGGCCTTGATCTCGTCATGGAAGTGCGGGCCCAGGCGGTCCAGCGCACCACTGCGGATCAGCGCGTCGAGGGTGCGCTTGTTGACCCGTTTGAGGTCGATGCGCTCACAGAAGTCGAACAGGTCCTTGAATGGGCCACCCTGGGCGCGGGCCTCGACGATCGCCTCCACCGGGCCCTCGCCGACGCCCTTGATGGCGCCCAGGCCGTAGACGATGCGCCCGTCATTGTTGACGGTGAACTTGAAGTCGGAGAAGTTCACATCGGGCGCGTCGAGGCGCAGCTTCATGCTGCGCACTTCCTCGACCAGCACCACCACCTTGTCGGTGTTGTGCATATCCGCCGACAACACCGCAGCCATGAACGGCGCCGGGTGGTGGGTTTTCAGCCATGCGGTCTGGTACGAAACCAGGCCATAGGCGGCGGAGTGGGACTTGTTGAAGCCGTAACCGGCGAACTTTTCCACCAGGTCGAAGATGTTACCAGCCAGGTCTGCATCAATATTGTTGTTGGCACAACCTTCAATGAAACCACCGCGCTGCTTGGCCATCTCCTCGGGCTTCTTCTTACCCATCGCACGGCGCAGCATGTCGGCGCCGCCGAGAGTATAGCCAGCCATCACCTGGGCGATCTGCATCACCTGTTCCTGATACAGGATGATGCCATAGGTCGGTGCCAGCACCGGCTTCAGGCCTTCGTACTGGTAGTCCGGATGGGGGTAGGCGAGCTCGGCGCGGCCGTGCTTGCGGTTGATGAAGTCGTCCACCATGCCCGACTGCAGCGGGCCCGGGCGGAACAGCGCCACCAGTGCGATAAGGTCTTCCAGGCAGTCGGGCTTGAGTTTCTTGATCAGCTCCTTCATGCCACGCGATTCAAGCTGGAACACCGCCGTGGTTTCGGCCTTCTGCAACAGCTCGTAGGTCTTGCGGTCGTCCAGCGGGATGAAGTCGATGTTGACGTCGGGCAGGTTCTTCTTGGCCTGCTCGCGGTTGATGATCTCCATCGCCCACTTGATGATGGTCAGGGTCCGCAGGCCGAGGAAGTCGAACTTCACCAGGCCGGCAGCCTCGACGTCATCCTTGTCGAACTGGGTTACCAGGCCGCCGCCCTCTTCGTCACAGGCGATCGGCGAGAAGTCGGTGAGCTTGGTCGGGGCGATGACCACACCACCGGCGTGCTTGCCGGTACCGCGCGTCACGCCCTCGAGCTTCAGGGCCATGTCCCAGATCTCGCGGGCGTCTTCGTCGCCCTTGAGGAAGTCACGCAGGATCTCTTCCTGCTCGTAGGCCTTCTCCAGGGTCATGCCCACTTCGAAGGGGATCATCTTCGACAGGCGGTCGGCCAGGCCGTAGGACTTGCCCTGTACCCGCGCCACGTCTCGCACCACCGCCTTCGCCGCCATGGTACCGAAGGTGATGATCTGGCTGACCGCGTTGCGGCCATAGGCTTCGGCCACGTAGTCGATCACCCGGTCACGGCCATCCATGCAGAAGTCGACGTCGAAGTCGGGCATGGAAATACGTTCAGGGTTGAGGAAGCGCTCGAACAGCAGGTCGTAGGCCAGCGGGTCGAGGTCGGTGATCTTCAGCACGTACGCCACCAGCGAGCCGGCACCCGATCCTCGGCCCGGGCCAACCGGTACGTCGTTGTTCTTGGCCCACTTGATAAAGTCCATGACGATCAGGAAGTAACCGGGGAAGCCCATCTGGATGATGATGTCCAGTTCGAACTTCAGGCGGTCCAGGTAAACCTGGCGCTTCTCTTCGTAATTGGGTGTGGTCTCTTTCGGCCACAGCACCGCCAGGCGCTCTTCCAGGCCTTCGTGGGACACATGCCGCAGGTAGTCATCGATGCCCATGCCGTTGGGCGTTGGGAAGTCGGGCAGGAAGTACTTGCCCAGCTGCACCTGGATGTTGCAGCGCTTGGCGATCTCGACAGTGTTGGCGATGGCATCGGGCAGGTCGCTGAACAGCTCGGCCATTTCCTCGGCCGACTTCAGGTACTGCTGGTCGCTGTACATCCTTGGCCGACGCGGGTCGTCGAGGGTCCACCCCTCACCGATGCATACGCGGGTTTCGTGGGCATCGAAGTCCGATTGCTTGATGAAACGCACGTCGTTGGTTGCGACCAGCGGAGCGCCGAACTTGTCAGCCAACGCCACGGCGGCGTGCACGTACTCTTCGTCACGGGCACGGTTGGTACGCTGCACTTCGACGTAGAAGCGCTCGGGGAACATGCCCATCCAGTCTTGCAGCAGGGCCTCGGCTTCATCGTCCTTGCCGGCCAGCAAGGCCATGCCGATATCGCCTTCCTTGCCTGCGGAAAGGGCGATCAGGCCCTCGCTGGCGGGGGCGATCCATTCACGCTGGAGGATGACCAGGCCGTTACGCTGGCCGTCGGTCCAGCCGCGCGAGATCAGCTCGGTGAGATTGCGGTAGCCCTTGGGGTTCATGGCCAGGAGGCAGATACGCGACAGCGGTGCTTCCGGGTCGGCAGCGGCCAGCCACAGGTCGGCGCCGCAGATCGGCTTGATGCCGGCGCCCATGGCAGTCTTGTAGAACTTTACCAGCGAGCACATGTTGCTCTGGTCGGTGATCGCCACCGCCGGCATGTTCATCCCGGCCAGCGCCTTGGCCAGCGGCTTGATCCGCACCAGGCCGTCGACCAGCGAGAATTCGGAGTGGACGCGCAGGTGAACGAAGGGAACCGACATGGAAGATCCTGTAGCAGTGCTGAACGACAAGGGCGGGATTGTAGCTTAAATGAGGATAGGATTTGGGATTGCGGTGTCGGCCAGAGAATAAAGAATGTGCGCGCACCGCCGCCCCTGTGGGAGCGGGTTCACCGAGGCGTCGAACCGCCGCGAAGAATCCAACGCGGTGTATGGCACCGGCTGCGCCGGTGTTCGCGGCTAAAGCCGCTCCCACAGAGGATAGCGTGACACCTGCAGCAACGAACTAATAGCTCAGATCAGGGAGTCGGTGACGCCTTCACGTGCATCCCACGCGGCCCGCACAGGGGCAAAGGAACGCCGATGAATAGGTGTAGGCCCCAAGCGTGCCAGCGCCTCGAGGTGCACCGGGGTCGGGTAGCCCTTGTGCCCGCCAATGCCATAACCTGGGTAGATCAGCTCGAATGCGCTCATCTCCCGGTCGCGGGTCACCTTGGCCAGGATCGACGCCGCCGCGATGGCCGGCACCTGGCTGTCGCCCTTGACTACCGGCGACGCCGGTACGGCCAGTTTCGGGCAGCGGTTGCCGTCGATCAGGGCCAGCTTCGGTGTAATGTGCAGGCCTTCCACGGCGCGCTGCATGGCCAGCATGGTCGCGTGCAGGATGTTCAGGCGGTCGATTTCCTCGACCTCGGCGCGGGCGATGCAGAAGCTCAGGGCCTTTTCGCAGATCTCGTCGAACAGCGCCTCGCGCTTGGCTTCGGTGAGCTTCTTCGAGTCGTTCAGGCCGAGGATCGGGCGCGCCGGGTCGAGGATCACCGCAGCGGTCACCACCGCGCCGCACAGCGGGCCACGGCCCACTTCGTCGACGCCAGCGACCAGGTCTTCGACCAGGTTGAAGTCCAGTCCAATTTGCATGTCAGCGGTCCTTGAGCAAGGCCAGTACCGCCTCGGCCGCCTGGTTGGAGGCGTCACGGCGCAGGGTGCGGTGAATTTCGTCGAAACTTTCGGTCTGCTGGCTGCCATCGGCCACCAGCGGCGCCAGGGTGTTGGCCAGGGCTTCGCTGGTGGCGTCGTCCTGCAGCAACTCGGGTACCAGCGCCCGCTGGGCCAGCAGGTTCGGCAACGACACGTAGGGGCTCTTTACCAGGCGCTTGAGGATCCAGTAGGTCAGGGGCGCGAGGCGATAGGCCACCACCATCGGTCGCTTGTACAGCAGTGCTTCGAGGGTGGCGGTACCCGAGGCGATCAGCACCGCGTCACAGGCCGCCAGGGCCTGGTGCGACTGGCCATCGAGCAAGGTCAGCGGCAGCTGGCGCCCTTCGAGCATCTGCTCGACCTGGGCGCGACGCGCGGCATTGGCGCAAGGCAGCACGAAACGCACGCCCGGTACCTGCTGGCGCAGCCGTTCGGCAGCATCCAGGAACAGTGCGCCCAGGCGCCCTACTTCGCCGCCCCGGCTGCCCGGCATCAACGCTACTACCGGCCCTTCGCCCAGGCCCAGCGCGGCACGTGCGGCAGGGCGGTCGGCTTCGAGCGGGATGGTGTCGGCCAACGGGTGGCCGACGAAGCGCACCGGTACGCCCTGCTCTTCATAGAACCGCGCCTCGAATGGCAACAGCGTCAGCATCAGGTCGCAGCCTTTGCGAATCTTCAGCACACGCTTCTGCCGCCAGGCCCAGACCGACGGGCTGACGTAGTGCACGGTCTTGATCCCGGCCTGACGCAGTTTCAGTTCGATGTTGAGGGTGAAGTCGGGGGCATCGATGCCGATGAACACATCGGGCTTTTCGCCGATCAGGGTCTCGATCAGCAGCTTGCGGCGCTTGAGCAGCTCGCGCAGGCGCCCCAGCACTTCGACCAGGCCCATGACGGCCAGGCGCTCCATGGGGAAATAGGATTGCAGGCCTTCGGCTTCCATCAAGGGGCCGCCAACGCCGATGAACCGTACGTCGGGGTGGCGTGCCTTGATGGCACGCATCAAGCCGGAACCGAGAATGTCGCCGCTGGCCTCACCTGCGACCAAGGCTACGCAAAGCTGGGCCATGTCAGCGGGTGATGCCGCGGGCGGAGTTCACGATCGACTGACGGAACAGATCGACCTCAGGGTGCTTCGCAGCCAGTTCGTCCAGCTCCTTGAGCGCGTCTTCGACGGTCAGGCCCTGGCGATAGACGATCTTGTAGCAACGGCGCAGCACATGGATCACCTCGTCGCTGAAACCCCGGCGGCGCATGCCTTCGAAGTTCATGCTGCGGGCTTCGGCCGGGCTGCCGAACACGGTGACGAAGGCCGGGACATCCTTGCCGATCGCCGTGCCCATGCCGGAAAACGCGTGGGCACCGATATGGCAGTACTGGTGCACCAGGGTGTAGCCGGACAGGATCGCCCAGTCCCCCACGTGCACATGGCCGGCCAGGGCCGTGTTGTTGACCAGGATGCAGTGGTTGCCGATGACGCTGTCGTGGCCGATGTGGGCATAGGCCATGATCAGGTTGTGGTCGCCCACGGTGGTTTCCGCACGGTCCTGGACGGTGCCGCGGTGAATGGTCACCCCTTCGCGGATCACATTGTGATCGCCGATCACCAGGCGCGTCGGCTCACCCTTGTACTTGAGGTCCGGGGTGTCTTCGCCGATCGAGGAAAACTGAAAGATACGGTTGTGCTTGCCGATGCGGGTCGGCCCTTTGAGCACAACATGCGGGCCGATAACGGTGCCCTCCCCGATTTCCACATCGGGGCCAACGATCGACCAGGGGCCGACCTCGACACCATCGGCCAGCTTGGCCGACGGGTCGATAATGGCCCGAGGATCAATCGAATTCATAGGGAGCGTTCCGCGCAGGTGATTTCTGCCGAGCAGACCGGCTTGCCGTCGACCAGGGCGCGGCACTCGAATTTCCAGATCATGCTCTTGCGGCTGAGGAACTTGGCTTCCAGCACCAACTGGTCACCCGGCAGTACCGGCTGACGGAAACGCAGCTTGTCGGAGCCGACGAAGTAGTACAGGGTGCCATCGGCCGGCTTGGCGTCGAGCATCTTGAAACCGAGGATACCCGCGGCCTGTGCCATGGCTTCGATGATCAGGACGCCCGGCATGATCGGGTGAGCCGGGAAATGGCCGTTGAAGAACGGCTCGTTGATGCTGACATTCTTGTAGGCACGAATGCTCTGGGCCTCGTAGTCCAGCTCCGTCACGCGGTCCACCAGCAGGAACGGGTAACGGTGAGGCAGGTATTCGCGAATCTCGTTGATGTCCATCATTTCGGGGGGGAAGCCTGTAATAAGAATAGGGAGCGCAGGTGCTGACCACACGCTCCTTTTGCAGTCCAAAGAGGAGCCAGCTAGCGACTGTTCACTCTTGCTCAGGGAATGGTATCAGCCTTCTGATGTCGGCTGGCCACCTGAGGTCACGGTATCGACGCGTTTTTCCAGCTGCTGGAGACGCTTGGCCATGTCGTCCAGGTGGCGGATACGCGCGGCGCTCTTGCGCCATTCAGCCAGTGGCTGCATGGCAGTGCCGGAAGAATAGGCACCCGGTTCGGTGATCGAACGGGTCACCATGGTCATCCCGGACACGAAAACGTTATCACAGACATCAATATGACCCACCATGCCGACACCTCCGGCAATGGTGCAATGCTTGCCGATGCGCGTGCTGCCGGAAATTCCGACGCAGGCGGCCATGGCCGTGTGCTCACCGATCTGCACGTTGTGGGCGATCTGGATCTGGTTGTCGAGCTTGACCCCATCAGCGATCCGCGTATCCGACAGCGCGCCACGATCGACCGCGGTATTGACACCGATTTCCACGTCGTCGCCGATGGTCACGCCACCGATCTGGGCGATCTTGCGCCACACGCCCTTCTCGTTGGCAAAGCCGAAACCTTCACCGCCGATCACCGCACCCGACTGGATGACCACACGCTTGCCGATGGTCACATCATGGTACAGGGTGACCCGTGGGGCCAGCCAGCCGCCCTCTCCGATCACGCAACGGGCACCGACCACGCAGTGTGCACCCACACTGACATTAGCCGCGATGCGCGCACCGCTTTCGATGACCGCGAACGGCCCGATGCTGGCACTGGCGTCCACCTGCGCGTCCTCGGCCACCACGGCGCTGGGATGAATACCCGCCACAGCCTTGGGTTTGGGGTCGAACAGGTGGGAAATGCGCGCGTAGGCCAGGTACGGATCGGCGACGATCAGCGCATTGCCGGCAAAGCCTTCGGCGTCCGCCGCCTTCAGCAGCACCGCGGCCGCCTGGCTGCTATCCAGGAATTTGCGGTACTGCGGGTTGGCGAGGAAGCTCAACTGACCTGGGCCAGCCTCCTGCAAGGTGGCCAGCCCGGTAATCTGCAGCGCCTCGGGCCCCTTGAGGGTGGCGCCGAGGGCCTCGGCCAACTGGCCTAGCGTCATGGTCACGGTCATATCAACGGGCTTGGTTCATGCGCTCGATGACCTGGCGGGTGATGTCGTACTGAGGCTTGACATCAATGACCGCGCCACGTTCGAGGACCAGGTCGTAACCGCCTTTCTTGATCACTTCCTCGACAGCGCCATCCAGCTTCGGCTTCAGCTGCTTGAGCATGTCGCGGTCAGCAACGGCCTTGGCTTCGTTCAGTTCCTTGGACTGGAACTGGAAGTCACGGGCCTTCTGCTTGAACTCGAGCTCCAGGCGCTCGCGCTCCTGCTGCTGCATCTTGTCGCCGCCCTTGATCAGACGGTCCTGGATGCCCTTGGCGCTGCTTTCCAGGCTTTTCAGCTTGGTCAGTTGCGGGCCGAACTTCTTCTCGGCATCCACCGCGTATTTCTTGGCGGCATCCGACTCCAGCAGGGCCATCTGATAGTTCAGGACGGCAACCTTCATTTCGGCGAAAGCCGGGGTGGCGACCAGCGCCGCGGCCACTACGGCCAGTTGGGTCAACTTACGCACGATGCACTCCTGGATAAACCGTTGTCATTAAGCGAGGGCCGACCTCAGAAGGTCTGGCCCAGAGAGAATTGGAACACCTGGGTGTCGGCATCGTCCGGCTTCTTGACCGGCATTGCCAGGCTGAAGCTCAGCGGGCCCAGTGCGGTGATCCAGGTCACGCCCAGGCCGACCGAACTGGCCATGCCCGAGAAACCGACCTTCTCGCAATCCGGCTGGTTGCCGCAATTGGTGTCGAACACGTTACCCACGTCCCAGAACACGGAGGTGCGCAGCGAACGCTGGTCCTTGACGAACGGCAGCGGGAACAGCAGCTCGACACCACCTTGTACCAGCACGTTGCCACCAAACGGCAACGGATCCTGGTCCGGGTCGGCGATGGTGCCTGGCTTGCCACCGTTGGCCTCGCCGCGGCTTGGGGTACTGCGTGGGCCCAGGCTGCTGTCCTTGAAGCCACGGACGGAGTTGAAGCCACCCGCGAAGTAGTTCTCGTAGAACGGCAGGCCCGAGGTGCTGCCATAACCGTCACCATAACCCAGCTCGGTGTGCAGGCGCAGGGTGTAGTCGTTGGTGATCGGCTTGAACAGCTGGCCGCGGTAGTCGAGCTTGAAGAACGACAGGTCGCTGCCCGGAATGGTGGATTCCAGGGTCAGGCTCTGGGAGTGACCACGGGTTGCCAGCACACCTTTGTTCAGGGTCGACTCGGACCAGCCGATCGAGGCCTTGAAGTTCAGGAAGTTGTCGCCTTCCTCTTCGAGGAAATCGAAGATCTCGTCAACGGTGTACTTGCCGGTCTTGATCTTGTCCTGCTGCACGCTCAGGCCATAGGTCAGGCGCGAGGTCTCGCTGATCGGGTAGCCGAGGCTGACGCCCGCACCGTAGCTGTCCACCGCGTAGCTGGCCACGTCGACGTCGAGGTCGTCGTAGTCGGTGCTGCGGTAGAAGGCGTTGTAGCCCAGGCTCACGCCATCGGCAGTGAAGTAGGGGTCAACGAAGCCGAAGTTGTAGCGGGTCTGGTATTCCGAACGGGTCAGGCCGATGGACACCTTGTTACCGGTACCGAGGAAGTTGCTCTGGCTGATCGAACCACCGAGGATCAGGCCGGCGCTCTGGGCGAAACCGACGCTGGCGGTGATCGAGCCGGAAGCCTGCTCCTCGACGCTGTAGTTGACGTCGACCTGGTCGTCGGTGCCCGGCACCGGCGGGGTCTCGACGTTCACTTCCTTGAAGAAGCCCAGACGCTCCAGACGGGTCTTGGACTGGTCGATCAGGTAGGTCGAGGCCCAGCCGCCTTCCATCTGGCGCATTTCGCGACGCAGCACTTCGTCTTCGGTCTTGGTGTTGCCGCGGTAGTTGATGCGGTTGACGTAGGCACGCTTGCCCGGGTCGACCACGAACATGATGTCGACGGTGTGGTCTTCATCGTTCGGCTGCGGCACGCCGTTGACGTTGGCGAAGGTGTAGCCTTCGTTACCCAGGCGGCGGGTGATCAGCTCGGAAGTGCTGGTCATCACCTTGCGCGAGAACACCTGGCCTGGCTGCACCAGCAGCAGCGACTTGACCTGGTCTTCCGGCACCTTCAGGTCACCGGACAGCTTCACGTCGCGAACGGTGTACTTCTCGCCTTCGTTGATGTTGACGGTGATGTAGACGTGTTTCTTGTCCGGCGTGATGGACACCTGGGTGGAGGCGATGTCCATGTTGATGTAGCCGCGGTCCAGGTAGTAGGAACGCAGGCGCTCCAGGTCACCGGAGAGCTTTTCGCGGGCGTACTTGTCGTCGTTCTTGAAGAACGACAGCCAGTTGGTGGTCTTCAGCTCGAACAGCTGCGCCAGGGTCTCGTCGTCGAACACGTTGTTGCCAACGATGTTGATGTGCTGGATGGCGGCGACGGTGCCTTCGTTGATCTTGATCTTCAGTGCCACACGGTTGCGCGGCTGCGGCACCACCTCGGCGTCGACCTCGGCCGAGTAGCGGCCCTGGGCCACGTACTGGCGCTGCAGTTCGTTACGCACACCTTCGAGGGTGGCACGCTGGAAGATCTCGCCTTCGGCCAAGCCCGATTGCTTCAGGCCCTTCATCAGGTCTTCGGTGCTGATGGCCTTGTTGCCTTCGATCTCGATGCTCGACACCGACGGGCGCTCGACCACGTTGATGATCAGGACATTGCCATCGCGGTTCAGCTGGATGTCCTGGAAGAAGCCGGTCTTGAACAGGGAACGGGTCGACTCCACCAGTCGGCGGTCATCGGCCTGGTCGCCGACGTTCAGCGGCAAGGCACCGAAGACACTGCCGGCGGAAACCCGCTGCAGGCCGTTGACGCGGATATCGGAGATGGTGAAGGACTCGGCGTGAACTTCAGCGATCATCAGTGCGGACATGACCGCAGTTAGCAGCAGACGTTTCATGAAGTCCTTTTATTCCAACTGGCAATAAACAGCCCGCCGCGACAAGACGGCAGGTTTCGCAATTGAGCGAAGCTTTATAGTCGACCCAGATCGTTGATCAGGGCGAGCAACATCACCCCTATGACCAAACTGATACCGATCTGGACCCCCCAACCTTGCACCCGATCCGACAGCGGACGACCGCGCGCCCACTCGACCAGGTAAAACAGCAAATGCCCCCCATCCAGAACCGGGATGGGCAGCAGGTTAAGAACCCCCAGGCTTATGCTCAGGTAGGCCAGGAAATTCAGGAAATCCCCCACGCCGGACTGGGCTGAAGCGCCCGCCACTTTAGCAATGGTTATCGGTCCGCTCAAGTTTTTTACCGAGAGCTCCCCGAACAGCATTTTCTTCAGCGATTCAAGGGTCAGGACGCTCATGTTCCAGGTGCGTGACAAGCCCTCACCCACCGCATCCAGCGGGCCGTAGCTGACTTCGCGGAGCATGTTGGCAGGCCATTCGCCACCTTTTACCCCGGCGCCAAGATAGCCGCCGGCCGCCTTGCCCTCGCCCTTGCGCGCCAGGGTGACCGGGACGTCCAGCGCAGCACCATCGCGCTCGACACGCACCACAACCTTGGCTTGCGGGCGGGCCCGCACGGCATCGACCACCTGCTGCCATTCGCTCACTGCCACGCCATCGAGGGCCAGCAGCTTGTCACCGGTTTTCAGGCCCGCAGCGGCAGCCGGCCCCTTCGGATCGATCTCGGCCAACACCGGCACGATCGCCGGGCGCCAAGGGTGCAGCCCAAGGGACTGGATCGGGTCCGGCTCGTCGGCACCCTTGAGCCAGCTGTCCAGCTTCACCTGCAGCTGGCGCTCGGCGCTGGCGCCCTCTTCACGCACGCCAACCTGCAGGGTGCCGCTCTCGCCCAGGCGGCGAACCAGTTGCAGGTTGACTGCAGACCAACCATTGGTCGGCTTGCCGTCGATGGAGACGATTTCCTGACCTGCGGTCAGGCCTGCCGATGCTGCCAGGCTGCCCGCATCGACCGCACCGATCACCGGGCGGATCTGCTGGGTACCCAGCATCGCCAGCACCCAGAAGAACAGGATGGCCAGCAGGAAGTTGGCAACCGGGCCCGCCGCGACGATCGCGATGCGCTGGCGCACGGACTTGCGGTTGAACGACTGCTCGATCAGCGCCGGCGGCACGTCACCCTCGCGCTCGTCGAGCATCTTGACGTAACCACCCAGCGGGATCGCAGCGACCACGAATTCGGTGCCATGGCGGTCATGCCAGCGCAGCAGCGGCGTGCCGAAGCCCACCGAGAAGCGCAGCACCTTGACACCGCAGCGGCGTGCCACCCAGAAGTGGCCAAATTCATGGAAAGTGACCAGTACACCCAAGGCTACGAGGGTGCCGATAATCATGTAGAGCGCTGTCATATCCATCTCCGAATGATGTTCAGCGGGCTGGCATCATGCCCAGCCCCCTCGTGAACCGTGGCGGGCCTGCATCAGCGACCGTGACGCCTCAGCCACTCACGGGAAAGCTCCCGGGCACGCTGGTCGGCGGCGAACACCGCGTCCAGCGACGGCAGCGGTACGACGGGCTCCTGATCGAGCACCTGTTCGATCATACCCGCGATCTCCGGGAAGCGGATACGCCGCTGGAGAAATGCCTCGACCGCAACCTCGTTGGCCGCATTGAGCACGGCCGGTGCGCTGTTGCCGGCCTCGGCAGCCTGCCGCGCCAGGCGCAGGCAAGGGAAGCGCTGTTCGTCGGGCGCCTGGAAATCCAGACGGGCGATGGCGAACAGGTCCAGCGGCGCCACCCCGGAATCGATCCGCTCGGGCCAGGCCAGGGCGTTGGCAATGGGTGTGCGCATGTCCGGGTTACCCAGCTGCGCCAGCACCGAACCGTCGACATAATCCACCAGGGAGTGGATCACGCTCTGCGGGTGCACCACCACCTCGACCTTGGCCGGTGCGGCATCGAACAACCAGCAGGCCTCGATCAGCTCCAGGCCCTTGTTCATCATGCTGGCCGAATCCACGGAAATCTTGCGCCCCATGGACCAGTTGGGGTGCGCGCAGGCCTGTTCCGGGGTGACATCCAGCAGCGCCTCGACGGGGGTCTCGCGGAACGGGCCACCGGAGGCGGTGAGCAGGATCCGGCGTACGCCGACGG
Organism: Pseudomonas asiatica; assembly: GCF_040214835.1. Classification (NCBI taxonomy): domain Bacteria; kingdom Pseudomonadati; phylum Pseudomonadota; class Gammaproteobacteria; order Pseudomonadales; family Pseudomonadaceae; genus Pseudomonas; species Pseudomonas asiatica. Next base: position 1,266,749 of record NZ_CP157874.1, on the reverse strand, counting down.
CACTCAGGCCGCGCGCGTAGTCGCCGGGCATGCACTGGAAGATCGCATTGTGCTCGCTGTCGATCGGCAGCAGCACGGCGCCACTGCGCCGCACCGCCTCCATGAACAGCGCGCCGGACATCACCAGCGCCTCCTTGTTGGCCAGCAACACCTTCTTGCCCGCCTCGACCGCCGCCAGGGTGGGGCGCAGGCCGGCGGCGCCGACGATGGCCGCCATCACTGCGTCCACTTCCGACGCAGAAGCCACCTGGCACAGCCCGGCCTCGCCTTCCAGCACCTCGGTGGCGCAGCCCGCCGCTACCAGGCTTTCGCGCAGTCGCGCGGCCGCCTCGGCACTCGGCACCACGGCGAATGCCGGGCGATGGCGCACGCACAGGGCCTGCAATTCGTCGATACGCGAATAGCCACTCAGGGCGAACACCTGGTAGCGGTCGGGATGGCGCGCGATGACATCCAGCGTGCTCAGGCCGATGGAGCCGGTGGCCCCGAGCACGGTAATACGCTGCGGGCGGCTCACATAACACCCCATTCGGCAGCCCACAGCAGCACGGCGAAAATCGGGATCGCCGCAGTCAGGCTGTCGATGCGGTCGAGCACCCCACCATGGCCGGGCAACAGGTTGCTGCTGTCCTTGATGCCGGAACGGCGCTTGAACATGCTTTCGGTCAGGTCACCGACCACCGAAGACATGACCACCAGCGCGGCACTCAGCAGGCCCAGCAGGATCTGGCCGAAGCCCCAGTCGCGGCTGATACCGACCACCAGGGTGATCACCAGGCTGACCGCCAGGCCGCCATACACGCCTTCCCAGCTCTTGCCAGGGCTGACCTGAGGCGCCAGCTTGCGCTTGCCGAAGGCACGGCCGGAGAAGTACGCGCCAATATCGGCAGCCCACACCAACACCATGACCGACAGGATCAGCCAGTTACCCAGCGGCCAGTGCTTGAGCAGCACCAACCCCTGCCAGGCCGGCAGCAATACCAGCAGGCCGATCAGCAACCGGCAGGCGGCACTGGCCCACAGCTCGCTGCTGCGCGGGTAGGTAAGCACCAGCCAGGTGGCCAACCCCCACCAGATCACCGCAGCGCCCAGCACCCAAGGCGCCAGCTCCGGAAGGATGTACAGCAACATCAGCGCTCCGGCGACGACCACGGCATAGGCGATGCGCAGTGGCTGGGCCATGAGCCCGGCCAGGCGCGCCCACTCCCAGGCGCCGAGGGTCACCACGAAGCCGATGAACAGGGCGAAATCCCCACCATTGAGCAGGAAGAAGCCACCCAGCGCGATCGGCAGCAGGATCAGCGCGGTAATGATGCGTTGTTTAAGCATTAAGCACGAGCTCCAGCCTCGACCTGCTCGCTGGTCTTACCGAAGCGGCGCTGGCGCGAAGCGAAATCGGCCAGGGCGTTGCGCATGGCCTCGTGTTTGAAGTCCGGCCAGTACAGGTCGGAGAAATACAGCTCGGCGTAGGCCAGCTGCCACAACAGGAAGTTGCTGATGCGGTGCTCGCCACCAGTGCGGATGCACAGGTCCGGCAGCGGCAGCTCGCCGGTTGCCAGGCAGGTCTGCAGCAGGCCCGGGGTGATGTCTTCCGGGCGCAGGTGCCCGGCTTGCACTTCCCGCGCCAGCCGCTGGGCGGCCTGGGCGATGTCCCACTGGCCACCGTAGTTGGCCGCGATCTGCAGAATGAAGCGGTTGTTGCCGGCGGTCAGCGCCTCGGCCTCGCGCATGGCGGCTTGCAGCTCGGGATGGAAACGCGAACGGTCACCGATGATACGCAGGCTGATGTTGTTCTCGTTGAGGCGCTTGGCCTCGCGGCGCAGGGCCGAGAAGAACAGCTCCATCAGCGCACCGACCTCTTCGGCGGGACGCTGCCAGTTCTCACTGGAGAAGGCGAACAGGGTCAGCACCTCGACCCCGGACTCGGCACAGACTTCGATGACCGCGCGAACGGCGTCGACACCCGCCTTGTGCCCGGCAACGCCGGGCAACAGGCGCTTTTTCGCCCAGCGGTTGTTGCCATCCATGATGATCGCGACATGACGCGGCACCGAGGACGGCGCCGCTGGCTTGGTCTTTTCCATTAAAAAACCCCGGCCTTAGACGGCCATCAGGTCCTTTTCCTTGGCTTTGAAGGCGGCATCGACTTCGGCAACGTACTTGTCGGTCAGTTTCTGGATTTCGTCAGCGGCACGACGCTCTTCGTCTTCGCTGATTTCCTTGTCCTTGGTCAGCTTCTTCAGGTCGGCCAGGGCGTCACGGCGCACGTTGCGCACGGCTACCTTGGCATCCTCGGCAACGCCGCTGGCCTGCTTGGTATAGCCCTTGCGGGTTTCCTCGGTCAGGGCCGGCATCGGCACACGGATGGTGGTGCCGGCGCTGGACGGGTTCAGGCCCAGGTCGGAGGTGAGGATGGCCTTCTCGATGGCGGCGCTGAGGTTCTTGTCGTGGGCGACGATCTTCAGGGTGCGGGCATCTTCGACGGTGATCGCGGCCACCTGGTTCAGCGGCATCTCGCTGCCCCAGGCCGGGACCTTGACGCTGTCCAGGATGCTCGGGTGGGCGCGACCGGTGCGGATTGCCGCCAGGTTGCGGGCCAGGGCCTCGAGGGACTTGGTCATGCGCTCCTGCGCGTCTTTCTTGATGTCGTTGATCATGCTTGGCCTTCCTCGATCAGAGTACCTTCAGCGCCACCCACCACGATGTTCAGCAGGGCGCCAGGCTTGTTCATGTTGAATACCCGCAATGGCATCTTGTGGTCACGGCACAGGCAGATTGCGGTCAGGTCCATCACACCCAGCTTGCGATCCAGGACCTCGTCGTAGGTCAGGTGATCGAACTTCTCGGCATGCGGGTCCTTGAATGGATCGGCAGTGTACACACCATCGACCTTGGTCGCTTTCAGCACAACGTCGGCATCGATTTCGATGGCGCGCAGACAGGCCGCGGAGTCGGTGGTGAAGAACGGGTTGCCGGTACCGGCGGAGAAAATTACCACATCCCCGGAGTTGAGGTGGCGAATAGCTTTGCGACGATCGTAATGATCGGTGACACCGACCATGGAAATGGCCGACATGACCAGGGCCGGGATGTTCGAGCGCTCCAGCGCGTCGCGCATGGCCAGGCCGTTCATCACGGTGGCCAGCATGCCCATGTGGTCACCGGTGACGCGGTCCATGCCGGCTGCGCTGAGCGCGGCACCGCGGAACAGGTTGCCACCACCGATCACCAGGCCGACCTGGACACCGATCCCTACCAGCTGGCCAACTTCGAGGGCCATGCGATCCAGCACTTTCGGGTCGATCCCGAAGTCTTCCGAGCCCATCAGGGCCTCGCCGCTAAGTTTGAGCAAAATGCGTTTATAGCGAGGTTGGCGACCACTCACCTGCTGAGCCATTGCAAGTCTCTCCTGCGGCGTACTTTTAGAAAATTCGTGCGGGCTGTTTGCAGCCTGCTAACTGTAGCGTGGCACCGTTTTGGTGCCAGCGGCGGCAGGTTTTATAAACCCTTCGCCGTTTTGACAAAGAGGCTGCGCGCGTGAGCGGGCAGCCTCTTCGGGGCGACAGACGGGGCTGTCTTACTGCTTGGCAGCAGCTACCTGAGCGGCAACTTCAGCAGCGAAGTCGTCGACTGGCTTCTCGATGCCTTCGCCTACTTTGAAGTAGGTGAAGGAAACGATTTCAGCACCGGCTTTCTTGGCCAGCTCGCCAACCTTGACTTCCGGGTTCATGACGAAGGCTTGCTCGACCAGCGAGGCTTCGGCCAGGAACTTCGAGATACGACCTTTGATCATGTTCTCGACGATGTTTTCCGGCTTGCCGGCGATCTTGTCAGCGTTCAGCTGCAGGAAGACGCCCTTCTCGCGCTCGATGGCTTCGGCCGATACTTCCGACGGCAGCAGGAACTCAGGGTTCGAAGCTGCAACGTGCATGGCGATGTTCTTGGCCAGATCGACGTCGCCGCCTTTCAGGACAACGGCAGCGCCGATCTTGTTGCCGTGCAGGTAGGCACCGACAACGTCACCTTCAACGCGCACCAGGCGACGGATGTTGACGTTCTCGCCGCACTTGGCAACCAGGGCTTCACGAGCAGCTTCACGCGAGGCGATCAGCGGAGCAGCGTCGGTCAGCTTCTGGGCGAAGGCTTCTTCGATGCTGTCGGCAACGAAGTTCTTGAAGTCGTCTTGCAGGGCCAGGAAGTCGGTCTGCGAGTTCACTTCCAGCAGGACGGCGGATTTACCGTCGGTCTTGACGGCGATAGCGCCTTCAGCAGCGACGTTGCCAGCCTTTTTGGCGGCCTTGATGGCGCCCGAGGCACGCATGTCGTCAATGGCTTTTTCGATGTCGCCGCCGGCCTTTTCCAGGGCCTTCTTGCAATCCATCATGCCTTCGCCGGTACGCTCGCGCAGTTCTTTGACCAGCGCTGCAGTAATTGCTGCCATTTCAAAATCCTCTTGGAAAGTTTTTCAACCATTCCACCCGTTCGTCACGGGCGTTCAATTCTGCAAATCCGCTGTGTTTATCTCAGCGAGCCCATGATGCGGGGCCGATGCTGACAGCAGGATTTCAAGGTGGCAAAAAGGGGGCAGAGCCCCCTTTTTGCGTGCCAAGTCGACGCTAGCGTCTAATTACTCGGCAGCAGGTGCAGCCGCTTCTTCAGCGTAAACTTCGGTGCCGCCGGCAACGTTGTTACGGCCGCGGATGACTGCGTCAGCCATCGAAGTCATGTACAGCTCGATAGCGCGGATGGCGTCATCGTTACCTGGGATGATGTAGTCAACACCTTCCGGGCTGCTGTTGGTATCGACAACGCCGATAACCGGGATGCCCAGCTTGTTGGCTTCGGTGATCGCGATGCGCTCGTGATCAACGTCGATAACGAACAGAGCGTCTGGCAGACCGCCCATGTCCTTGATGCCGCCCAGGCTGCGATCCAGTTTTTCCAGGTCGCGGGAGCGCATCAGGGCTTCTTTCTTGGTCAGCTTGGCGAAAGTGCCGTCTTCGGCCTGGGTTTCCAGGTCGCGCAGCCGCTTGATCGAAGCGCGGATGGTCTTGTAGTTGGTCAGCATGCCGCCCAACCAACGGTGGTCAACGTACGGCGAACCGCAACGAGCAGCTTGCTCGGCGACGATCTTGCCGGCGGAACGCTTGGTGCCGACGAACAGGATCTTGTTCTTGCCCTGGGCCAGGCGCTCTACGAACGACAGAGCGTCGTTGAACATTGGCAGGGTTTTTTCCAGGTTGACGATGTGGATCTTGTTACGCGCGCCGAAAATGTACTTGCCCATTTTCGGGTTCCAGTAACGGGTCTGGTGGCCGAAGTGCACACCGGCCTTCAGCATATCGCGCATGTTGACTTGGGACATGATAGTTCCTTGATAAGTCGGGTTGGGCCTCCACGTATCCCAATGACCAACCCGCGAATTCTGCAACTCGGGGCACCCAGGTCATCGTGTCGACACGTGTGTGGGTTAAGTGCTGACGGGGTCGTCCCCGAAAGCGGCGCATTTTATACCACAGACCGCGGCCGAACGGAACCCGGATACTGTTGCGTCCGTCAGCGGTTTTTGCAGCACCCCGGCTTTCGCGCCAGAATGCCAGCTGTAGACAGCAGCATGGCCGCCTTTATCCCGACCGATCGGCGCCCTGCTCTGCTAGAATCCGGCCTTTCCCGTTTGTTCGCGCCGCATGCGGCGCTGTAGAGAGCCTGTAATGACCGTCACCATCAAGACCGCAGAAGACATCGAGAAGATGCGCATCGCTGGCCGCCTGGCCGCCGACGTGCTGGAAATGATCGAGGAACACGTCAAGCCCGGTGTCACCACCGAAGAGCTGGACCGCCTGTGCCACGACTACATCGTCAACGTCCAGCAGGCCATCCCGGCACCGCTCAACTACAAGGGCTACCCGAAGTCGATCTGCACCTCGATCAACCATGTGGTCTGCCACGGCATCCCCAACGACAAGCCGCTCAAGGACGGTGACACGCTGAACATCGACGTCACCGTGATCAAGGACGGCTACCACGGCGACACCAGCCGCATGTTCCACGTCGGCACCGTGCCGGTATGGGCCGAGCGCCTGTCCAAGGTCACCCAGGAGTGCATGTACAAGGCCATCGAACTGGTCAAGCCGGGCTGCCGCCTGGGCGACATCGGCGAAGTGATCCAGAAGCACGCTGAAAAGAACGGCTTCTCGGTGGTGCGCGAGTTCTGCGGCCACGGCATTGGCAAGGTGTTCCACGAAGAGCCGCAGATCCTGCACTACGGCCGCGCTGGCACCGGCATGGAGCTGAAGGAAGGCATGACCTTCACCATCGAGCCGATGATCAACCAGGGCAAGGCCGACACCAAGGTGCTGGGCGACGGCTGGACCGCCATCACCAAGGACCGCAAGCTCTCGGCCCAGTGGGAGCACACCCTGGTGGTGACCGCGACCGGCTACGAGATCTTCACCCTGCGCAAGGACGACACCATCCCGCGCACCTCGGCCTGACCGCACTCCCACAGGCCACCCCCACGACAGGAACGTGACGCGATGCCCCAGGTGGACCCCGAGCTGTTCGACCGCGGCCAGTTCCAGGCGGAACTGGCCCTCAAGGCGAGCCCCATCGCCGCCTTCAAGAAAGCCATCCGCCAGGCCGGCGAGGTGCTCGACAAGCGTTTCCGCAGTGGCTGCGAAATCCGCCCACTGATCGAGGCCCGCGCCTGGCTCGTCGACAACATCCTGCAACAGGCCTGGAACCAGTTCGACTGGGGCGACCAGAGCGGCATCGCCCTGGTCGCGGTGGGTGGCTACGGGCGCGGTGAGCTGCACCCGCATTCGGACATCGACCTGCTGATCCTGCTGGGTGCTGCCGAACACGAGCAGTATCGCGATGCCATCGAGCGGTTTCTCACCCTGCTGTGGGACATCGGCCTGGAAGTGGGCCAGAGCGTGCGCACCGTCGACGAGTGCGCCGAGCAGGCCCGTGCCGACCTGACGGTCATCACCAACCTGATGGAAAGCCGCACCATTGCCGGCCCCGAGGCCCTGCGCCAGCGCATGCTGGAGGTGACCAGCACTGCGCACATGTGGCCGAGCAAGGACTTCTTCCTGGCCAAGCGAGCCGAACTCAAGGCCCGCCACCACAAGTACAACGACACCGAGTACAACCTCGAACCCAATGTGAAAGGTTCACCCGGCGGCCTGCGCGACATCCAGACAGTGCTGTGGGTGGCCCGCCGCCAGTACGGCACCCTCAACCTGCACGCGCTGGCCGGCGAAGGTTTCCTGCTGGAAAGCGAGAACGAGCTGCTGGCCTCGTCCCAGGACTTCCTGTGGAGGGTGCGCTACGCCTTGCACATGCTGGCCGGGCGCGCCGAGGACCGCCTGCTGTTCGACCACCAGCGCAGCATCGCCGCGCTGCTGGGCTACAGCGACGACAACCCCAAGCGGGCGATCGAGCAGTTCATGCAGCAGTACTACCGGGTGGTGATGAGCATCAGCCAGCTGTGCGACCTGATCATCCAGCACTTCGAGGAGGTCATCCTCGCCGATGACGACAGCGGCACCACCCAGCCGCTGAACGCGCGCTTCCGCCTGCATGACGGCTACATAGAAGCGGCCAGGCCGAACGTGTTCAAGCGCACGCCGTTCGCCATGCTGGAAATCTTCGTGCTGATGGCCCAGCACCCCGAGATCAAGGGCGTACGCGCCGATACCGTGCGGCTGCTGCGCGAGCACCGGCACCTGATCGACGATACCTTCCGCACCGATATCCGCAACACCAGCCTGTTCATCGAGCTGTTCAAGTGCGAAATCGGCATCCACCGCAACCTGCGGCGGATGAACCGCTACGGCATCCTCGGTCGCTACCTGCCGGAGTTCGGCCTGATCGTCGGGCAGATGCAGCATGATCTGTTCCACATCTATACGGTCGATGCGCACACCCTCAACCTCATCAAGCACCTGCGCAAGCTGCAATACACGCCGGTGTCCGAAAAATTCCCGCTGGCCAGCAAGCTCATGGGCCGCCTGCCCAAGCCCGAACTGATCTACCTGGCCGGCCTGTACCACGACATCGGCAAGGGCCGCCAGGGCGACCATTCCGAGCTGGGCGCCGTGGATGCGCAGAAGTTCTGCGAGCGCCACCAGTTGCCGGCCTGGGACAGCCGGCTGATCGTCTGGCTGGTGCAGAACCACCTGGTGATGTCGACCACCGCCCAGCGCAAGGACCTGTCCGACCCTCAGGTGATCAACGATTTTGCCCTGCACGTGGGCGACGAGACACGCCTGGACTACCTGTACGTGCTGACCGTGGCCGATATCAACGCCACCAACCCCAGTCTGTGGAATTCTTGGCGCGCCAGCCTGCTGCGCCAGCTGTACACCGAGACCAAGCGCGCCCTGCGCCGTGGCCTGGAAAACCCGCTGGACCGCGAGGAGCAGATTCGCCAGACCCAATCGGCGGCGCTGGATATCCTGGTGCGCGAAGGCACCGACCCGGACGACGTCGAGCAGCTGTGGTCGCAGCTGGGCGATGACTACTTCCTCAAGCACACCGCCGCCGACGTGGCCTGGCACAGTGACGCGATCCTCCAGCAGCCGGCCGATGGCGGGCCGCTGGTGCTGATCAAGGAAACCACCCAGCGCGAGTTCGAGGGTGGCACGCAGATCTTCATCTATGCCCCCGACCAGCACGACTTCTTCGCCGTGACGGTGGCGGCCATGTCGCAGCTGAACCTGAACATTCATGACGCGCGAATCATCACCTCGAGCAGCCAGTTCACCCTCGACACCTACATCGTGCTGGACAACGACGGCGGCTCGATCGGCGACAACCCGCAGCGGGTCAAGCAGATTCGCGACGGCCTGACCGAAGCGCTGCGCAACCCCGAGGACTACCCGACCATCATCCAGCGCCGGGTACCGCGCCAGCTCAAGCACTTCGACTTCCCGCCACAGGTGACCATCCTCAACGATGCCCAGCGGCCGGTGACCATCCTCGAAATCACCGCGCCCGACCGCCCAGGCCTGCTGGCCCGGCTGGGGCGAATCTTCCTGGAGTTCGACCTGTCGCTGCAGAACGCCAAGATCGCCACCCTTGGCGAGCGGGTGGAAGACGTGTTCTTCATCACCGATGCCGACAACCAGCCGCTGTCCGACCCACAGCTGTGCAGCCGACTGCAGGAGGCCATCGTCCAGCAGCTGCAGGCCGGCCAGGCCAGCGATGCCAGCCCCACCCGCGTGACCTTTTAACGACTAGACGATTGACGAGACCTTGCGCCGATGAACCATGCCTTGACCCAGCTTCAGCCCTACCCGTTCGAGAAACTTCGCGCCCTGCTGGGCAGCGTTGCACCTGCGGCGGACAAGCGCGCCATCGCCCTGTCGATCGGTGAGCCGAAGCACGAATCGCCGGCGTTCGTCGCCCAGGCCATGGCCGACAACCTCGACAAGCTGGCGGTGTACCCGAGCACCATCGGCCTGCCCGCCCTGCGCCAGGCCATCGGCCAGTGGTGCGAGCGGCGCTTCGGCGTACCGGCCGGATGGCTGGATGCCGACCGCCACATCCTGCCGGTCAACGGTACCCGTGAAGCGCTGTTCGCCTTCACCCAGGCCGTGGTCAACCGCGCCGATGACGGCCTGGTGGTCAGCCCCAACCCGTTCTACCAGATCTACGAAGGCGCAGCGCTGCTGGCCGGTGCCACCCCGCACTACCTGCCGTGCCTGGAAAGCAACGGTTTCAACCCCGACTTCGACGCCGTGCCGGCTGAAGTGTGGAAGCGTTGCCAGATCCTGTTCCTGTGCTCGCCGGGCAACCCCACCGGCGCACTGGTGCCGATGGACACCCTGAAGAAGCTGATTGCCCTGGCCGACGAGCACGACTTCGTGATTGCCGCCGACGAGTGCTACAGCGAGCTGTACTTCGACGAGGATGCCCCGCCACCAGGCCTGCTGACTGCCTGTGCGGAACTGGGCCGCAACGACTTCAAGCGCTGCGTGGTATTCCACAGCCTGTCCAAGCGCTCCAACCTGCCGGGCCTGCGCTCGGGCTTCGTCGCCGGTGACGCCGAGATCATCAAGCCGTTCCTGCTGTACCGTACCTATCACGGTTGCGCCATGCCGGTACAAACCCAGCTGGCCAGCATCGCTGCCTGGCAGGACGAGGCGCATGTGCGCGAGAACCGCGACCAGTACCGCGCCAAGTACGATGCCGTGCTGGATATCCTGCAGCCGGTGCTGGACGTGCAGCGACCGGATGGCAGCTTCTACCTGTGGGCCAAGGTACCCGGCGGCGATGCCGAGTTCACCCGCGACCTGTTCGAGGCCCAGCATGTGACGGTGGTGCCGGGGTCGTACCTGTCGCGCGAAGTGGATGGCGTGAACCCGGGCGCCGGGCGCGTGCGCATGGCACTGGTTGCACCGCTGGCCGAGTGCATCGAGGCGGCGGAGCGGATTCGCGAGTTCCTGCAAAACCGCTGATTCGACAGGGGCCGTACAACTCTCGAGTGTTGTGCAGTACCTGTAGGAGCGGGTTTACCCGCGAACACCGGCACAGCCGGTGCCATGCACCGCATCGCCTGATTCGCGGGTAAACCCGCTCCCACAGGGCCGCAAAGCGGCCCCCTGCGGTCTACCTGACTGACCCTAGGTTCGCTTCACTCATATCCAGCTCACCCAGCACCTGCCGCACCACTTCATCCCCCACCAGATGCTGGCGATGCAGCTCATACAGCTCCAGCCGCTGCGCCCGCAGCGCCCGCAAGCGCAAACGCCGCTCCAGCAGGTCCATCTGCTCGGCCAGCGCCTTGGCCTCGGCACTGTCGTTGTAGCTATCCAGCTCATCGCGGTATTCCGCCATCAAGCGCGCCTTCAACTCGGTCGCCAGGGTCGCCTGCGCGGCATCCTGCGGCGCATTGCTGTCGATCACTTCCTCTGCCTCCAGCGCATGGATCGCCGCCTCGGCCGTGCGTCGCCAGGCCTCCTGCACCTCCTGGTGCAAGCGCTCGTCCGGGCTCTTGGTCACCCCGCGCAGCAACAGCGGCAACGCGATACAGGCACTGATCAACGACAGCAGGATCACCCCGGCCGCAATGAAGATCAGCAGGTCACGCTCCGGGAAGGCCTTGCCTGCTCCCATCAGCAACGGGATCGACATCACACCGGCCAGGGTGACCGCACCGCGCACACCACCCAGGGTCAGCAACCAGCAGGAGCGCGCCGTGGGCATCAGCACCAGCGCCGGCTTGCCGCGCCAGCGGCGTACCACACCGATCGAGCGCCAGATGCTCTGGACCCAGATGAACCGCAGCAAGATCAGCGCCACAAAGATCGCCACCACGTCCAGGCAGCGCCAGGCCAGGGTCGGCCAGACGGTGGGTTCATGGCTGACCACGGCCTTGATGATGTCCGGCAACTGCAGGCCCAGCAGCAGGAAGATCAGGCCGTTGAAAGCGAACTCCAGCAGTGACCACACGCTGCGGTTGAGCAGGCGCGTGCTGGTCTGCCGTGGCAGCAGGTCGAGCCAGCTCTGCATCATGCCAGCCGCTACCGCCGAAAGGATGCCCGACACGCCCAGGCGCTCGGCCAGCACGTAGGCAGCGAACGGCAGCAGCAACATGAACACCACGTGGGTGGCCGGGTCGTCCCAGCCGCGGGCGATCATCCAGGCACGCAGGCGGCCGATCAGCCAGCTCAGGGCCACGCCCACCGCCAGGCCGCCCAGGGCGACCAGTACGAAGCTGAAGCTTGCGTCGGTCAGCGAGAACACCCCGGTGATCGCCGCCGCCAGGGCGAACTTGAAGGTCACCAGGCCCGAGGCATCGTTCATCAGGGCCTCGCCCTGGAGCATGTGCATCAGCGGGGTGGGCAGGCGGTCCTGGGTAATGGCCGAAACCGCCACGGCGTCGGTTGGCGACAACACTGCGGCCAGGGCGAAGGCCACGGGCAGCGGGATGCTCGGCAGCAGCCAGTGAATGAAGTAACCGGCCCCGACCACGGTAAACAGCACCAGACCCACGGCCAGCGCCACCACCGGCCCACGAATGCGCCACAACTCGCGCTTGGGAATGCGCCAGCCGTCGGCGAACAGCAACGGCGGCAGGAACAGGAACAGGAACAGCTCGGGGTCCAGTGCCACATGCAGGCCCAGTGTCGGCCACGCAAGCAAGGCGCCGGCGGCGATCTGTACCAGCGGCAAGGGCAGCGGAATCATGCGGCCGACCAGCTTCGACACGCTGACCAGCGTCAGCAGGATGAGGACGGTGTAGGCGGACTGCATCCGGGAAAGCTTCCTTTGTGAACCAGAAACGACAACAGGGCGAAACATCGCCATTGAAACAATATGTTAGCGGCGATGGGGGATTCGGGGCCGCTGCACGATAGTCGCAGGTGGCGGATGAATATGTAACATGATGATACCCAGCAATCGTGACTGACGTTGGCGAGCATCGTGCGCTAATCAGGCTTGAATTGCTGGAATCCCGTCGTATAATCAACCTTAACGAATAACGTTAAGCATTCAGCCTCATGATTCGAAGCTTTAGCTGTGCCGACACGGAAGCACTTTTTACTCATGGAAAGACACGGCGTTGGTCAGATATCAAGTCAGTTGCGGAACGCAAACTGGCCATGCTCGATGCCGCAACAGAGCTGCGAGACCTTCGGTCGCCACCTGGCAACCGTCTCGAGGCATTGAGCGGCAACCGTGCAGGCCAGCACAGTATCCGTGTCAATGACCAATGGCGCCTGTGCTTTATCTGGACCGACAACGGGCCGATTAACGTTGAAATTGTCGATTACCACTGAGGTGCATCATGCTCAAGAACGGTATGCGTCCGATTCATCCCGGAGAAGTCCTGCGTGAGGACTTCCAGAAAGAAATGGGTTTCAGCGCCGCGGCACTGGCCCGGGCGCTAGGCGTTGCCACGCCAACCGTCAACAACATCCTGCGTGAACGGGGCGGTGTTTCCGCCGACATGGCGCTGCGCCTGTCCATCTGCCTGGACACCACCCCCGAGTTCTGGCTCAACCTGCAGACCGCCTTCGATCTGCGCACCGCCGAACAGCAACACGGTGATGAGATCATCGGTTCGGTACAGCGCCTGGTCGCTTGAGACATACCTTGATCAGTAAACATGGGCGCCACGGGCGTGGCGCCGCGAGGATCGTTCCCGCATAATCCCGCGACTGAAATCGGAAAACGGAGAGATTGGGGCAGCCTGTGATCCCCAATGCACACAATGACCTACACGCTCTACGGCATCAAAGCCTGTGACACCATGAAAAAGGCACGTACCTGGCTCGAAGACCAGGCCATCGCCTACGAATTCCACGACTACAAGGCCCAAGGCATCGACCGTGACAGCCTGAACCGCTGGTGCGACGAACACGGCTGGGAAGTCATCCTCAACCGTGCCGGCACCACCTTCCGCAAGCTGGACGACGCCAGCAAGGCCGACCTCGACCAGGCCAAGGCCGTCGAGCTGATGCTGGCCCAGCCGTCGATGATCAAGCGCCCGGTGCTCGACCTTGGCGCGCGTACCCTGGTCGGCTTCAAGCCCGACCTGTACGCCGCTGCCCTGGCCTGAGCCCTACCCTATTTCGCACGAGGTAATCACATGTCCAATACCCTGTTCAGCCTGGCCTTCGGTGTCGGCTCCCAGAACCGCCAGGGCGCCTGGCTGGAAGTGTTCTACGCACAACCGCTGCTCAACCCGAGCGCCGAACTGGTCGCTGCAGTAGCCCCTGTTCTCGGTTACCAAGGTGGCAACCAGGCCATCGCCTTCAGCAACGCCCAGGCCGCGCAACTGGCCGAAGCCGTGAAAGGCGTGGATGCCGCCCAGGCCGCCCTGCTGACCCGCCTGGCCGAAAGCCACAAGCCGCTGGTCGCCACCCTGCTGGCCGAAGACGCCGCGCTGACCTCGACCCCAGAGGCCTACCTCAAGCTGCACCTGCTGTCGCACCGCCTGGTCAAGCCGCACGGCGTGAGCCTGGCCGGCATCTTCCCACTGCTGCCGAACGTGGCCTGGACCAACCAGGGCGCGGTCGACCTGGCCGAACTCGCCGAACTGCAACTGGAAGCGCGCCTGAAGGGCGAGCTGCTGGAAGTGTTCTCGGTGGACAAGTTCCCGAAAATGACCGACTACGTGGTCCCGGCCGGCGTGCGTATCGCCGACACCGCCCGCGTGCGCCTGGGCGCCTACATCGGCGAAGGCACCACCATCATGCACGAAGGCTTCGTCAACTTTAACGCTGGCACCGAAGGCCCGGGCATGATCGAAGGCCGCGTTTCCGCTGGCGTATTCGTCGGCAAGGGCTCGGACCTGGGCGGCGGCTGCTCGACCATGGGCACCCTGTCCGGTGGCGGCAACATCGTCATCAAGGTTGGCGAAGGCTGCCTGATCGGCGCCAATGCCGGTATCGGCATTCCGCTGGGCGACCGCAACACCGTCGAAGCCGGCCTGTACATCACCGCCGGTACCAAGGTGAACCTGCTGGACGAGAACAACCAGCTGGTCAAAGTGGTCAAGGCCCGCGACCTGGCCGGCCAGACCGACCTGCTGTTCCGCCGCAACTCGCTGAACGGCGCGGTGGAGTGCAAGACCCACAAGTCGGCCATCGAGCTGAACGAGGCGCTGCACGCGCACAACTGAGAACCCTTCAACCGCTGCCGGAGCTAGCTTGCTCGCGAACAGCGGATTCTCAGCGTTTGAAATGTTAAGATCGGGTCTGGCACCACGCCAGACCCGATTTTCATTCCAGGCCCCGCGACCATGTTTCAGCCCTCCCCCTGGCGTGCCGATTTTCCCGCCATCGCCGCCCTGCAACGGCAGCACCAGACCTACCTGGACAGCGCCGCCACTACCCAGAAGCCGCAAGCCCTGCTCGATGCCCTGAGCCATTACTACGGCCATGGCGCGGCCAACGTGCACCGAGCCCAGCACTTGCCCGGCGCACTGGCGACCCAGGCCTTCGAAACCAGCCGCGACAAGGTTGCCGCCTGGCTCAATGCGGCAGACTCGCGGCAGATCATCTTCACCCACGGTGCCACTTCGGCGCTGAACCTGCTGGCCTATGGCCTGGAACACCGCTTCGAGGCCGGTGACGAAATTGCCGTCAGTGCCCTGGAGCACCATGCCAACCTGCTGCCCTGGCAACAGCTGGCGCGCCGGCGCAACCTGCGCCTGGTGGTGCTGCCGCTGGATGCCCATGGCCGCATCGACCTGGACCAGGCGCTGCAACTGATCGGCCCGCGCACCCGGGTGCTGGCGGTGAGCCAGCTGTCCAACGTACTGGGTACCTGGCAGCCGCTGCCGACGCTGCTGGCCCATGCCCGCGCCCAAGGCGCGCTGACCGTGGTCGACGGTGCCCAGGGCGTGGTGCATGGCCGCCATGATTTGCAGCAGCTTGGCTGCGACTTCTATGTGTTCTCCAGCCACAAGCTGTACGGCCCGGAAGGCGTCGGTGTGCTGTACGGCCGCAGCCAGGCGCTGGAACTGCTGCACCACTGGCAGTTCGGCGGTGAGATGGTGCAACTGGCCGAATACCACAGCGCCAGCTTCCGCCCGGCGCCGCTGGGGTTCGAGGCAGGCACGCCGCCGATCGCCGGGGTGATCGGCCTGGGTGCAACCCTGGACTACCTGGCCAGCCTCGATGCCCAGGCGCTCGAAGCCCATGAAACCAGCCTGCACCAGTACCTGCTGCGCGGCCTGGCGGACCGCGATGGCGTGCGCATCCTGGGCACGCCACAGGCGGCCCTTGCCAGTTTCGTCATCGACGGCGTGCACAACGCCGACATCGCCCACCTGCTGACCGAGCAAGGCATTGCCGTGCGTGCCGGGCACCACTGTGCCATGCCGCTGCTGCAGGGCCTGGGCCTGGAGGGCGCAATCCGCGTGTCATTGGGGCTGTATAACGACAGCGATGACTTGCAGCGTTTCTTCGCGGCGCTGGATCAAGGCCTGGAGCTGTTGCGATGACCCTGCCGGATCAGGCGCGCCAGGCGCTGGAAGCTTTCGAGCAGGGCAAGGGCTGGGAACAGCGTGCGCGGCTGCTAATGCAATGGGGCGACCGGCTGGAACCGCTGGCGGACATTGAAAAGACCGAGGCCAACCGGGTGCATGGCTGCGAAAGCCTGGTATGGCTGGTGGCCGAGCAGGTCGAGGGCTTGTGGCGGTTCAAGGCCAGCAGCGATGCACGCCTGTTGCGTGGGCTGCTGGCGTTGTTGCTGGTGCGGGTGCAGGGATTGGCCAGTGAAGAGCTCGCCGGGCTCGATCTGCGTGAGTGGTTCACTCAGCTGGGCCTGGAGCGCCAGCTTTCGCCATCGCGCAGCAATGGGCTGCATGCGGTGTTGCAGCGGATGGCAGAGCTGGCGTCCAACCGTTGAATCGGTGCTGGCCTCTTCGCGGGCTCGCCCGCTCCCACAGGTATCGCGGGGCGTTTTGGCTGGCGCTGTACCTGTAGGAGCGGCCTTGTGTCGCGAAAGGGCCGCAAAGCGGCCCCATCAATCTCTGTGGTGGAACTGGGAACCTGGGGCCGCTACGCGCCCCTTTCGCGACACAAGGCCGCTCCTACAAGGACCGAGTGGGCCAGAAGCAGTTATTCAGGCTTGACCCGCTCCGAAGGTCGCCGCGCCCCCGCTACCAGTTTTTCCACCGCCTTGCTCGCCGCCACCATGCCAAAGGTCGCGGTCACCATCATCACCGCGCCAAAGCCACCCGAGCAGTCCAGCCGCACGCCCTCACCCACGAAGCTTTTCTGCAGGCAAACGCTGCCATCGCCCTTGGGGTAGCGCAGCTGTTCGCTGGAGAACACGCATGGCACGCCATAGTTGCGGCTGACATTGCGCGAGAAGTTGTAGTCGCGGCGCAGGGTGGAACGCACTCGCGAGGCCAGCGGGTCGTTGAAGGTCTTGTTCAGGTCGGCGATCTGGATCTGTGTCGGGTCGATCTGCCCACCGGCGCCACCCGTGGTGACGATGGCGATCTTGCGCCGCCGGCACCAGGCAATCAGCGCCGCCTTGGCCATGACGCTGTCGATGCAGTCGATCACACAGTCGAGGTTCTCGGTAATGTACTCGACCATGGTGTCGCGGGTGACGAAGTCGGCCACTGCATGCACCGTGCACGCCGGGTTGATCGCCCGCAGGCGCTCGGCCATGACCTCGACCTTGGGCCGCCCCACCTGCCCATCCAGCGCATGGGCCTGGCGGTTGGTGTTGCTGACGCACACGTCGTCGAGGTCGAACAGGGTGATCTCGCCCACGCCACTGCGGGCCAGCGCTTCCGCCGCCCACGAGCCTACCCCGCCAATACCGACCACGGCCACATGGGCCTGGCCCAGACGGTGCAACCCCTGGTCGCCATACAGCCGGGCAACGCCGGCGAAGCGTGGATCTTCTGTGCTCATGTTCATACCCCAAAAAACCGGCGCGCATTATATGCCAGCGGGCCCATGGCCTGCATCGTTAGGAAAGAGACTATCAACCCTGCTTTAATGTCCTATCACTTCGACACATATGGACGACAATGTCTTCACGTAAATTCGGCCTGAACCTGGTCGTGGTCCTGGCCATCGCCGCGTTGTTCACCGGGTTCTGGGCGCTGATCAACCGCCCGGTCTCCGCCCCCGCCTGGCCAGAACAGATCTCTGGATTCTCGTATTCACCGTTCCGTCTGGGCGAAAGCCCGCAGAAGGGCCAGTACCCCAGTGACGACGAGATGCGCCAGGACCTGGAGCAGTTGAGCAAACTGACCGACAGCATCCGGATCTACACCGTGGAGGGTACCCAGGCGGATATCCCGCGCCTGGCCGAGGAATTCGGCCTGCGGGTGACGCTGGGCATCTGGATCAGCCCGGACCTGGAGCGCAACGAACGCGAAATCGCCACAGCCATCCAGCTGGCCAACACCTCGCGCAGCGTGGTGCGGGTTGTGGTCGGCAACGAGGCACTGTTCCGCGAAGAAGTCACCCCGGAAAACCTGATCAAGTACCTGGACCGGGTACGCGCAGCGGTCAAGGTGCCGGTGACCACCAGTGAGCAGTGGCACATCTGGAAGGAAAACCCGCAGCTGGCCAAGCACGTCGACCTGATTGCCGCGCACATCCTGCCGTACTGGGAGTTCGTGCCGATGAAGGATTCGGTCGAGTTCGTGCTCGACCGCGCCCGCGAACTGAAGCACCAGTTCCCGCGCAAACCCCTGCTGCTGTCGGAAGTCGGCTGGCCGAGCAACGGCCGCATGCGCGGCGGCGCCGATGCCACCCAGGCCGACCAGGCCATCTACCTGCGTACCCTGGTCAACACCCTCAACCGCCGTGGTTACAATTACTTCGTCATCGAGGCCTACGACCAGCCGTGGAAGGCCAGTGACGAAGGCTCGGTCGGCGCCTACTGGGGCGTGTACAACGCCGAGCGCCAGCAAAAATTCAACTTTGACGGCCCGGTGGTGGCGATCCCGCAATGGCGCGCCCTGGCGGTGGCCTCGGTGGTGCTGGCGATGATTGCCCTGATGGTGCTGTTCATCGACGGTTCGGCCCTGCGCCAGCGCGGCCGCACCTTCCTGACCTTCATCACCTTCCTGTGCGGGTCGGTGCTGGTATGGATCGCCTACGACTACAGCCAGCAATACAGCACCTGGTTCAGCCTGACCGTGGGCGTGCTGCTGGCCCTCGGCGCGCTGGGCGTGTTCATCGTGCTGCTGACCGAGGCCCACGAACTGGCCGAGGCGGTATGGATACACAAGCGCCGGCGCGAATTCCTGCCGGTGCAGGCCGACAGCGCCTACCGGCCCAAGGTGTCGGTGCATGTGCCGTGCTACAACGAGCCGCCGGAGATGGTCAAACAGACCCTAGATGCCCTGGCCGCGCTGGACTACCCCGACTACGAAGTGCTGGTGATCGACAACAACACCAAGGACCCGGCCGTGTGGGAGCCGCTCAAGGCCCATTGCGAGAAGCTCGGCGAGCGCTTCAGGTTCTTCCACGTCGCGCCCCTGGCCGGTTTCAAGGGCGGCGCGCTGAACTACCTGATCCCGCACACCGCCAAGGACGCCGAAGTGATCGCGGTGATCGACTCGGACTACTGCGTCGACCGCAACTGGCTCAAGCACATGGTGCCGCACTTCGCCGACCCGAAGATTGCCGTGGTGCAGTCGCCGCAGGACTACCGCGACCAGCACGAAAGCGCCTTCAAGAAGCTGTGCTACAGCGAGTACAAGGGCTTCTTCCACATTGGCATGGTCACCCGCAACGACCGTGACGCGATCATCCAGCACGGCACCATGACCATGACCCGGCGCAGCGTGCTGGAAGAGCTGGGCTGGGCCGAGTGGTGCATCTGCGAGGACGCCGAACTGGGCTTGCGGGTATTCGAGAAGGGCCTGTCGGCCGCCTATGCCCACAACAGCTACGGCAAGGGCCTGATGCCCGACACCTTCATCGACTTCAAGAAGCAACGCTTCCGCTGGGCCTACGGCGCCATCCAGATCATCAAGCACCACGCCAGCGCCCTGCTGCGCGGCAAGGGCAGCGAGCTGACCCGCGGCCAGCGCTACCACTTCCTGGCCGGCTGGCTGCCATGGATCGCCGATGGCATGAACATCTTCTTTACCATCGGCGCGCTGCTGTGGTCGGCGGCGATGATCATCGTGCCGCACCGGGTCGACCCGCCGCTGATGATCTTTGCCATTCCGCCGCTGGCACTGTTCTTCTTCAAGGTCGGCAAGATCATCTTCCTCTACCGCCGCGCGGTAGGGGTGAACCTGAAGGATGCCTTTGCTGCGGCGCTGGCCGGGCTGGCGCTGTCGCATACCATTGCCAAGGCGGTGCTGTACGGGTTCTTCACCAGCAGCATGCCGTTCTTCCGCACACCGAAGAACGCCGACAGCCACGGGCTGCTGGTGGCGATTTCCGAGGCGCGGGAAGAGCTGTTCATCATGTTGCTGCTGTGGGGCGCAGCGCTGGGCATCTACCTGGTACAGGGGCTGCCGAGCTCGGACATGCGCTTCTGGGTGGCGATGTTGCTGGTGCAGTCGTTGCCTTATGTGGCGGCGCTGGTGATGGCGTTCCTGTCTTCGCTGCCCAAGCCAGGGGAAAAGGCCGTCGAGGCGCAGCAGGCTTGAGAATGGCGGGGGGGCGCTTTGCGCCCCTATCGCGACACAAGGCCGCTCCTACAGGGGATCGCATCCCGTCAGATATGGCGAGATCGCCTGTAGGAGCGGCCTTGTGTCGCGATGGGCCGCAAAGCGGCCCCATCGGCCTGACGGTTTGATATAAGATAACGCCCCTCAGATTTCCCCGCCTTGCCTTGCCCCGGAGTCCCCCATGACGGCCCCTGCCGAGCTCTCGCCTACCCTTCAACTGGCCTGCGACCTGATCCGCCGCCCCTCGGTCACCCCCGTCGACGCCGACTGCCAGGCGCAGATGATGAACCGCCTGGGCGCCGTGGGCTTCCAGCTCGAGCCGATGCGCTTCGAGGACGTCGACAACTTCTGGGCCACCCACGGCAGCCAGGATGGCCCGGTGCTGTGTTTTGCCGGCCACACCGACGTGGTACCGACCGGCCCGGTGCAGCAATGGCAGCATGAGCCGTTCGAAGCGCTGATCGACGCCGACGGCATGCTCTGCGGCCGTGGCGCCGCCGACATGAAAGGCAGCCTGGCCTCCATGGTGATTGCCAGCGAGCGCTTCGTGCAGGACTACCCGGACCACCGCGGCAAGGTCGCGTTCCTGATCACCAGCGACGAGGAAGGCCCGGCCCACCATGGCACCAAGGCCGTGGTCGAGCGCCTGAAAGCACGCAACGAGCGCCTGGACTGGTGCATCGTCGGCGAACCCTCCAGCACCACCCTGCTGGGTGACGTGGTCAAGAACGGCCGCCGTGGCTCGCTGGGCGCCAAGCTGACCGTGCGCGGCAAGCAGGGCCATGTGGCCTACCCGCACCTGGCGCGCAATCCGATCCACCTGGCCGCACCGGCCCTGGCGGAACTGGCGGCCGAGCACTGGGACGAAGGCAATGCGTTCTTCCCGCCGACCAGCTTCCAGATCTCCAATCTCAACTCCGGTACCGGCGCCACCAACGTGGTACCGGGCGAGCTGACCGCACTGTTCAACTTCCGCTTCTCCACCGAGTCCACCGTCGAAGGCCTGCAGGCGCGGGTGTCGGCGATCCTCGACAAGCATGAACTGGACTGGTCGATCGACTGGGCGCTGTCGGGTCTGCCGTTCCTCACCGAACCGGGCGAACTGCTGGACGCCGTCTCGGCCAGCATCAAGGGCGTCACCGGCCGCGACACCCAGCCGTCCACCAGCGGTGGTACTTCCGATGGCCGCTTCATCGCCACCATGGGCACCCAGGTGGTCGAGCTCGGCCCGGTCAACGCCACCATCCACCAGGTGGACGAGCGGATCCTGGCCAGCGACCTCGATTTGCTGACCGAAATCTATTACCAGACCCTGGTCCGGTTGCTCGCCTGATGCTCGCCTGCCCTCTTTGCCAGGCACCGCTGAGCCGGCTCGACAACGGTGTGGTGTGCCCGGCCGGCCACCGCTTCGACCGCGCCCGCCAGGGTTACCTGAACCTGCTGCCGGTGCAGCACAAGAACAGCCGCGACCCGGGTGACAACCAGGCCATGGTCGAAGCCCGCCGCGATTTCCTCGACGCCGGCCACTACGCGCCGGTGGCGCGCCGCCTGGCCGAGCTGGCCGCCGAGCGCCAGCCCGGTGCCTGGCTGGACATCGGCTGTGGCGAGGGTTACTACACCGCGCAGATCGCCCAGGCGCTGCCGGCCGCCGACGGCTACGCCCTGGACATCTCCCGTGAGGCGGTCAAGCGTGCCTGCCGCCGCGCGCCCGAGGTTACCTGGATGGTCGCCAGCATGGCCCGCGTGCCGCTGGCCGACGCCAGCTGCCAGTTCATCGCCAGCGTGTTCAGCCCGCTGGACTGGGCCGAGGCCAAGCGCCTGCTCAGCCCCGGCGGCGGCCTGATGCGGGTCGGCCCCACCAGCGGCCACCTGATGGAGCTGCGCGAAGTGCTCTACGATGAAGTACGCCCTTACGCCGACGACAAACACCTGGCCCTGGTCCCCGAAGGCATGGCCCATGCCCACAGCGAAACCCTGGAGTTCCGCCTGAGCCTGGCCGCGCCCAAGGCCCGCGCCGACCTGCTGGCCATGACCCCGCACGGCTGGCGTGCCAGTGCCGAAAAGCGTGCCCGGGTGATCGACCAGCCCGAGCCGTTCGAGGTCACGGTTTCCATGCGTTATGACTATTTCGTGCGCCAAGACTGAGCACACCCGGAGCCCTTATGCGCCAACCTGATATCGAGATCTACCTGAAGGACGCCGACGTCGACCACAAGCAGATTGCCGAGTGGCTCGCCCAGGCAATCGGCCCATGCAGCGAATGGAAGCAGAAAGGCCATACCTTCAAATGCCAGGCCGGTAACATTCCGGTCACCTGGTTACCCAAGGCTGTAGGGAAATGGAACAGCCTGTACCTGGAAAGCGACCAGACGCCGTGGGCCGATGACGTTGCCTGCGCCCGCGCCGCATTCGCCGCACTGGGCGTGGAAGTGCGCTGCGCGCCAGGTGGCTGGGTGGAGGAAGATGGGGAAGAAGATGCCGACCGCTGGGTCCGCATCAGTGCCGACGGTGAAGAGGAAATCACCTGGCGCACCGGAGGTTGATTCCTGTAGGAGCGGCCTTGTGTCGCGAAGGGCCGCAAAGCGGCCCCCTGACAATGGCGGCACGGCACCTGTTGCCGGGGCCGCTACGCAGCCCTTTCGCGACACAAGGCCGCTCCTACACAGGCCGCGTCAGCCGGCCATTACAGCAGAGGCTCAGAGGCCTACCACGTCCTCGGCTTGCAGGCCTTTCTGGCCCTGCACGCAGGCGTATTCCACCCGCTGTCCTTCGACCAGGGTACGATGCCCCTCACCGCGGATCGCCCGATAGTGGACGAATACATCCGCACCACCTTCGCGCTGAATGAAGCCATAACCCTTGGCATCGTTGAACCACTTTACATTCCCAGTCTCACGAGACGACATCTGAACTACTCCGGATTTTTATTGTGAAGATCGCCTTGCAGACACAGAGTCCCTCCCTGTGTCGACGCCGCTTGCGCAAATATCTTGCAAGTGGCAGGCCGAGTATATGACACAGAACAAAAAAATTTGATGACCGTCGCGCCGTTCGGCGATTTTTGCTGAACTTGCGCGGATACGGCAGACTAATTGGCTGGATACCCACCTGAAAATCACACCCAGGGCACACACCCCATGACCCGTTCCCCCCTGCGCCGCCTGATCTTCGGCGCCCTGCGTCGCCTGTTGTACCTGTGGGTGCGCTCCGAGACCATCAACCAGTCCTCCCTCACCCTCAAGCTCGACCGCAGCCGCCCGGTGTTCTATGCCCTGCCCTCGCCCGCGCTCACCGACCTGGCCGTGCTCGACCATGAATGCACCAAGGCAGGCCTGCCGCGCCCGGTGCTGCCGGTGGCGGTTGGCCCGCTGCAGGAACCGGCGGCGTTCTTCTACCTGACCCCGGACCCGGACTGGCTCGGCCGCCATGACAAGCGCGGCGCCCCGCCTACCCTGGAGCGCCTGGTCGCCGCCGTCAGCCAGCACGCCGAAGAGGATGCGCAGATCATTCCGGTCAGTGTGTTCTGGGGCCAGACCCCGGCGAGTGAATCCAGCCCGTGGAAGTTGCTGTTCGCCGACAGCTGGGCGGTTACCGGGCGCCTGCGCCGGCTGCTGACCGTGCTGATCCTCGGGCGCAAGACCCGGGTGCAGTTCTCCGCGCCCATCCACCTGCGCGAACTGGTACAGCACAACAAGGGCCACGAGCGCACCGTGCGCATGGCCCAGCGCCTGATGCGCGTGCACTTTCGCAACCTCAAGACCGCCGTCATCGGCCCGGACATCTCGCACCGGCGCAACCTGGTCAAGGGCCTGATCCACGCGCCCCAGGTGCGCCAGGCCATCGTCGATGAGGCGCAGCGCGAAAACCTGCCGCTGGCCAAGGCCGAAGCCCTGGCTCTGCGCTATGGCAACGAAATTGCCTCGGACTACACCTACACCGCCATCCGCTTCCTCGAAGTGGTGCTGAGCTGGTTCTGGAACAAGATCTACGACGGCATCAAGGTCAACCACATCGAGCAGGTACAAGGCATCGCCCCCGGCCACGAAGTGATCTATGTGCCGTGCCACCGCAGCCATATCGACTACCTGCTGCTGTCGTACCTGCTGTTCCGCAACGGCCTGACACCGCCGCACGTGGCCGCGGGCATCAACCTCAACATGCCGCTGGTGGGTAACCTGCTGCGCCGTGGCGGTGCCTTCTTCATGCGCCGCACGTTCAAGGGCAACCCGCTGTACACCGCGGTGTTCAACGAGTACCTGCACACCCTGTACACCAAGGGCTTCCCGGTCGAGTACTTCGTCGAAGGCGGCCGCTCGCGCACCGGGCGCATGCTGCAGCCGCGCACCGGGATGCTGGCCATTACCCTGCGCAGCTTCCTGCGTTCGTCGCGCACGCCGATCGTGTTCGTGCCGGTGTACATCGGCTACGAGCGCGTGCTCGAAGGCCGCACCTACCTGGGCGAGCTGCGCGGTGCCAGCAAGAAGAAAGAGTCGATCTTCGATATCTTCAAGGTGTTCGGCGCGCTCAAGCAGCGCTTTGGCCAGGTATACGTGAACTTCGGTGAGCCGATCCGCCTGGCCGGCTTCCTCGACCAGCAACAGCCCGGCTGGCGTGAACAGGACCACGGCCCGCAGTACCGCCCGGCCTGGCTCAACGCCACTACCACCCGCCTGGGTGAAACCGTGGCCCGCCACCTCAACGAGGCGGCCGCGATCAACCCGGTCAACCTGGTGGCCCTGGCGCTGCTGTCCACCAGCCGCCTGGCCCTGGACGAGCGCGCCCTGACCCGCGTGCTCGACCTGTACCTGGCCTTGCTACGCCAGGTGCCCTACTCACCGCACACCACCCTGCCGGACGGCGACGGCCAGGCGCTGATCGAACACGTGCGCGGGATGAACCTGGTGGCCGAGCAGAAGGACGCCCTGGGCCGCATCCTGTACCTGGATGAAGGCAACGCGGTACTGATGACCTATTACCGCAACAACGTGCTGCACATCTTCGCCCTGCCGGCGCTGCTGGCCAGCTTCTTCCTCAGCAGTTCGCGCATGAGCCGCGAACTGCTGGGCCAGTATGTGCACGCGCTGTACCCCTACCTGCAGGCCGAACTGTTCCTGCGCTGGACGCCGGAGCAACTGGATGCGGTGATCGACCAGTGGCTGACCGCACTGGTCGAGCAAGGGCTGCTGCGCCAGGACAACGACACCTACATTCGCCCGGCACCCAGCTCGCGGCAGTTCGTGTTGCTGACCCTGCTCGCCCGCACCATCACCCAGACCCTGCAGCGCTTCTACATGGCCACCTCGCTGCTGCTGAACAGCGGCCAGAACAGCCTCAGCGCCGAAGAACTGGAAGACCTGTGCGTGATGATGGCCCAGCGCCTGTCGATCCTGCACGGCCTGAACGCCCCGGAGTTCTTCGACAAGACCCTGTTCCGCCACTTCATCCAGACCCTGCTCGAGCAAGGCGTGCTGCATGCAGATGCCCAGGGCAAGCTGGGTTATCACGACAAGCTCGGCGAGCTGGCCGAAGGCGTGGCCAAGCGCGTGCTGTCGGCGGAACTGCGCCTGTCGATCCGCCAGGTGGCATTGCACCGTGAAGACGGGCTGGAAACTTCCACCATCTGAGGCTTTATCAGCCGGGAAAATCCGCTAAAGTCCCTGGGGTTGGCCAAAAGCCAACGCCAAGGACTTCGGAGATACCATGAAAAAGCTCTTTATGCTGTGTTGCGCATCCTTGCTCGCAGCCTGTTCCAGCCACACCCCGTCCAACCAGGCCAGCCTGGATGGCGAAGTCTTCTACCTGCAGCGCAGCGCCCTGCCACCTGCCGCCACCCTCAGCGTGGAACTGCAGGACGTCTCGCTGATGGACGCCCCGGCGATGACCCTGGCCCGCCAGGCCGGCCCAGTCAAAGGCAACGTACCGCTGCCGTTTCACCTCACCTACGACCCGGCCCAGGTCAAGCCCGGCCACCGCTATGCGGTAAGCGCGCGCATCGAGCTGGACGGCAAGCTGCTGTTCATCAACACCGAACACCACGGCGTCATGCTCGACGGCAGTGACCCACAGCCCGTGCGGATCAAGGTCGATCCGGTTCGCTGATACCCGTATTCATCTGTCTACAAGGAAAGCTTCATGATCCGCACTTCCCTGCGTTTCACCACCCTGTGCGCCGGCCTGCTGCTGTCGGCCAGTGCCCTGGCCCTGTCGCTGGGCGACCTGACCCAGAAAGACGCCACCGGCGGCCTGAAGGATGCCCTGACCCAAGGCGCACAATTGGCCGTCAAGCAGCTGAGCACCCCGGGCGGCTTCAGCGACAACCCCGACGTGCGCATCGAACTGCCTGGCAACCTGGGCAAGGCCGCCAAGGCGATGAAGATGTTCGGCAAGGGTGAACAGGTCGAAGCCCTGGAAACCAGCATGAACAAGGCCGCCGAGGCTGCCGTGCCGCAGGCCCAGGCGATTCTGGTAGATGCCGTGAAGAACATGAGCGTGACCGATGCCAAGGGCATCCTCAGCGGCGGTGACGACTCGGCCACCCAGTACCTGAACAAGAGCAGCCGCGAGCAGATCCGCGCCAAGTTCCTGCCGATCGTCAAGCAGGCTACCGACAAGGTTGGCCTGGCTCAGCAGTACAACAACTTTGCCGGGCAGGCCGTGGCGTTGGGTGTGGTCGATGCCAAGAGCGCCAGCATCGAGAACTACGTGACTGAAAAGGCACTGGATGGCCTGTTCGAAATGATTGCCAAGCAGGAGCAGAGCATTCGCCAGAACCCGGCCGAAGCGGCTACAAGCCTGGCCAAGAAGGTCTTCGGCGCCCTGTGATGGCCCTGGGGGCTGCTTTGCAGCCCATCGCCGGCAAGCCAGCTCCCACAGAGATAGCGCATGGCTTGAGGACAATGCGGTCGAGGTGGGAGCGGCTTTAGCCGCGAAGAATCCAACGCGGTGTATGGCACCGGCTGCGCCGGTGTTCGCGGCTAAAGCCGCTCCCACAGTGTCCCTGCTAATGAGTTATGTGCAGTTCTGTGGGAGCTGGCTTGCCGGCGATTCGAGGGCGAAGCCCTCCCCTGCGACGTTCAGCCCTTCTTCACCCTGAACCAAGCCGCATACAACGCCGGCAAGAACAGCAGGGTCAGCACCGTGGCCACGATCAACCCGCCCATGATCGCCACCGCCATCGGCCCGTAGAACACACTGCGCGACAAAGGAATCATCGCCAGCACCGCTGCCAGTGCGGTCAACACGATCGGGCGGAAGCGCCGCACCGTGGCTTCGATGATCGCCTGCCAGCGATCCAGCCCCGCCGCGATGTCCTGCTCGATCTGGTCCACCAGGATCACCGAGTTGCGCATGATCATCCCCGCCAGGGCAATGGTGCCAAGCATGGCGACAAAGCCGAACGGCTGGCGGAATACCAGCAAGAACAAGGTCACGCCAATCAGCCCCAGCGGCGCAGTGAGGAACACCATCACCGTGCGCGAGAAGCTGCGCAGCTGGATCATCAGCAAGCTCAGCACCACCACCACGAACAGCGGCATGCCGGCATTCACCGACTTCTGCCCGCGCTCGGAGTCCTCGACCGTGCCGCCCACTTCCAGCAAATATCCATCCGGCAGCTTGGCACGAATGTCACGCAGGGTCGGTTCTATCTGTTTCACCAGCGTCGCCGGCTGCTCCTTGTCGTAGATATCGGCGCGCACGGTCACCGTCGGCAAGCGGTTACGGTGCCAGATGATGCCCTCCTCGAAGCCGTACTCCAGAGTCGCGACCTGCGACAACGCCACGCTCTGGCCATTGTCGGTCGGCAGTGCCAGGCTGCCGAGGTTGCCCAGCTCGCTGCGTTCCTGCCGGGTGCCGCGCAGCAGGATCTCGATCAACTCGTTGTCCTCGCGATACTGGCTGACCGTGGTGCCGGTCAGCGAGCTTTGCAGGAAGCTCGACAGGTGAGCGGTGCTCACGCCCAGGGCGCGGGCGCGGTCCTGGTCGATCTCGAGGAACACCGCCTTGCTCGGCTCTTCCCAGTCCAGGTGCACGTTCACCACATGCGGGTTCTGGCGCACCTTGTCGGCCACTTCACGGGCCAGCGCACGGGCCTTCTCGATGTGCTCGCCAGTCACCCGGAACTGCACCGGGTAACCCACGGGCGGGCCGTTTTCCAGGCGGGTGACCCGGGCACGCAGGTCGGGGAACTGCTGGTCCATGGTGCTGATCAGCCAGCTGCGAAGGCGCTCGCGGTCTTCCATCGACTTGGCCAGTACCACGAACTGGGCGAAGCTGGCCGCCGGCAGCTGCTGGTCCAGTGGCAGGTAGAAACGCGGCGAACCGGTGCCCACGTAGGCCACGTAATTGTCGATACCTTCCTGCTGCTTGAGCAACGCCTCCAGTTGCTTGACCCGCTCGGCAGTGTTGGCCAGCGAGGCACCCTCGGCCAGTTTCAGGTCGACCATCAACTCCGGGCGCCCTGAGGCCGGGAAGAACTGCTGGGGCACGAAACGGAACAGCAGGATACTGCCGACAAAGGCGGCAATGGTCAGCAGGATCACCGTCTTGCGCCGCCGCACGCACCACTCCACCACACGCCGTACACGCTGGTAGAACGGTGTGGCGTAAGGGTCTGGCGCATGGCCGTCCTTGCCATGACGGGAGGCATGCAGCTTGGCCAGGTCCGGCAGCAGGCGCTCGCCCAGGTAAGGCACGAATACCACTGCGGCCACCCAGGAGGTCAGCAAGGCAATGGTCACCACCTGGAAGATCGAACGGGTATATTCGCCCGTACTGGAGGCTGCCGTGGCGATGGGCAGGAAGCCCGCCGCCGTGATCAGGGTGCCGGTGAGCATCGGGAAGGCGGTGCTGCTCCAGGCGTAGCTGGCCGCCTTGAGGCGGTCGTAGCCCTGCTCCATCTTGATCGCCATCATCTCCACGGCAATGATCGCGTCATCGACCAACAAGCCCAGGGCCAGCACCAGCGCGCCAAGGGAGATCTTGTGCAGGCCGATGCCGAAGTAGTGCATGGCGGCGAAGGTCATGGCCAGCACCAGCGGGATGGCCAGCGCCACCACCAACCCCGTGCGCAGGCCCAGCGAGAAGAAGCTCACCAGCAGCACGATGACCAGCGCCTCGACCAGCACCTGGACAAACTCGCCCACGCCAGCCTTGACCGCCGCCGGCTGGTCCGAGACCTTGCGCAGCTCCATGCCGGCCGGCAGGCTGCGCGCCAGGCGTTCGAACTTGCTTTCCAATGCCTTGCCCAGCACCAGAATGTCGCCGCCGTCCTTCATCGACACCGCCAGGCCAATGGCATCCTCGCCCATGAAGCGCATGCGCGGTGCGGGTGGGTCGTTGAAACCGCGGTGCACCTCGGCCACATCGCCGATACGGAAGGTGCGGTCCCCCACGCGGATGGGGAACTGGCGAATCTGCTCGACGCTGTCGAAGCGCCCGCTCACCCGCAGTTGCAGGCGCTCGCTGGGCGTTTCGAAGAAGCCGGCGGTGCTGACCGCATTCTGCTCCTGCAGGGCCTGCTGCACGGCCTCCAGCGGCACGCCGAGGGTGGCCAGCTTGAGGTTGGACAGCTCGATCCAGATTTTCTCGTCCTGCAGGCCGATCAGCTCGACCTTGCCCACGTCCTTGACCCGCTGCAACTGGATCTGGATACGGTCGGCATAGTCCTTGAGCACCGCGTAGTCGAAGCCCTCACCCGTCAGCGCATAGATATTGCCGAAGGTGGTGCCGAACTCGTCATTGAAGAACGGGCCCTGGATTTCCGGCGGCAAGGTGTGGCGGATGTCCGCGACCTTCTTGCGGATCTGGTACCACAGCTCGGGGATGTCCTTGGAATGCAGCGAGTCGCGGGCCATGAAGGTGACCTGCGATTCGCCCGGGCGGGAGAACGAGACGATCCGCTCGTACTCGCCGGTTTCCATCAGCTTCTTCTCGATGCGCTCGGTGACCTGGCGCGACACTTCCTCGGCAGTGGCACCGGGCCACAGGGTACGGATGACCATGGCCTTGAAGGTGAACGGCGGGTCCTCGCTCTGGCCGAGCTTGGTGTAGGACATGGCGCCAATGGCCGCCAGCAGGATCATCAGGAACAGGACGATCTGGCGGTTGCGCAGCGCCCAGGCAGAAAGGTTGAAACCCATCGGGACTTACTCCTTGGCCGTCAGGTTCACTACGCGGTTGGTACGGTCCACGGGGCGTATCTCCTGGCCCTCGCGCAATACATGGCCACCTGCGGCGACAACCCAGTCGCCGGGGGCGAGGCCTTCGAGCACGGGCACGCTGTCGGCGCCGTAGGGCCCCAGGCGCACCACTGCCCGCTCCAGGCGGCTGTCCTTGTTGACCCGCCAGACGTAGGCCTGGCCGTTTTCCGCAGTGACTGCCGACAGCGGCACCGCCAGCGGGATCAGCCCTTCGTGGGCGATGAACACCCGGGCGCTCTGGCCCAGCTCCGCCGGCGTGGCGGCCGTGGTAAAGGCGATGCGGGCAGCGAAGGTGCGCGAACGCGGGTCGGCGGCCGGTGACAACTCGCGGATACGCCCCTGGAAGCGCTCTTGCGGGTGCGACCACAGCTCCACGCTCACCGGCTGGCCCACGGCGAAGCGGGCGAACTGCTGCTCCGGCAGGCCGATGGCCACTTCCCGCTCGCCATCGGCGGCCAGGGTGAACACGGTCTGCCCTGCGGCGACCACCTGGCCCACTTCCACCTGGCGCTTGGCGATCACCCCGGCCTGGGGTGCGCGCAGCACAGCATATTCAGCCTGGTTGCCAGCCACGTCGAACTCGGCCTTGGCCTGTTTCAGCCGGGCCAGGCCGGCGCGGTAGAGGTTTTCGGCGTTATCGAACTGGGAATGGCTGACCATCTGCCGGTCCAGCAGCTTCTGGTAGCGATCGCGCTCGGCGCGCACCAGCGACAGGTTGGCCTCGGCGGCCGCCAGCTGGGCACGGTTGGCTTCCAGTTGCAGGCGCACATCCTGCGGGTCCAGCTCGGCCAGCGGCTGGTCGGCCTTGACCCGCTGCCCTTCCTCGACCAGGCGCTTGCTGACCTTGCCGCCAATGCGGAAAGCCAGTTCCGGCTCGAAGCGCGCCCGCACTTCGCCGGGGTAACTGTCGGCAGCGGCTTCGGCCGGCTGCGGCTGCACCACCAGCGCCGGGCGCGGCGCAGCAGGTGGGGCGGCTTCCTGGCCGCACGCCACCAGCAACAGCACGGCAGCGGCGGACAGAGCGATGGACAAGGCATGGCGCAACATGATGAATCCTTTCGCGGAGGGCACATTCAATATTTGTACTGGAGAGTATATTAAGTCAGGCAACCGATGCCGGGAAGAGGCTGCAGCCGAATACGGCAGGCGCGCGTTGAACAGCATGCGACCGTGCGTCTTCGGCCTCCCGGCGCCAGTGCCATGTAGTCCGATACTCCCACCCCGCCTAGGAGTATCAGCCGATGCGCGGCTCATGGCGCTTCGCCATAGTTGAGGCCTGTAATCGGGGCCTGCGATCTGGCCTCGACAACCGGCAGTGCCTGGGAGAGAGCCATGACTATTCGCAAGAAGAACGCCTCGCCGACGGACAAACACAGCAGCCCCTCCGGCGACGACCTACCCCCCATCTCCTCACCAACCGTTACCACCGACCTGAACGACTATAGCCCTGGCAGCACTGCAACCATCACGGCCAGCGGCTTTGCCGCGGGCAGCACGGTCGCATTCGAGGTGGACCATGTCACGGACGCCGGTGCGGACAAGCTGTGGGGCACCCCCGACGATGTGCTTGCCACCAGCTCCGGCGAAGGTCACACCCCCTGGTACGTGACCGACGGCGGCGCTGACGATCTCGACGGCCAGGTCAACGGCAGCATCACCACCTCGTGGTACGTCAACCCCGACGACTCGGCGGGCGCCACCTTCCTGCTCAGCGCGACCGCCGCGGGTGCCGACCGAGTGTTCGGCAGCGCTGACGATGTGATGGCCACGGCCTCGTTCACAGACAGCGCGCCGATCATCACCGCGACCGGTGTGAGCGTGACGCTGGACGAAACGGCCGCGTTGCAGAACGGCACAGCCACACCAACCCCGGCCTCGGATGCCGACGACAACGACATCCTGGTGGCATCCCTGCCCTCCGCCTTCTCGACCCGCTTGACCACACTGGGGGCCGGTACCCCGGCAGGTGCCGCCTTGAGCGGCTATACCGGCGCCGTCGGCAACACCGGGAGCAATGCGTTCAGCATCACCCCGGTACCGGGAGGCAGCATCACCGACATCAGCTTCACCGACAGCCTTGGCGCGCCTCTCAATGGCTTGGACAGCGGGCTGGATACCCTCAATGGCGTCGACATCCTGCTCTACACCGATACCAACAACAACATCGTGCTGGGCCGCGCTGGCGGGCCGACAGGCGCGATCATCTTCGCGGGCTATATCGAAGAAACCGGATCGCCCGTCAGCGGCGGCAAGATCTGGACGGTGGAATACCAGCCGCTGAAGCACCCGAACACGGGCAACCCTGACGATGCCGTCAATCTGCTGAACAAGGTGTTCATCGGCACCAGCCAGGATTTGGCATTCAGCCTGGCCAACGCACCCTCCGGCCAGAACCTGTTCCTGATGTTCACCACCGCGAACCCGACCGTCGTCAATGATGGCGGCATCCTGCGCATCACCGACCCGACGATCATCGCCACCGGCAAGGACCCGGCCGACCAGTCGAGCGGTGCCAACATCACCACGGGCGATACGATCAATACCAGCCAGGCGGGCGGCCCGACCACCTTCGGCACCAACAACCAGATGATCGTGGAACAGGAAGGTGTCCGTTTTACCTTCGTCACCGGTGCCCGGCAGAATGTGACCATTCCCAACCTGGACCAGAACGAAGCGGATATCGAAGCTAACGTCGACTTCACCGCCGTGTTCAATGCAAGGTCGGCCACGTTCGATGTCGTGCAGTTGCAAAGCGGCAAGAGCGCCGTGGTCAGGATCAGCGCCTTCAGCACCGCCGCTGAACCTGGCGTGAATTTCGTCAATGGCTACGCCAACGATGCCACGGTGGCGATCACCAACGTTCGCGTCATCAATATCGCCACTGGCCAGGTGATCGAGAACTCAAACGGGTCGGTGAATGACCCGAGCATCGTCATCAGCTTTGCTTCCGGCGTCGCCACCCTCACCGGCATCAAAGCCGGCCAGAAGATCGAGTACACCACCACACAGGATCACAACCGCGTACTCGTCGAGAATGGGGCCGCCGTCGACGCCAAAGGCAATGAACATGCCGACTTCGATATCGGCGGTTTCATGCTACGCCAGGTTTCTACCGCAACCGCCGAAATCGGCTCCAAAATGAGCTTCGAGGACGACGGCCCCAGTATCAGCACCACGGGTACGGAACCGGTCCTGACTGTCGATGAAACAATCCTGGCGACCGACGCCACGCAGAGCTTCGCCGCCAACTTCACCTCGGCCTTCGGCGCCGATGGTGCCGGTACGCTCACCTACGCCCTGGGCGTGGTGGCGGGTGCCTCCGGCCTGACCGACACGGCCACCGGCGAGGCAGTCAACCTGTCGCTCAACGGCACCGTGGTGGAAGGCCGCACGGCCACCACCAACCTCCTCGTGTTCACCGTCAGCGTCGCCAGCAACGGTTCCGTTACCCTCGACCAGCTTCGCGCCATCGTGCATCCCGACACCACCAACCCCGATGACTCGAAGACCCTGACCGCCGACAACCTGGTGACCTTGACCGCCACCAAGACCGACAAGGATGGCGACAGCGCCCAGGCTACCCTGAACATCGGCCAGAACCTGGTGTTCAAGGATGACGGCCCAAGCATCAGCACCACCGGCACGGAACCAGTCCTGACCGTCGATGAAACGGACCTGACGACCAACGCCACGCAAAGCTTCGCCGCCAACTTCACCTCGGCCTTCGGCGCCGATGGTGCCGGTACGCTCACCTACGCCCTGGGCGTGGTGGCGGGCGCCTCCGGCCTGACCGACACGGCCACCGGCGAGGCAGTCAACCTGTCGCTCAACGGCACCGTGGTTGAAGGCCGCACGGCCACCACCAACCTCCTCGTGTTCACCGTCAGCGTCGCCAGCAATGGTTCCGTTACCCTCGACCAGCTTCGCGCCATCGTGCACCCCGACACCAGCAACCCCGATGACTCGAAGACCCTGACCGCCGACAACCTGGTGACCTTGACCGCCACCAAGACCGACAAGGACGGCGACAGCGCCCAGGCCACACTCAACATCGGCCAGAACCTGGTATTCAAGGATGACGGCCCGAGCATCAGTACCACCGGCACGGAACCGGTCCTCACCGTCGATGAAACGGACCTGACGACCAACGCCACGCAAAGCTTCGCCGCCAACTTCACCTCGGCCTTCGGTGCCGATGGTGCCGGTACGCTCACCTACGCCCTGGGCGTGGTGGCGGGTGCCTCCGGCCTGACCGACACGGCCACCGGCGAGGCAGTCAACCTGTCGCTCAACGGCACCGTGGTGGAAGGCCGCACGGCCACCACCAACCTCCTGGTGTTCACCGTCAGCGTCGCCAGCAACGGCGAGGTCACCCTCGACCAGCTCCGCGCCATCGTGCATCCCGACACCAGCAACCCCGATGACTCGAAGACCCTGACCGCCGACAACCTGGTGACCTTGACCGCCACCAAGACCGACAAGGATGGCGACAGCGCCCAGGCTACCCTGAACATCGGCCAGAACCTGGTGTTCAAGGATGACGGCCCAAGCATCAACACCACCGGCACGGAACCGGTCCTGACCGTCGATGAAACGGACCTGACGACCAACGCCACGCAAAGCTTCGCCGCCAACTTCACCTCGGCCTTCGGCGCCGATGGCGCCGGTACGCTCACCTACGCCCTGGGCGTGGTGGCAGGCGCCTCCGGCCTGACCGACACGGCCACCGGCGAGGCAGTCAACCTGTCGCTCAACGGCACCGTGGTTGAAGGCCGCACGGCCACCACCAACCTCCTGGTGTTCACCGTCAGCGTCGCCAGCAACGGCGAGGTCACCCTCGACCAGCTCCGCGCCATCGTGCATCCCGACACCAGCAACCCCGATGACTCGAAGACCCTGACCGCCGACAACCTGGTGACCTTGACCGCGACCAAGACCGACAAGGACGGCGACAGCGCCCAGGCCACCCTCAACATCGGCCAGAACCTGGTATTCAAGGATGACGGCCCGAGCATCAGTACCACCGGCACGGAACCGGTCCTGACCGTCGATGAAACGGACCTGACGACCAACGCCACGCAAAGCTTCGCCGCCAACTTCACCTCGGCCTTCGGCGCCGACGGCGCCGGTACGCTCACCTACGCCCTGGGCGTGGTGGCGGGTGCCTCCGGCCTGACCGACACGGCCACCGGCGAGGCAGTCAACCTGTCGCTCAACGGCACCGTGGTTGAAGGCCGCACGGCCACCACCAACCTCCTGGCGTTCACCGTCAGCGTCGCCAGCAACGGCGAGGTCACCCTCGACCAGCTTCGCGCCATCGTGCATCCCGACACCAGCAACCCCGATGACTCGAAGACCCTGACCGCCGACAACCTGGTGACCTTGACCGCCACCAAGACCGACAAGGACGGCGACAGCGCCCAGGCCACCCTCAACATCGGCCAGAACCTGGTATTCAAGGATGACGGCCCGAGCATCAGTACCACCGGCACGGAACCGGTCCTGACCGTCGATGAAACGGACCTGACGACCAACGCCACGCAAAGCTTCGCCGCCAACTTCACCTCGGCCTTCGGCGCCGATGGTGCCGGTACGCTCACCTACGCCCTGGGCGTGGTGGCGGGTGCCTCCGGCCTGACCGACACGGCAACCGGCGAGGCAGTCAACCTGTCGCTCAACGGCACCGTGGTGGAAGGCCGCACGGCCACCACCAACCTCCTGGTGTTCACCGTCAGCGTCGCCAGCAACGGCGAGGTCACCCTCGACCAGCTCCGCGCCATCGTGCATCCCGACACCAGCAACCCCGATGACTCGAAGACCCTGACCGCCGACAACCTGGTGACCTTGACCGCCACCAAGACCGACAAGGACGGCGACAGCGCCCAGGCCACCCTCAACATCGGCCAGAACCTGGTGTTCAAGGATGACGGCCCGAGCATCAGCACCACCGGCACGGAACCGGTCCTCACCGTCGATGAAACGGACCTGACGACCAATGCCACGCAAAGCTTCGCCGCCAACTTCACCTCGGCCTTCGGCGCCGATGGTGCCGGTACGCTCACCTACGCCCTGGGCGTGGTGGCAGGCGCCTCCGGCCTGATCGACACGGCCACCGGCTCGGCAGTCAACCTGTCGCTCAATGGCACCGTGGTGGAAGGCCGCACGGCCGTCGGCAACCTCCTGGTGTTC
The DNA here is from genome assembly GCF_040214835.1 of Pseudomonas asiatica. Taxonomy (NCBI): domain Bacteria; kingdom Pseudomonadati; phylum Pseudomonadota; class Gammaproteobacteria; order Pseudomonadales; family Pseudomonadaceae; genus Pseudomonas; species Pseudomonas asiatica. The sequence goes on along the minus strand of NZ_CP157874.1, from coordinate 1,230,236 downwards.
ACCGTCAGCGTCGCCAGCAACGGTTCCGTTACCCTCGACCAGCTTCGCGCCATCGTGCACCCCGACGCCAGCAACCCCGATGATTCGAAGACCCTGACCGCCGACAACCTGGTGACCTTGACCGCGACCAAGACCGACAAGGACGGCGACAGCGCCCAGGCCACCCTGAACATCGGGCAGAACCTGGTGTTCCACGATGATGGACCAACACTTGCCTTCGGCAACCTGATCGGAACCGGGAGTATCCTGCCGCAATATGGGTTCTGGAACAGTACGATCGGCGCCGACGGCCTGGGAGCGGCCGGTCTGGACATTTCGCTGGTGGGTGGCCAGTTCACGCTGGTCAGGCCAGACAACACCACCACGACCGGCACCGGCACACTCACCGAGACGTCGCCTTCGCCCGACGCCAATGGTGCGTTCCACTTCACCGGCACCTTGACCGGGGACTTCGACAATAACGCCACAACGGCAAACACCACGATCGACTACACGCTGACGGCCTTTGCCAATGGCAGCTATACACTGGACCTGGTGCAAGGCTTCCGTTCGGTCACCACGCTCAGCAGTGCAGACGGCTCGCTCGATGCCGGCGGCCCGGACCCTGTGCGCACCTTGCTGATCCCTGAAACGAATGACCCGACCATTCCATCGGCATCCGAGGAGATCGTGTTCTTCTCCGCCAAAGCACTCGCCTCGACGGCAGATATCTTCACCGGCATAGGCCTCGGGGCCCCCGACCCGACCGAAGCCTCGCTACAGACCAATCCCCTGCCGTCGTACATCGACCCTGCGGCCATGAACGTCAGCACGTCCGGTATCGGCGTCGCCAACAACCTGCTCCAGGGCGACAACCTGGCAGCGATCAGCGCCGCCGATGAGAGCTTCGTGATCAACCCTGAGACGCTGTTGACGGGCATGAAGATCTTCATCGACAACTCCGTAGCGGGCTACAACACCGCGACCGAGGACCTGTACTACCGGATCTACTACGCGGATGGGACGACGTCGAACCTGACCGAGGTGAATACCCTGACACCAGAGGCTGGCGGTCAGGTGTCCTTCCTGGTCCAGAAGGAAGGCTCGGCGCTGATCGATGCTGTTCAACTGACGATGGGGCGAGGCGACATCAAGATCCCGGTGATCGAGTTCATCAAGGAAACCGAGAACCTGGCCAGCGACGTCAAATTGCAGTTCAGTGCGACGCTGACGGACAAAGATGGCGACTCCGCGAGTAGCGCGTTCGACGCCAACCTGTTCGCCAACGAACCGGACAACGCACCGTTCGACTTCACCCTGGTTGGCACGACCGGCCAGCGCGATGCCTTCAACGTCGACCTGTCGACCGATGAGCTCCTCTACCAGGTCAGCGGGTTCGATGCCGGCGCGGGGCAACGAGACACGCTGGTGCTCAATGGCGATCCAAATGCCGTCGTCCAGTCGATCGACAACACTGGCGCAGACAGTATCGTGACCATTGCCGAATCCGGCGGGCAGACGACGACCATCACCCTGGTCGGGGTCGATATCGTCAACAACGACATCTTCAATGGCAGCGCCTGAAACATTGCGTGCGTGAAAACCTGCGAGGGTGGCTGGAAACCACCCTCGCAGCGTAATGCCAGTCAGTTAAGCGATTTGGGGCCGCTTTGCGGCCCATCGCGGGCTTGCCCGCTCCCACAAGACCTCAAGATTTTCGCGGTCCCTGTGGGAGCTCGGCTTGCCGGCAATGGGCTGCGCAGCAGCCCCAATGACGCTAACTGACTGGCATTACCCTTGCAGTGTGTTCTTTTGCAGGATACGACAAGCTTCGCCCCCAAAGGCCCTGGCCACTGGGTATTCAGTCCATCTCCCCCCATGTGGACGCAGGCGGCTCTTCGCCACCGGTGAGTCCGTGCCGCACCGCATACATCAGCAAGTCGATGCGGTTGGTGAGGTTGAGCTTCTGATAGATGCTGCTGAGGTGATTGTGCACGGTGTGCTCGCTGATACCCAGGCGCCCGGCGATGCACAGGTACTTGGCGGACGGGTCACCAACGATGGCGCGGACGAGTTCGCGCTCGCGCAACGTCAGCCGTGCATGTTTCGCCTGCGCCGGATTGCACCTGAACGGTATATGCCTGGCCGAGGCATAACCGGAAAGCCCACTGACCCAGGCTCTGTCCAGCCCGATGTCGCAATGGTGGACTTTGATGATGGCCTGGATAATCGACTCCGTTGAGTCCTCCGCCAGCACGATGCCACGTGCGCCCGCCTCGATGGCCTGGGCAACGGGGACAGTCTCGTACACCCCCTTGAGCACCAGCACTTTGATGTCGCCAGCGCGCGCAAGCCCGGCAACCACCTCGAGCGGGTTCAGCGCATCTGGAAAAAAGCTGAAGAAAATGACATCGGGCCGCAACTGATCGGCAAGATCCAGCGCATGGGTATAGGTGGTGGCCTGGCCACTCACCTCCATATGGGGTTTTCTGGCATTTATCAGATCTTGAAGCCCCAGGAGCATCAGAGGCCGACAATCGATCAGCATCACGCGTATCATTTTTTTATGGTCCGGCATCATCTTCCTGCCTCCCATGAAAAACGCTCCATGTCCTCCACTTGTCAGCCTTCTTTCACAGGCCCTTCAGCGGAGTCTAGGCCAGCGTGCGTACTGACAGGCCCTTGCACTGTAAGGCAGTGCCTCGAGGCCCATGTGGATCGGCGACTCACTTACCGCGCCCCAGGCCTGAAAATCAAGGACTTAGACTTGTCGCCCACTCCCCTTGGGCGCATTTCTGCACCAGACGAAAAGTCAATTAAACGACGAATGGCGAGAACTTACGCACGCTAAAATGATCTCGTCAATTTGTCGACATGCGTTGGGCTTTGTTGCGCTCAATCTCGTAGCTCATCACTATCGATCAGCTTTTCGCTGACAAACAGCAGGTTTTGCCCGCAGGCTTTAGCCGGATGGCGCCTGACCCGTTAAGATGGTGTTTCTTCAACCAGATGCAGACCACAATGTCCAACGACGCCCCCATCGGCCCGGGCCGGCCCAAGGATCTGGCCAAACGCGAGGCGATTCTCGAAGCAGCCAAGGCCCTGTTCCTCAGCCTTGGCTACGCCAACACCAGCATGGATGCAGTCGCTGCGGCGGCAGGTGTTTCAAAGCTCACCGTATACAGCCACTTCACCGACAAGCAGACGCTGTTCTGCTCGGCGGTAATGGCAACCTGCCAGATCCAGTTGCCCGACCTGCTGTTCGAGTACCCCGAAGGGGCACCGGTGGAAGAGGTGCTGCTGACCATTGCCCGTGGCTTCCAGGCGCTGATCAGCAGCGATGAAGCGGTCAAGCTCAGCCGCCTGATCATGGCCCAGGGCAGCCTGGACCCGAGCTTTGGCGAGTACTTCTACGAAGCCGGGCCCAAGCGCGTGCTGGCGGGGATGGAAGCTTTGCTGCGCGGGGCGCACGAGCGCGGGCTGCTGCGCATCGACAACCCGCTGCGTGCGGCGGAGCACTTCTTCTGCCTGGTCAAGGGCGCACCGGATTACCGGTTGCTGCTTGGGTGCGCGGGGCCGCTGGAGGGGGATGAGGCCGAGGCGCATGTGCGCGAGGTGGTAGGTGTGTTCCTGCGGGCATTCCAGCCCTGAGATCAGGCTGTCTGTGCGGGCCTCTTCGCGGGTAAACCCGCTCCCACAGGGTCGATGTGATCTTGAAGTTTGTACAGCACCTGTGGGAGCGGGTTTACCCGCGAAGAGGCCCGAACAGGCATAGCCAAATCAGGCCTTCAGCGCCTTCTTCGGGTAAATGTCATACCGGCTCGACTTGCCCTCCAGGCTGTGGCTCGGCTTCGGCCCGTCGATGATCGGCGCCTTGCGCGGCCGCTTCACCACCACCCGGTGGCTGGCCAGCGCCAGGGCAGCTTCGAGCAGGGCCGGGGCATCCAGGTCATCACCGACCAAGGGCCGGAACACACGCATTTCCTTCTTCACCAGCGCACTCTTGTCCCGGTGCGGGAACATCGGGTCGAGGTAGATCACCTGTGGCGCCTCGCCTTCCCAGGCGCGCATGCGCTCGATGGCGTTGCCGGTCAGCAGGCGCATGCGCCCCACGATCGGCCCCACCTCTTCATCCGACCGCGCCCGCGCCAGGCCATCCTCCAGCAATGCGGCAATCAGCGGCTGGCGTTCGATCAGGGTCATCTGGCAGCCCAGGCTGGCCAGCACGAACGCATCCTTGCCCAGCCCGGCAGTGGCATCCAGCACCTGCGGACGCACGCCTTGGGCAATGCCCACCGCCTTGGCGATCATTTGCCCGTTGCCACCACCGAACATGCGCCGGTGCGCGGCCTGGCCTTCGACAAAGTCGACCCGCACCGGCCCCGGGGCCTGCGGGCCCAATTGCTGGATCTGCAAGCCATCAACGCCCACCTGCACGGCAAACCCGGCAGCATCGTCCTGCAGCGGCAACTCAAGGCGCTGTGCCCACGCAGCAGCTTGCGCCTCGAATTCAGCCGACAGCGCCTCGACCCGGATACCTGTGCCCTGCTCTTCCATCATTCACACCTAGAAATTGAACCCAGCCGTTAATGTATCGGCTACTTCGGCCGATACAGGCAATATCCCGCTATTCTGCCAGAGCACAACGCGCGCGACTGCCATGTCAGATACTCTTCCCATCGGCTTGACCTACCTGTCGCCTGTCGGCAACTACAGTCAGCACAACACCCAGGCACTCGGGGGCGTCAGCCACCTGTGGCAGGATTTTTTTGCCCGGGCCATGGCCGAGCAGCAGGAAGAGCCGGTAGACAGCGTCAGCCAGTCGTTCGTGCAATACGACCAGAGCAGCGGCGAGCCGATCGGCGGCGCCCGTGCGCTGGCCCTGATCGACGCCCAGCGTGCCTGCCCGGTACACGACACCGAGGTGGCACCGCCCGAGCCACTGTTCCTGCCCAAAGCAGAACTCGAAGCCAACCTGCTGCCGCCCGCCCCCGAGCCGTTCAGCGCAGTCGAGTTGATCGAGCAGCAGCGCCAGCTCGACATCAGCAACAGCTGGCTACGCCCGGTGGTGATGAGCCAAGGTCACCCGATTGCCGAACCCGGCCCCGGTCCTACCCCACGCTCGCTGTTCCTGCCGATCGCCGAGTTCGAGACCAACCTGCTGGACCCGGCGCCCGAACCGTTCGATGACGCCACCCTGGCCAAGCAGCAGACCGACCTGGAGTTCGACATCCACTGGGCACGCCCGGTGGTGCTGAACAACGTGCGCGCCCACGCCTGATCGGGCCCACGCTCAACGACAGATCTGCCAGCGGCCCATGTCGACATGAAAGTGGTTGTGGTGTGCAGCGTTGTAGTCCGGCCCCAGTACCGTGCTGAAGCTGTCACAGGCCGCCTGCTGCACCTCGCGAAGGAATTCCGCTTTCTGCCCGCCCGCCTGCCAGTCCCGCGCAAGAACGATGCGCTGGCCGTCCCGCAGGCGAAAGCCACTGATGTCCAAGGCATCGGCCGTGGCGTGCTGGCTCAGCCGGCCCTGCTTGCGGTGATAGACATTACGGCAGGCAAAACTGCCCAGGTGGTCGACCTGAGCCACCGGCTGCCCCAACACCCGTTGCGCCACAGGCTGCAGGCCATGGTTTTCGAACAGTGCATACGCCACTGCCAACGGACAACTGGCCAGGAAGCTGCCGCCGAGCCGCGCCTGACCACCGTCGATACGCCATACGTTCCGCAATGGGCAGTCGGCAGCAGCCGAACTGTCGGCTTGTGCCCGGTAGCGCAGCTGGCTGGTTTGAAGTGCCAGGCGACACAGCGTCGGGTCATCACGAAGGCGGGACAGCTTGTAGGGGGTCAGCAGGTTGGGGGGCTGACGCACGTCCAGCGGCGCCCACGGGTTCCACGCGGCGGGCAGCCGCCAACCCAGGTGCCAGGCCAGCCCCGCAAGCACCGACAGGCCGGCCAGCAACGCCAGCACGGCCTTCATCAACGGCGGAACAGGTCGTTGAGTTGGGCGAACGGCAGCGCCTGCTCACCGTAGCCGAAGGTGCCCTCATCGCGAATCTCCAGCGCGGCCCGGTGGAAGGCCCCCAACGCGGCACGGGCAAGCGACGAGCCGACGCTGATGCGGCGTACACCCAGGTCCTGCAACTGGTTGACGCTCAGCGGCACGCCCGCCATGCCCATCAGCACATTCACCGGCCGCGGCGCGACGGCCTGCACCACCGCGCGGATTTCCTCGACAGTACGCAGCCCGGGCGCATAAAGCACATCAGCCCCAGCCTCGGCATAGGCCTGCAGGCGCAGGATGGTGTCGTCCAGGTCCATGCGCCCGTGCAGCAGGTTCTCTGCCCGGGCGCACAGGGTGAACGGGAACGGCAGGCTGCGTGCGGCCTGCACGGCTGCGCGCACACGCTCTACTGCCAGCCCGAAATCATAGATCGGCGTATCGCTGTGACCACTGGCATCCTCGATAGAGCCACCCACCAAGCCGACTTCGGCGGCCCGCAGAATGGTCTGGGCGCAATCTTCGGGCAGGTCGCCAAAGCCGTTCTCCAGGTCAGCGGCCACCGGCAAGGGGGTAGCGTCGACAATCTCGCCAGCATTATCGAGGGTATCGTCCAGGCTCAAGGCGCCTTCGGCGTCCGGACGGCCCAGGCTGAAAGCCAGGCCGGCACTGGTGGTGGCCAGCGCCTCGAAGCCCAGGCTGGCCAGCAACTTGGCCGAGCCAGCATCCCACGGGTTGGGGATGACGAAGGCGCTGTCACGCTCGTGCAGGGTCTTGAAGGCTTCGGCTCGCAGGGTTTGCACATCCATGGTTCAACCTCCGGCAGTCAGGGAAAGGTCAGAGTAGCCCCAGTTGTTCGACCTCGGGGGTGCGCGGCAATTCCGGCAACGCGGCAAGGCCCGGCAGGCGCTGCATCAGGCGTTGGTGAAAGCGCTGGGCCAATGCCGCTGCCAGGCGGTTGTCCGAGGTGTGCAGGAAGATGTAGGGGTTGCGGCCTTCCTTGATCCAGGCGGCGACCTTGTCCACCCAGGGGGTAAGAAAGGCCTCGTTGGCCTCCAGCTGCGGGTGGCCGATGAAGCGCACCTGCGGGTGCTGGCTGAAGGCTGCCGGGCGTGGCGGTACCTTGGGCTTCTTCGCCTGCGCATGCAGCACGGCGGGGTCACGGGAGGTGCAGCTGAACAAGGCACGCGGGTCGAGGCAGATACGCTCCACGCCACGCTCATGCAGCAGGCGGTTGAGCAACCGCTCTTCTTCACCCTTGGCGAAGAAGGCCTGGTTGCGCACCTCCACGGCCACCGGCACTCCGACTTCGTCAAGGAAGTGGCAAAGCTCGCCCAGCCGTGCGGGGCTGAACTGGGCCGGCAACTGCAGCCAGTACGGCGCTACGCGCTGGCCCAGCGGGGCCATCAGGCGGGTGAAGTCAAAGGCCGGTTCCAGCTGATCGCGCAGGTCGCCTTCATGGCTGATGTCCCGGGGGAACTTGGCAGTGAAGCGGAAGTGTTCGGGCATGATCTGCGCCCAGCGCGCAATGGTGCCGGGTGCGGGGCGTGCGTAGAAAGTGGTATTGCCCTCGACGGCGTTGAACACCTGGCTGTAGTAGCCGAGCATTTCACTGCTGTTGGCGTCGGCGGGATACAGGTAGTCGCGCCAGGCGTTTTCGCTCCATGACGGGCAACCGAGAAAATAAGGCAGTGCTGATGGACTCATCCACTAAATGTACAGGTCGAGCCCCAGTACTTCCATGTCCCAGTCGGTGAAACCGGCGGTGCTCAGGTAGCTGGCCAATGCGGTAGCGGTGCGGCGGTCACGGGCGCGGGGGAAGATCATGTCCTGCTGGCGGGCTGGCAGGCCACCGCTGCGACGGCGGGCGGTGGCTTCCTGAGGGGCGGTTTCGACCTCCTCGATCACCTCGGCATCATCGATGGCCTCGTCACGCACCGCTGCCTTGCGTGGGGTGCGCTTGATCGGGTAGGACTGCGATGAGAAACCGTCGATACGCATGGCATGAGCACTCAGAACCAATGATGGCAATTTAGCAGCATCAGGGTTCCATCGCTAATGCTCGAGTGATAACTGGACCACAGATCGCGCAAAAGGTTTTAGTGTCATCGGCGATAACCGACGAACAACACTCAGCGCTTCTTGGGTGTCGCTACATTATCGCGCAGGTAGACCGGTTGTGCCTGTTCGGCAACGATCGCCTCGCCGCGTGCCCAGGCAAAGCTGGCCAGGCTGAGGATGTCCAGGGCGTTGGGCAAGGCACTGGCATTGCTGGCTGCCACCTGCACCGCCAGGCGCTCGGCATAGCCCCAACCGGTACCGGCACCGAACCACTCGCCAGCGCTGCCCGCCGGCAGCGCCACCTGCTCGGGCGGCAGCACTGCCTCCTGGCCGACCAGGCGCATTTCGCCTTCGGTGGCCTGGTAGCAGCCCCAATACACTTCATCCATGCGCGCATCGATGGCGGCCGCCACTTGCTGCACGCCGTGCTCGCGCAGCGCGCCCTGGGCCAGTGCGGCCAGGTTGGACACCGGCAAAACCGGGCGCTCCAGGGCGAAGGCCAGGCCCTGGACCACACCGATGGCAATGCGCACGCCGGTGAACGCGCCCGGGCCACGGCCAAAGGCGATGGCATCCAGCGCATTCAGCGCCACGCCGGACTCGGCAAGCAGCTGCTTGATCATCGGCAGCAGCTTCTGGGCATGCATGCGCGGGATCACCTCGTAATGGCTGGTTACCTTGCCGTCATGCAGCAGTGCGACGGAACAGGCTTCGGTGGCGGTATCCAGGGCCAGGAGGGTGGTCATCGAACGGGTATCCAGGTACTAGGGGGAAAAGAGCGGCAGTATAGAGCAGCGGCGGCGTTGTGTCCCGAAGGGGCAGCTGTACGGCCATTGCCCGCTCGGCTGGCGCGGTCCCTGTAGGAGCGGCCTTGTGTCGCGATGGGCCGCAAAGCGGCCCCTGCAATTTTTGCGGCGAAGCTGAGTTTTGGGGCCGCTGCGCGCCCCATCGCGACACAAGGCCGCTCCTACAGGGATCGCATGTGGCAACAGGGCCACAAACGACAACGGCCCGCAAGCGGGCCGTTGTCGAGGTGCGTCGGGCGCTGGATCAGCTCAGGGCTGCCAGGACCTTGGCGGTGATGGCTTCGACCGAGCCGACGCCTTCGATGTGGCTGTACTTCGGCTTGCCGGCATTGGCGGCGGACAGCTTCTGGTAGAAGTCCACCAGTGGCTTGGTCTGGCTGTGGTAGACCGACAGGCGATGGCGAACGGTCTCTTCCTTGTCGTCATCACGCTGGATCAGGTCTTCACCCGTCTCGTCGTCCTTGCCTTCCACTTTCGGCGGGTTGTACTGAATGTGGTAGGTGCGGCCCGAGGCCAGGTGCACGCGGCGGCCAGCCATGCGGCCGACGATTTCCTCGTCGTCCACGGCGATTTCCACGACGGCGTCGATGTCGACACCGGCAGCGACCATGGCTTCGGCTTGCGGGATGGTACGTGGGAAGCCGTCGAACAGGCAGCCCTTGGCGCAATCAGGCTGGGCGATGCGCTCCTTGACCAGGCTGATGATCAACTCGTCGGAGACCAGCTGGCCGGCATCCATGACTTTCTTCAGCTCCAGGCCCAGCGGGGTACCGGCCTTGACGGCGGCACGCAGCATGTCACCGGTGGAAATCTGGGGGATACCGAACTTTTCGGTGATGAACTTTGCCTGAGTACCTTTACCGGCCCCGGGAGCTCCCAGCAGAATTACGCGCATCTCGTGCTCCTCAAATTTTTTTATGAAATTCAATGGATTCGGCGACCAGGGCCAAGTCCGGAAAATCGGGTATGACCATAAATCGGTCAGAAGGCTGCTCAAGATACACAGCGCCCGGCAGCCAGACAAGCGTCCCAAAGTTGCAGGAATGCGCCACCTACGGCTGGCCTGGCAGGCGGTTGCGCCCGGCGCAACCACCCTCTTCGCCCACTTGCATCCCCCGCACGGCACCTGCCCTGTGCGCCCCGGGCCTACCCTCAGCCGGTGTTGCGCAGGCCGGCTGCAATACCCGCCACGGTCACCAGCAAGGCCTGCTCCAACGGGCTGTCCAGAGCGGCTTCGCGGCTGCGCGAGCGGGCCAGCAACTCGGCCTGCAGGCGGTGCAACGGGTCCAGGTAGGTATTGCGCAGGCTGATGAATTCCAGCGTCTCGGGGCTGTGCGCCAGCAGCACCGGCTGCCCGGTAAGGCCCAGTACCACCTGGCACGACTGCGACAATAGGTCGCGCAGGTGCGCACCCAAAGGCAGCAGGTGCGGTTGCACTAGACGTTCGTCGTAGGCCTCGGCGATCTGCGCATCGGCCTTGGCCAGCACCATCTCGAGCATGTCGATGCGGGTGCGGAAGAACGGCCATTGCTCGCGCATCTGCGCCAGCAGTTCACCCTGGCCACGGGCCAGGGCATTGTTCAATGCCGTTTCCCAGCCAAGCCAGGCCGGCAGCATCAGGCGGGTCTGGGTCCAGCCGAAGATCCAGGGGATGGCCCGCAGGCTTTCGATGCCACCGGCGCGACGCTTGGCCGGGCGGCTGCCCAGCGGCAGGCGCCCAAGTTCCTGCTCCGGGGTGGACTGGCGGAAGTACTCGACAAAATCGGGGTTCTCCCGCACCACGCCGCGGTAGGCCTTGACGCCATCAGCGGCCAGTTGGTCCATCACCTCCCGCCAGGCCGGCTGCGGTGGGGGCGGTGGCAACAAGGTGGCTTCGAGCACGGCGGCCAGGTACAGGTTCAGGTTCTGCTCGGCGATGCCCGGCAAGCCGAACTTGAAGCGGATCATCTCGCCCTGCTCGGTGGTACGGAAGCGCCCCGCCACCGAACCCGGTGGCTGCGACAGGATCGCCGCGTGGGCCGGGCCGCCGCCGCGGCCTACCGTGCCGCCACGGCCGTGGAACAGCAGCAACTCGACCTGGTGCTCGGCGCAGATACGCACCAGGTTTTCCTGGGCCCGGTACTGCGCCCAGGCTGCAGCCGTGGTACCAGCGTCCTTGGCCGAGTCGGAATAGCCGATCATCACTTCCTGCGGGCCGCGCAGGTTGGCGCGGTAGCCTGGCAGGCCGAGCAGGCGCTGCATCACCGGGCCGGCATTGTCGAGGTCGGCCAAGGTCTCGAACAGCGGCACCACGCGCATTGGCCGAGTCAGGCCGGCCTCCTTCAGCAGCAGCTGCACCGCCAGCACATCCGAGGCAGCACCGGCCATGGAGATGACGTAAGAGCCCAGCGAGGCGGCTGGTGCAGCGGCAATTTCCCGGCAGGTGGCCAGCACCTCGGCGGTATCGGCCTGCGGCTTGAAGTGCGCGGGCAGCAGTGGCCGGCGGTTTTTCAGCTCGGCCTGGAGGAACTCGATGCGCTGCTCTTCATCCCAGTCGGCATAGCGCCCCAGGCCCAGGTAGTCGGTAATCTCGCTCAACGCATCACGGTGGCGGGCGGCGTCCTGGCGCACGTCCAGGCGCCCCAGGAACAGGCCGAAGGTCACGGCGCGGCGCAGGCAGTCGAGCAACGGGCCTTCGGCGATCACACCCATGCCGCAGGCGTGCAGGGACTGGTAGCACAGCTCCAGCGGCGCGATCAGGTCGCGGTTGTCGACCAGCACCTCGGCGCTGGCCGGCTGGCTGCTGGTCAATGCCGAATGCGCCCAGGCGCGCGTCGCCCGCAGGCGATCGCGCAGTTGCTTGAGCAGGGAGCGGTAGGGTTCGGCGCTATCGCCGACCCGCTCACGCAGGGCATCGTCGGCCTGCTGCATGGACAACTCGGACGCCAGCGCATCGATGTCGCGCAGGAACAGGTCGGCAGCCATCCAGCGCGCCAGCAGCAGGACTTCGCGGGTGACCGCTGCGGTCACGTTGGGGTTGCCATCACGGTCACCGCCCATCCACGAGGCGAAGCGGATCGGCGCCGCCTCCAGCGGCAGGCGCAGGCCGGTAGCCTCCAGCAGGGCCTTGTCGACCTTGCGCAAGTGGCTGGGGATGGCGTGCCACAGCGAATGCTCGATCACCGCAAAGCCCCACTTGGCTTCGTCCACCGGCGTCGGTCGGGTGCGGCGGATTTCTTCGGTGTGCCAGGCCTCGGCGATCAGCCGGCGCAGGCGCTCGCGCACCTGCTGGCGTTCGGCCGGGGTCAGGTCGCGGTGGTCCTGGGCAGCCAGTTGGCCGGCGATGGCGTCGTACTTCTGGATCAGGGTGCGGCGGGCCACTTCGGTGGGGTGCGCAGTGAGCACCAGCTGGATGTCGAGCTTGGCCAATTGCCGGGCCAGGGCATCATTGCTGTGCCCGGCCTGCTTCAGGCGCGCCAGCAGCTCGGGCAGCACCCGGGCCTCGAACGGCTCGGGCTGGTCGGCGTCGCGGCGGCGGATCAACTGGTACTGCTCGGCCATGTTGGCCAGGTTGAGGAACTGGTTGAAGGCCCTGGCCACGGGCAGCAAGTCTTCATCGGCCAGATCCGCCAGGGTCGAGCTCAGTTGCTCGCCGGCAACGCGACGGTCGGCCTTGGCACTGTGGCGGATGTCCTCGATCTTCTGCAGGAACGCCTCGCCATGCTGCTGGCGAATGGTATCGCCGAGCAGCTCACCCAACACATGGACATCTTCACGCAAACGCACATCGATATCGGTCATTGGCCCTCTCTCCGGCGCGGCTCTGGCGCATTGCATCCCTTTTTCAGCCTTTACGCGATCCCCTGTGGGAGCGGGTTCACCCGCGAAGCATCCAGCGCGGTGCCTGGCACCGGCTGCGCCGGTGTTCGCGGGTGAACCCGCTCCCACAGGGGGGCGCGGTATTCGCCCCAAGAGTGCCCACAGCCAGGCACCGATGGCAAGCCGTGATCGGCCAAAGCAAACTAAAGTGAAAGCACGACACTCCCATGCATTGCAGCCCTTTCAGGCGTCAACAGAGGTCAGCATGAAAATCCGTGAACTCGCCCAGCACTGGGAACAGAATGCCGCCGGTACCCTCAGCCCCACGGGCCATGTCCTGCATCTGGACCTTGAGTCCGAAGCGCGCCTGGCCGCGCTGATCGACATGTACCCCAAGCGCACCGCCGAGGAACTGCTCGGTGAGCTGGTCGCGGCAGCCCTCGAGGAACTGGAAGCCAGCTTCCCCTATGTGCAAGGCCGCCAGGTCATTGCCACCGACGAGGAAGGCGACCCGCTGTACGAGGACATCGGTCCTACTCCGCGCTTTCTGTCACTTTCGCGACAGCATCTGCACGCCCTGAGCAACCCAGCAGCCGACAGCGAGAAGTAACCCGCCGCCCCCGCTCCGGGCCTGGCAAAGGCCCGAAATACCGCTACGCCCCGCGAAAGTTCCGGGCGAATCGCACTGACCGATTAGTCAGAAATAGTTATCCGCTCAGGATGATTTTTTCTGAACTATTCGAAAAACGCGCCAGTCACAGCCAATAGCCATCACGCTAAAACCCTGCACACCTGCCGTTGTGCACCGTTGAGCTGAAGCGCGTGCACGTGTCAGGGAACGAGCGATGGACTGCTACGGACAACGTCGTAAACAGGAGTGATCCAATGGAACTGACCACCAAGAACACCCGCATCTATAAACCCTCATCCACTCATGTGCGCGGGTTCAAGCTGGCAGCGCTGGCCCTGGGCAGCAGCCTGGTCCTGGCCGGCTGTGCGGGCAACCCGCCTACCGAGCAGTATGCAGTCACCCAGTCCGCCGTGAACTCCGCCGTCAGCGCTGGCGGCACCGAGTTCGCCGCCGTGGAAATGAAAGCGGCACAGGACAAGTTCAAGCAGGCCGAGATCGCCATGCATGACAAGAAGTACGACGACGCCAGGCGCCTGGCCGAACAGGCCGAGTGGGACGCCCGCCTCGCCGAACGCAAGGCCCAGGCGGCCAAGGCCCAGAAGGCCGTGCAGGATGCCCGCCAGGGCGTTCAGGACGTACGTGAGGAAGGCCTGCGCAGCGCTCAGTGAGCCCTGCCCCGCCCACCTCGGCCTTCGCACACGATCAAAGGATGAACACTATGCGCAACTACGTCATGATTCCCGCCCTGCTGGCCCTGAGCGTCGGCCTTGCTGCCTGCTCGCACGACCCTAACGCCAACCTCGAATCGGCCCGCACCAACTTCTCCTCGCTGCAGAGCGACCCGCAATCGAGCAAGGTTGCCGCGCTGGAGACCAAGGACGCTCAGGACTGGCTGAACAAGGCCGACAAGGCCTACATGGACCGTGAAGACGAGAAGAAGGTCGACCAGTTGGCCTACCTGACCAACCAGCGCGTCGAAGTGGCCAAGCAGACCATCGCCCTGCGCACTGCCGAAGGCGAACTGAAGAACGCCTCGGCCCAGCGCGCCCAGGCCAAGCTGGACGCCCGCGACGCACAGATCGCCAAGTTGCAGGACAGCCTCAACGCCAAGCAGACCGACCGCGGCACGCTGGTCACCTTCGGTGACGTGCTGTTCGACTTCAACAAGGCCGAACTCAAGAGCAACGCCTACCCGAACGTCACCAAGCTGGCGCAGTTCCTCCAGGAAAACCCGGAACGCAAGGTGATCGTCGAGGGTTACACCGACAGCGTCGGCTCGGCCAACTACAACCAGGGCCTGTCGGAGCGCCGCGCCAACAGCGTGCGCATGGCACTGGTACGTGCCGGCGTCGACCCGGCGCGCATCGTCGCCCAGGGCTATGGCAAGGAGTACCCGGTAGCGGACAACTCGAGCAATTCGGGACGTGCGCAGAACCGTCGAGTGGAGGTGACCATCTCCAACGACAACCAGCCTGTGGCGCCGCGCTCGGTGAGCCAGCTACAGCAGTAAGGCTGGCTAGCTGAACTGACAAGCCCCGCGATCGAAGCGGGGCTTTCTTTTGCCTGTTCCGACCCTTTCGCGGCTAAAGCCGCTCCCACAGGGACTGGCGCGGTCCCTGTGGGAGCGGCTTTAGCCGCGAAAGGGTCGGAACAGGCAGCAGAGATAATGGCTCACTGCACCTGCTGCGGGGTTTCCTCGCCCATGCAACGCACCGCGCGCTTGCGGTTGTCCACCAGCACCCCGGTCAGGCCTTTCTGCTGGGTGTCGAACAGCACCAGCACGCCATCGACGCACTGGGCCACTTGTGGCGCCGGGTCCAGCGAGACCTTGTAGTCCTCGCCGGGGATGGTCTTGAGCATGGTGAAGTCCTGCAGCAACAGGGCATCCTCGGGCTTGGCGAAATGCAGGTAACCGTAGTACCACAAGGCCCCCACCGTCACGATGATGCTGCCGACACCGGTCAGGATCAGCGGGATGGCGTTGCGTTCTTCACTCATTGCTTGTTCTTCTCGTCAGGGTAATTGGGTACTTCGGCCAGCCGCCGCAGGCCGTTGAAATGGCTGGGGTCGTCGAGGAAACGCAACATCACCTGGCGCCAGGTCGGGTCGGCGAAGGTCTGCACGTGGCCACCACGGGTCAGTTGCAGCACCCGTGGCGCTGGCGCGTGCTGGTACAGGCGGATGCCGTTGTCCATCGGCACCAGGGTGTCGTCGATGCTGTGGAAGAACAGCTTGGGCGGGCTGCTCAGCTGCTCGATCGAGCGGATCGCGCTGTCACCGTCCGGCACCAGCCACGACAGCGGCACCTGCAGCGGCCAGGTCATCCACGAGGTGCTGAGGGCAAAGCGTCCGACCGCACGGTAACTGGCCGGCACACCGTCGAACACCAGGGCACTGAAACGCTGGCGCTGCTCCGGGTGGGCCGCCAGGTAGTGAATGGCCATGGCCCCGCCAAGGCTCTGCCCCAGCAGTACCAGTGGCTTGCCCTTGACCTCGGGAGCCTGCTCCAGCCAGGCCATGGCCGCGGCGATGTCCTCGTACACCTCGGGCAGGCTCGGCTCGCCCTGGGACAGGCCATAGCCGCGGTAATCGATCATCAACACCTGGTAGCCCTGCTCCGGCAGCCAGTAGCTGCCGCCCAGGTGCCCAGGCAGGTTGCCGCCATTGCCATGCAGGTGCAGCACCGTGCCCTTGACCTCGACCCCCGCCTTGGCCGGCAACCACCAGCCGTGCAGGCGGATGCCATCAGCAGTGGTCAAGGTGACATCGCGGTACTCGAGCCTGGCCCGCTCGGGCGTGAACGGCTGGCCGCGCTCGGGATAGAACAGCAGGCTGCTGCAACCGCCCAGGCCCAGCAGGATCAAACCCAGGGCCAGCAGGCGGCAGCACTCAGAGAATGTTCGCGTAATCGGCTTCAATGCGGTCCAGGCTCAGGTGGTTGAGGAAGTTGGAGAAGCACATCCAGGCCGACAGCGCGTTGAGGTCGCGGAACTGCTCGGGCAGGTACTTGGGCGGCTCGACCAGGCCTTCCTCGACCAGCTGTCGCAGGGTACGCATGTCTTCCAGGGTGGTCTTGCCACAGAACAGCAACGGGATCTGTTCGAGCTTGCCCTTCTTCACGGCCAACTGAATGTAGTTGTAAACCATGATGAAGCCTTTGAGGTAGGACAAGTCCTTGGTAAATGGCAGGCCATTGGGCACCGACCCACGGAACACCCGACTGGCGTTGCTGTAGCTCTGCGCCATCTCGAACCCCTGCTCGCGGAAGAAGTTGTAGATCTGCATGAAATCGGCACCCTCCTCGACCATGTGGATGGCGCGGGTCCGATTGGTGAGCTTGCGCAGGCGGCTGGGGTAGGAGGCGAAGGCGATCACCTCCATGAGGATGGCCAGGCCTTCCTGGGTCACCGTCGACGAGGGCGGGCCCTTGGCCAGGAAGGTACAGATCGGCTGGTTCAGGCCGTTGAGCGTGGTGCCGACATGCACCAGCCCTTCGTGCACCTCCAGGGCGCGCACGTCACGGGCATTGAACATGGCGTCGGCACGCACCTTGATGTAGTCGGCCCCGGCCGCGGCATCGGCGACGATGCCGTCGGACTCGAACACACGGATGGTCCCCTCGGCCTCGCCGAACACCTTGTTCAGCCGGTGCTGGAGGATTTCCACGGCCTCCTTGGCAGTGAGGTTCTTCGGTTCGTCCTTGAGGTCGCCACGGCCATCGATGTTGTTCAGGTAGTCCGACAGCATCAGGCCGAGGTCGGCCAAGGTCGGATCACCAGCGTGGAAGGCATCCGAGGCGGCGCCGTACAGTTCCTGGGAGATCAGCCCGAAATCCTCGGTGCCACGCGCTTCGAGCATGCGCACCACCATGCGGTATTCGCGGCACATGCGCTTCATGATCTGCCCGACCGGGTTGAACTGGCCGAGCTGGCGAATGATGTCGCGCTCGATGCCCTGGAACTCGGCCTTGACCGCGCTGGAGTCGAACGCCAGCGGGCGCGACTGGTAGTAGGCACGGTCGACGGCCGGCGGCTCCTTGCCCTTGGCCTTGAGGAAACCCTGGCGGATGTTGTCGTCCCACTTCACCGCGTCCAGAACCCGGATCGGGGTCTGTGCCGCAACGATGCG
The DNA here is from genome assembly GCF_040214835.1 of Pseudomonas asiatica. NCBI lineage: Bacteria > Pseudomonadati > Pseudomonadota > Gammaproteobacteria > Pseudomonadales > Pseudomonadaceae > Pseudomonas > Pseudomonas asiatica. Next base: position 1,212,829 of record NZ_CP157874.1, on the reverse strand, counting down.
GTCGGACAGGGCACGGATGGTTTGCTGGTATTCGTCCACCGGGGACTCCTTTCTAGTACAGGAAACCTGTACCGGCCTCTTCGCGGCTAAAGCCGCTCCCACAGGTACTGCATCAGGCTCGAAACCGGTGCGGTCCCTGTGGGAGCGGCTTCAGCCGCGAAGAAGCCAGCACGGTCATTTGCCGGAGCGCTGGAACCGCGCCACTTCAACGAACAGGTCGGAGTTGGCCGGGTCGTCCAGATACGCCAGCACCCGCGCCGACGGGCTGTCGATCAGCACGCCGTCGCCGTTGTCCTCCGGCACCTCGGTGCTGCGCCCGGTCAGCTCCTTCTTGTCCACCGCCTGCTGCACCTGCTCGACATCCAGGTTGTAGACCACCAGTTCCTTGCCATCGACGATATCGAAACCGCCGATCAGGAAGTTGCCACCCAGGCGCTTCGGCACGCCAGCCGACAGGTACCAGCGGTTGCCGTGGCGCGACACGGTGAACACGTATTCCTCGGGGGCCTTGCCCTTGGCCGTGGCCACTGCCTTGTAGGCATCGCCACCGCTACGGCTGATCACCAGCTTCAGCGGCTCGCCCCAGGCGTCCTTGCTGCTCCACTTGCCGAGCAGGGCCTTGGGCGCCGCCTGGTTGCTCGGCAAGGGCTCGTGGAAGGTCACCAGACAACCGCCCAGCAGCAGGAATGACAAAGTCAACAACACCACACGCCAGGCTTTCATCAGGTTCTCCTTGAAAAGTCGGTCTCGGCTCAGGCCGATGCCAGCACCAGCTGCAGGTATCGGCTAAGCATAGCGAGCATCTGCCCATCGGCTTGCGCGTTCGCATCCTTGAGCAGGCCCTGATATTCCATCTGCTCGATAATCGCCGTCAACATTTGGGCGTCCTGTTCCGGTTGCTGCGAGCCCACCACCTGCAGCAATTGGCGGGTGCCATGCAGCAGGATCTGTTCATGGGCGCACACCAGTTGAGCCAGGCGCGGGCACAGCAGCGCCTCCTGGCGGAAGGCCTGCTCGGCCATCAGGAAGTCGCGGCGGTTCAACAGTTGCCGCTGCACGTAGTCGGCTGTCATGCGCGCCACCTCGTCAGCCAGGCGTGCCCGCGCCTGCGGGCTGCCGTCACCCTCGGCCAGCAACTGGCGCAACACCACCTCGGTATTGGCCCACAGCTTGGCCATGTAGGCGGCGCTGCGTTCGACGTACTGGGCGAAGGTATCGGTGAGCAGGTCCTCGATGTCCTTGAAGTAGTAGGTGGTGGCCGACAGTGGCACACCGGCCTCGGCGGCGACGGCGCGATGGCGCACACCGCGTACGCCATCGCGCACGACAATGCGCATGGCGGCGTCGAGGATCAGTTGGCGACGCTGCTCGCTGCCCTGGCGGGCAGTCTTGCGGCCTTGGTATTGCACGCTTTCGGCGACGGCGGTGGCGATGCCGGCGGCGCCCTGGTGAGGCATTGCGGGTGTCACGGGGTGTACCTCATGGACAGTGTTTCGTCAGTGCCGGCCTCTTCGCGGCTAAAGCCGCTCCCACAGGGACCGCACCAGCCTGAGGGTAGTGGGGTCCCAGTGGGAGCGGCTTTAGCCGCGAAAGGGCCGGTACAGGCAATTCAAGTGTACGGGCAAGAAAAAGCCGCCTCGAAAGGCGGCTCATTCAATTCACTCAGGCCTGCGGACGCATGTGCGGGAACAGGATCACGTCGCGGATCGACGGCGAGTTGGTCAGCAGCATCACCAGGCGGTCGATGCCGATGCCTTCACCTGCAGTCGGCGGCATGCCGTACTCCAGGGCGCGAACGAAGTCGGCGTCGTAGTGCATGGCTTCGTCGTCACCGGCGTCCTTCTCGGCCACCTGGGCCAGGAAGCGCTCGGCCTGGTCTTCGGCATCATTGAGCTCGGAGTAGGCGTTGGCGATCTCGCGGCCACCGATGAACAGCTCGAAACGGTCGGTAACAGCCGGGTTGTCGTCGTTGCGACGGGCCAGCGGCGACACTTCGAACGGGTACTCGGTGATGAAGTGCGGCTGCTCCAGCTTGTGCTCGACCAGCTCTTCGAAAATCATCACCTGCAGCTTGCCCAGGCCTTCGTGGCCCAGCACCTTGGCACCGGCCTTTTTGGCGATGTCGCGGGCGCGGTCGACGTCCTGCAGGTCGGCAGCGGTCAGCTCCGGGTTGTACTTGAGGATCGAGTCGAATACCGACAGGCGGGCGAACGGCTCGCCGAAGTGGAACACCTTGTCGCCGTACGGCACGTCGGTAGTGCCCAGTACCAGCTGCGCCAGCTCGCGGAACAGTTCCTCGGTGAGGTCCATGTTGTCGCGGTAGTCGGCGTAGGCCTGGTAGAACTCGAGCATGGTGAATTCAGGGTTGTGACGAGTCGAAACGCCTTCGTTACGGAAGTTGCGGTTGATCTCGAACACCTTCTCGAAGCCACCAACCACCAGGCGCTTGAGGTACAGCTCCGGCGCAATGCGCAGGAACATGGCCATGTCCAGGGCGTTGTGGTGGGTTTCGAACGGCTTGGCCGCAGCACCACCCGGGATGGTTTGCAGCATCGGCGTCTCGACTTCGAGGAAGTCGCGCTCGATGAGGAACTTGCGGATGTGCGAGATCACCTGCGAACGCACACGGAAGGTGTGGCGGGTTTCTTCATTGACCATCAGGTCGACGTAACGCTGGCGGTAGCGCTGCTCGGTGTCGGTCAGGCCGTGGTGCTTGTCGGGCAGCGGGCGCAGCGACTTGGTCAGCAGGCGCACGTTGGTCATTTCGACGTACAGGTCGCCCTTGCCGGAACGGGCCAGGGTGCCTTCGGCGCTGATGATGTCGCCCAGGTCCCAGGTCTTGACCGCGGCCAGGGTTTCTTCCGGCAGGGTCTTGCGGTTGACGTAGACCTGGATACGGCCAGTCATGTCCTGAATGACCATGAACGAGCCGCGGTTGAGCATGATGCGGCCGGCAACCTTGACCGGAATCGCTGCAGCTTCCAGTTCTTCCTTGGTCTTGTCCGCATACTGCTTCTGCAGGTCGTTGCAGTAGCTGTCGCGACGGAAGTCATTGGGGAAGGCATTGCCCTTGGCGCGCTCGGCGGCAAGCTTTTCCTTGCGCAGGGCGATCAGGGCGTTTTCTTCCTGTTGCAGGTCTTGCGCTTCGGTCTTGAGGTCGCTCATTTCGTCATTCTTTCCATCAGGTGTTCGGTGCCCCTTTCGGGCAGGGCACGCGATACCGGACCCAGGCCAGGTACCGCGGCGGTTGTGTGCGGTTTACAGCCCCTGCTTGAGGCTCGCTTCCAGGTACTGGTCGAGGTCGCCGTCCAGCACCTTCTGGCAGTCGCTGCGCTCGACACCGGTACGCAGGTCCTTGATACGCGAGTCATCCAGCACGTAGGAGCGGATCTGGTGGCCCCAGCCGATGTCCGACTTGCTGTCTTCCAGCGCCTGCGAGGCGGCATTGCGCTTCTGCATTTCCAGCTCGTACAACTTGGCCCGCAGCATTTTCATGGCGGTGTCCTTGTTGGCGTGCTGGGAGCGTTCGTTCTGGCAAGCCACCACGGTGTTGGTCGGTACGTGGGTAATACGCACCGCCGAGTCGGTGGTGTTCACGTGCTGACCACCGGCACCGGAGGAACGGTAGGTGTCGATACGCAGGTCGGCCGGGTTGATCTCGATCTCGACCTTGTCGTCGATCTCGGGCGACACGAACACCGCCGAGAACGAGGTGTGGCGACGGGCACCGGAGTCGAACGGGCTCTTGCGTACCAGGCGGTGCACGCCGATCTCGGTGCGCAGCCAGCCGAAGGCGTACTCGCCCTTGATATGCACGGTAGCGCCCTTGATGCCGGCGACTTCACCTTCGGAAAGCTCGATGATGGTGGCATCGAAACCACGCTTGTCGGCCCAGCGCAGGTACATGCGCAGCAGGATGTTGGCCCAGTCCTGCGCCTCGGTACCACCGGAGCCGGCCTGGATGTCCAGGTAGGCGTTGTTCATGTCCATCTCGCCGCTGAACATGCGACGGAACTCGAGCTGGGCCAGTTTTTCTTCCAGGCCTTCCAGTTCGGTCACGACGTCGCCGACGGCGCCTTCGTCATTTTCCTCGACGGCCATGTCGAGCAGGTCCTGGCAGTCGGCCAGGCCACCGGACAGCTTGTCCAGGGTCTCGACGACCTGTGCCAGCATGGCACGCTCGCGGCCCAGGGCCTGGGCGTACTCGGGCTTGTTCCAGACGTTGGGGTCTTCCAGCTCGCGGTTGACTTCGATCAGGCGGTCATGCTTGTGATCGTAGTCAAAGATACCCCCGAATGGACTGGGAACGCTCGGTGAGGTCCTTGATGGTGTTCAGGATCGGTTGGATTTCCATGGGCTGGCTACTCGCACGAATTCGGTGAAAAGCCTGCGAGTATAACCGAGTCCGCCGCAGGGCGGCAGACCCGCCGGGCGCCCGAATGGCCGCAATTACTCGTGTAGGAGCGGCCTTGTGTCGCGATGGGGCGCGCAGCGGCCCCGGAATTCAGCTTCGCAGCAGATACTGCAAGGGGCCGCTGCGCGCCCCATCGCGACACAAGGCCGCTCCTACAAGGGTACGGTGCAGGCCCTGTCAGGCGATACCAACCTGGTTGCGCCCGCCATTCTTGGCCTGGTACAGGCCTTTGTCCGCAGCCGAGATCAGTTGCCGGCTATGGCTGCCGATGGACGGAGTCTGGGTGGCCAGGCCAATGCTCACGGTCAGATACGAGTCGGGCACCGGCGCGGTGTGCGGGATGCCCAGGCCGAGCACGGTCTGGCGCAGCTTCTCGGCCACCAGGCGTGCCCCGCCCGGCGAGGTGTTGGGCAATACCAGGACGAATTCCTCGCCACCATAGCGCGCCGGCAGGTCGGTCGGCCGCGAGCACGAGCCGCGGATCGCCTCGGCCACCTGGCGCAAGGCCTCGTCACCGGCCAGGTGGCCAAAGCTGTCGTTGTAGGCCTTGAAATAGTCCACGTCGATCATCAGCAGCGACAATTGCTGCTGCTCACGCATGGCCCGGCGCCATTCCAGTTCCAGGTACTCGTCGAAGTGGCGGCGGTTGGACAACCCGGTCAGGCCATCGGAGTTCATCAGCCGCTGCAGCATCAGGTTGGTATCGAGCAGTTGCTGCTGGCTGACGCGCAGGGCGCGGTAGGCCTCGTCGCGCTGCAACAGGGTAAGGTAGGAACGCGAGTGATAGCGGATGCGCGCCACCAGCTCGATGGTGTCCGGCAGCTTGACCAGGTAATCGTTGGCCCCGGCAGCAAAGGCCGCGCTCTTGACCAGCGGGTCTTCCTTGGTCGACAGGACGATGATCGGGATATCCTGGGTCGCCGGGTTGTTGCGGTATTCACGCACCAGGGTCAGCCCGTCCAGGCCAGGCATGATCAGGTCCTGCAGGATCACCGTGGGCTTGATGCGCACGGCCTGGGCCACCGCCTGGTGCGGGTCGGCGCAGAAGTGGAAGTCGATGTTCTCTTCATGGGCCAGGCCACGCCGCACCGCCTCGCCGATCATGGCCTGGTCGTCGACCAGCAGCACCATCGCCGAGTTCTCGTTGGGGGTCGTGAAACCTTCGATCGGTAAATCATTCATACCTGTTCACCCGATCACTGCCGGCCTGGCGGCGTGATTCAATACACTTCGTCATTTTGCGAAAAATTCCATCAAGCGCCCGGCTATGCGTTCCAGCGGGCGGATTTCCACTGCGGCATCGATGGCCGCAGCGGCCTTGGGCATCCCGTACACCGCACTGCTGGCCTGGTCCTGGGCAATGGTCAGGAAGCCCTGCTGGCGCATCAGCTTCAGGCCCTGGGCACCATCGCGGCCCATGCCGGTAAGCAACACGCCCACCGCATCGCCGGTCCAATAGCGCGCCACACTCTCGAAGAACACATCGATCGAGGGCCGGTAAATTTCATTGACAGGTTCGGCAGTGTAGGCCAGTTGGCCGTTCTGTAGCAGGCGGATGTGGTGATTGGTGCCGGCCAGCAACACCTGCCCCGGCTGCGGCGGCTCGCCTTCCCGGGCCAGGCGCACCGGCAGCCCGGCAGCGCTGCTGAGCCATTCGGCCATGCCCGCGGCAAACACCTGGTCCACATGCTGGACCAGCACGATGGCCGCCGGAAATGCCGCCGGCAGGCCCTGCAGCAACACTTCCAGCGCCGCCGGGCCACCTGCCGACGAGCCGATCGCCACCAGGCCGCGGCGCTGGGAAGCCTCGCGCAGCGGCGTGGCCACCGGGCGGGCGGCAGGCGAACGTTGCTGGCCGATCAGCCAGCCGATATTGAGGATTTTGCGCAGCAGTGGCGCCGCCGCTTCACGGGGATCGCCCGCGCCCAGCGCCGGCGTGTCTACCACGTCGAGTGCGCCGTAGCCCATGGCCTCGAACACCCGGTGCACGTTCTGCTTGCGGTCGACCGTGACGATGACGATGGCGCATGGGGTTTCGGCCATGATCCGCCGGGTGGCCTCGACGCCATCCATGACCGGCATTATCAGGTCCATGAGGATCAGGTCTGGCTGCTGCTCGGTGCAGCGCTGCACCGCCTCGGCGCCATTGCTGGCCACCCATACCACCTCGTGCGCCGGCTCCAGGGCGACCGCCCGGCGCAGCGCCTCCACGGCCATGGGCATGTCGTTGACGATGGCGATCTTCATCCCTGAGCACCTCCGATCAGCTCAACCACAGCATCCAGCAACGCATCGTCATGGAAACTGGCCTTTGCCAAATAGTAGTCGGCGCCGGCATCCAGGCCACGCCGTCGGTCTTCCTCACGGTCCTTGTAGGACACCACCATCACCGGCAGCGATTGCAGGCGCTGGTCGCGGCGCACCAGGGTGACCAGCTCGATGCCGTCCATGCGCGGCATGTCGATGTCGGTGATCAGCAGGTCGAAGTCCTCGCCACGCAAGGCGTTCCAGCCGTCCATGCCATCCACCGCCACGGCCACGTCGTAGCCACGGTTGCCAAGCAGCTTGCGCTGCAGTTCTCGCACGGTCAGCGAATCGTCGACCACCAGGATGCGCTGGCGCGCCACGCCACGGGCGCCGCTGCTGCCGCGCTCGATGCGTTCCAGGCTGCCGGTGCTGAGCAGTTTCTCCACCGAGCGCAGCAGGTCCTCGACATCGACGATCAGCACCACCGAGCCATCGTCGAGCAAGGCGCCGGAAGAAATGTCCTGCACCTTGCCCAGCCGTGGGTCGAGCGGCATCACCACCAGGACCCGCTCGCCCACCAGCCGCTCCACGGCCACGCCGTACAGTTGCTCGCGCTCGCGGATCACCACTACCCGCAGGCTGCTCTCCTGCGATTGCCCGGCCGGGCGGTTGAGCAGTTGGCTGGCCGCCACCAGGCCGATGTGCCGGCCTTCGTGCCAGAAGTGCTGGCGCCCCTCGATCTGCACGATCTCTTCGGCGCTCACTTCCAGCGTGCGTTCGATATGAGCGAGCGGGAAGGCATAGGCCTCGCCGCCCACCTCGACCACCAGGCTGCGCACCACCGACAGGGTCAGTGGCACCTGCAGGTGGAAACGGCAGCCCTGCCCGGCCAGCTGGGTCAGCTCGATAGAACCGCGCAGTTCACGGATCATGTGCTGCACCGCATCCAGGCCCACGCCGCGCCCGGACACCTCGGTGACTTTGTCGCGCAGGCTGAAACCGGGCAAGAACAGGAACGTCAGCAACTCTGCCTCGCTCATCCGCGCCACCGTGTCGGCGGGCGACAGGGCACGCCCGACAATGCTGCTGCGCAGGCGCTCGAGGTCGATGCCGGCACCGTCGTCGATCAGTTCCAGGCTGAGCATTCCGGCCTGGTGCGAGGCCCGCAGGCGGATAACCCCCTCCTCCGCCTTGCCCGCCAGCAGGCGCCGCTCGGGCAGCTCGATGCCGTGGTCGACCGCATTGCGCAACAGGTGGGTCAGCGGTGCTTCGAGCTTTTCCAGCACATCGCGGTCGACCTGGGTCTTGTCACCTTCCACCAGCAGCCGCACCGGCTTGCCCAGCGAACGGCCAAGGTCGCGCACCATGCGGCTCTGGCCGGTCAGCACATCGGCAAACGGCCGCATCCGGCAGGCCAGCGCGGTGTCGTACAGCAGTTGTGCGCGCTGGCTGGCCTGCCAGCCGAACTCGTCCAGGTCGGCAGCCTGCTGCTGCAGGATCTGCTGGGTTTCCGCCAGCAGGCGCTGGGTCTGTGCCAGGGCTTCGAGCACCTCGCTGCTCTGGCCACTGTCCTCCAGTTGCATGCGCAGGCCATCAAGCGCCTGCATGCCCTGGCCGTGCATGCGCTTGAGGCGCTGCAGGGTGGCCAGGTAAGGCTTGAGCCGCTGGGTTTCCACCAGCGACTTGCTGGACAAGTCGAGCAGGCTGTTGAGGCGGTCGGCGGTGACCCGCAGCACCCGCTCCGTACCTTCGCCGGTGCGCTTGCCGGCCTTGCGACGTGGGGCCTGCTCGGGCTCGGGCTCAGGCTCCAAGGGTTCGACAGGCAGCGGCAAAGGTTCGGCTTGCACGGTTTGCACCGGCGCTTCCGGCAGCGCTGGCACGGCTGGTGGCGCGGGGGGCACGGCTGCCGCCCCCGGGTCGAGCAGGTTGGCCATTTGCGCAAGGAACACCGGCAGGGTCGCCTGCGCCCCGGCATCGCCAGGCGTGGCGATGCGCATCAACAGGTCAGTGCCCTGCAACAGGGCATCGATATGCTCGGCGCTCAGCCGCAGGCGGCCCTCCTGGGCGGCCACCAGGCAGTCTTCCATGACGTGGGCGACGCTGACGCCAGCGTCCACCCCGACAATCCGCGCCGCGCCCTTCAGCGAATGGGCCGCGCGCATGCAAGCCTCGAGCTGGTCGGCCTGCGTGGGATTACGCTCCAGCGCCATCAGGCCGACGCTGAGCACCTGGGTCTGCGCCTCGGCCTCCAGGCTGAACAGTTCGAGCAACGATGCGTCGCGCATTTGCTCTGGGGTCATGACAGGCTCCGCTGCACGGCAGACAGTAAGTGTTGATCGTCCAGCACCCGCACGCTGCGGCCACGCCATTGCAGGACCGCTGCGGTGAAGTGGGAGGCGTCCTGGCCGCTGCCCAGCAGCAGCGGGTCGAGCCGGTGAATGCCGTCGATTTCCTCGACCGCCATCACCACCGGCCCGCCATCCGCGGCCAGGATCAGCATGCGTGGCATCGCCCGGCCGCCACGTTGCTCGGCAGCGCTGGCCTGCACACCCAGCAGGTCGGCCAGTGACAGGCACGGCACCAGCGCACCGCGCACGTTGGCCACCCCCTGCAACACCCGCGAGCGCTGGTGCGGCAGCGAATGCACCGCCTGCAGCGGGGCAATTTCGGCCAGGCAGGCGGTGGCCAGCGCCAGCCACTCTTCGCCCAGGCGGAACAGCAGCATGGAGCGGCCGGTGTTTTCCTCGACCGGTGGCGCCACGGCAGCCTGGTGGTCCTGCATCAACGCGTAGCGGTCGAGCAGGCGTGTGGCTGCTGCGGCATATACCTCGCAGTTACGGCAGTGAACGTGACGCTCCAGCAGCGGGCACTGCTTGTCGCCGTGCACGCCAATGCGGTTCCAGCAGTCGTCGATGTGCGCGTCATCCTCGGCGAGCAATTGCATCGCGGATTCCTTCATCGTTCAGACTCCCTGCCAACCCGTGCGGCGCGCTCCTGCAGGCGCCGGGCACCGGCCAGGTCACCCTGGGCCGCCAGCAAGGCCGCCAGGTGCACCAGCGCCTCGGGGTGCTGCGGTTCCAGGTACAGGGCTTTGCGATAGTGGGTCAGTGCCTGCTGCGCATCGCCTTCGGTATCGCTGAGCAGCCCCAGCCAGTAGTAAACCTGCGCCGAAGGCGCGAACTGGCCCAGGTAGCGCTGGCATTCGGCACGGGCCTGCTCGCTGGCGCCGGCATTGGCAAGCCGGGCAATGCTGGCCAGCAACTCGCTTGCCTCCTCGCGCTTGTGCTCGCGCGCCGGCGCTGGCTTGGCGGCCACGGGCAGCACCCGCAGTGGGCGCGGCGACGCTGCGCTCGGTAACGGATAGCCTGGCTTGGCCGGTGCTGGCGATGTGCGCCGCAAGGGCTGGACCGGGGGCGTAGCCAACGCAGCGCCGCCACCCTCCTGGCGCACATAGGCGAACGACTGGGCAATCCCCAGCGGGCGCATGCCCAATCGCGCCAGCAAGCTGCCTTCGGCCGGGCCGATGAACAGCACACCCTGTGGGTGCAACAAGCGCTTGAGCACTTCGAACACCCGTTGTTGGGTCGGCACGTCGAAATAGATCAGCAGGTTGCGGCAGAACACGAAGTCGTACAGGCCATCGCGGCTGGCCAGCGCCGGGTCGAGCACATTGCCCACCTGCAGGCTGACTTGCTCGCGCACCCGCTCATGCAGGAGGTGGCCTTCGTCGAGGGCATCGAAGTAACGCTCGCGAAAGCCCAGGTCGCTGCCACGGAAGGCATTGCGCCCGTACACCGCCTGCCCGGCCTTGGCCACGGAACTGGGGCTGATGTCCATGCCGTCGATCATGAACGCCCCCGGCGCGATACCGGCATCGAGCAAGGCCATGGCCAGCGAATAGGGTTCCTCGCCGGTCGAGCAAGGCAGGCTGAGCAAACGCAGCGGGCGCGCCCCGGCCAGCTCGGCCAGGCGCTTGTGCGCCAGGCTGGCCAAGGCGGTGAAGGATTCGGGGTAACGGAAGAACCAGGTTTCCGGGACGATGACCGCTTCGATCAGCGCCTGTTGCTCATCCATCGACTGCTGCAGGTGCAGCCAGTAATCATCCAGGTCCGCAGCGTTCACGGCCACACAGCGCTGGCGCAGCGCACGCTCGACCATGGGCGCGCCCACCGATTCCACGTCCAGGCCGATGCGTTCGCGCAGGAAGCGGAAAAAATGCTGTTCGTTCATGTCGGCATCCCTGTCGGATCATCCGCGTACAGCAACTCGTGCACGGCATCGGGCAGCAGGTCGTTGACTTCGATGCGCTGCAACAAGCCCTGCTCATCCTGACGCACCGGCCCCAGGTACGGGGCTTCACCGCTGTCCACGCCATACGGCTGGAACTCGTCGGGGTGGCAACGCAGGGTTTCGGTGGCCTGCTCCAGGATCAGGCCAAGCTGCAGGCCACCTCGGTAGTGCACCAGCACCAGGCGGGTACTGGTGCGCTGCGCCGCCGGCTGGCCGAAGCTCAATGCCGCCAGGTCGACCACCGGTACCAGCAGGCCCCGGTGTGCAAGGATGCCTGCGACCCAGGCAGGCGCCTTGGCGATCGGCTTGAGCGGCTGGCGCGGCAGCACCTCGATCACCTCGTGCACGCTCAGGGCAAAGCGTTGCTCCCGGATGCGAAACTGCAGGTACAACGCCCCCTTGGCGTTGACCGCCCGCACGGCGCGCGGTTGCAAGTCGTTCATCGCAGTCAGACTTTGAAGCGCGACACGCCGCCACGCAGGCCAGCGGCCACCTGGCTCAGCTCATCGATGGCGAAACTGGCCTGGCGCAGCGATTCGACCGTCTGGGTGCTGGCATCGCTGAGCTGGGCCAGCGCCTGGTTGATCTGCTCGGCACCGGTGGCCTGTGCCTGCATGCCTTCGTTGACCATCAGCACGCGTGGGGCCAGGGCCTGCACCTGGTGAATGATCTGGCTGAGCTGTTCGCCCACCTGCTGCACTTCGAACATGCCGCGGCGCACTTCTTCGGAAAACTTGTCCATGCCCATGACCCCGGCCGACACCGCCGACTGGATCTCGCGCACCATCTGCTCGATATCGTAGGTGGCCACGGCGGTCTGGTCGGCCAGGCGGCGCACTTCGGTGGCTACCACGGCAAAGCCGCGGCCGTACTCGCCGGCCTTTTCCGCTTCGATGGCAGCGTTGAGCGACAGCAGGTTGGTCTGGTCGGCGACCTTGACGATGGTCACCACCATCTGGGTGATGTTGCTGGCCTTTTCGTTGAGGATGCCCAGCTTGGCGTTGACCAGGTCGGCGGCGCCCATCACCTGGTGCATGGTTTCTTCCATGCGTGCCAGGCCCTGCTGGCCGGAACCGGCCAGGCTGGAGGCCTGGTCGGCGGCCGAGGTGACTTCGGTCATGGTGCGCACCAGGTCACGCGAAGTGGCGGCGATTTCCCGCGAGGTGGCGCCGATTTCGGTGGTGGTGGCGGCCGTTTCGGTGGCGGTGGCCTGCTGTTGCTTGGAGGTTGCAGCGATTTCGGTCACCGAGGTGGTCACCTGCACCGACGAACGCTGGGCCTGGGCCACCAGGTTGGCCAGGGCCTCGGCCATTTCGTTGAAGCCGCTTTCGATGGCGCCGAATTCGTCCTTGCGGTCCAGGCTCAGGCGCATGCTCAGGTCGCCCGAGCGCAGTTTGTCGAGGGCATGGACAATGCGCTGCATGGGCGCGGTGATGGCGCGCATCAGCAACAGGCCGCAGATACCGGCGGCGATGATCGCCAGCAGCAGCGAAACTATCATGCTGCCCTTGGCCGTGCTTACGGCGCCGACGATCTCGTTGGTGTCGGTGTCGGCGGAGGCGCGGTTGTGCTCGATCACTTCGTTCAGGTGCTTGCGGCCTTCGATCCAGGCCGGGGTGAGCACATCGGTGATCAACCGCTGGGCTTCCGCGTAGTTGCGCTGTCGATAGGCTTCCAGCACCTGGTCGACGATCTTGAGGTAGGCATCTTTCATCTGGATGAAGGTGTCGAAGCGCGCCTGGTCGTCATCGTCCTGAATGGTGCCCTGGTAGCTGTCCATGTGCTCTTTCAGGCGGTCCTGGAAGCTCTTGAACAGCTCTGCGTCGGCCGAAGTGAATTCGCGGTGATTGGACAGCCCCACCAGCTGCTGGCTGGTGACGTAACTGTCGACCCAGGCACTGCGGATCATCGAGCTGTAGTAGAGGCCGGGAATGCTGTCGGTCCCCACTGCCTGCTCGGCGGATGCGATGGTCACCAACCGCGAGTAGGCGGCCACGATCATCAGCAGCATGATGGCGATGATCACGGCGAAACTTGCCAGGATCCGTTGGCGCAAGGTCCAGTTCTTCACATTCAGCCCTCAGGAATTCACAACGAGCGGGAAAAATCGCCGAAGTATAGCCCAGGCGCCCAGTGCTCATGCGGCTGAAATGTGGAGTAACCGGGTAACCTTGCCGACAGACCGGTCATTTGTGCCCAACGCCATTGGGGCCGCTGTGCGGCCCATCGCCGGCAAGCCAGGCTCCCACCTCGACCGCATAACCTCAGGCCATGTGCGATCCCTGTGGGAGCCGGCTTGCCGGCGATGGGCTGCAACGCAGCCCCCATCACTGGCCGGCGGCAAGCCTTGCCTGGCTTTCCAGTTCCTGACGCAGGGCCGGGTCCAGGCGCAGCTGGCGGGCCAGTTCGTCCAGGTAGGCGCGCTCCATGAAGTTTTCCTGGTCGACCATCATCACGCTGGCCAGGTACATCTCGGCGGCCATTTCCGGCGTTTGCGCTGCACGGGCCACTTCGGCCGGGTCCAGCGGCTTGTTCAGCTCGGCATGCAGCCAGTGCTGCAACTCGCGGTCGTTGTCCAGGCGGGTGAATTCGCCCTCGATCAGCGCACGCTCGCGTTCGTCAATATGGCCATCGGACTTGGCAGCCGCCACCAGCGCCCGCAGTACCGCCTGGCTGTGCAGCTCGGCCTGGGCCGGCGGCAGGCGGTCGACGGTCTGTGGCTCGGTGGCGGCCACCTGCTGGCGCGCCTGCCAGTTGCCGTAGGCCTTGTAGGCCAGCACACCGAGCGCGGCCAGGCCGCCATAGGTGAGGGCCTTGCCGCCATATTTGCGGGCCTTCTTGTTGCCCAGCAGCAAGCCCATGGCGCCCGCCGCCAGGGCGCCGCCACCGGCACCGGAAAGCAGGCTGCCAAGGCCGCCGGCACTGGTGCCTGGCTTGCCAGAGCTGCCCTTGCCGGCCTGGCTGGCGAGCAAGTCCTGGCCGGACTTGAGCAACTGGTCGAGCAATCCCCGGGTATTCATCAAACGGTCTCCACGTTGGCCAAGGGAGCCGTCAGGTTAAGCCCTGCCCGCCCGATCGCCATGGGGGGATTTGCTTCCGGATGTTGCATTGGCTGGCAAAAAGCCAACTAGACTCGATATCGCCAATACCGCGCTAACCGCACCACGTTCATGACGATCGCTTCACGGCTTGCTTGATGACTGCCCCGACCAAAATCTCCAAGAAGAGGGAACACCATGTCAGTGCACAAGACCGCATTGCTCGGCGCAACCGCCTGCGCCCTGCTGGCCAACGCCAGCCTGCAGGCTGCCGAACCGCCCAAGGCCCTAGGGCCCGGCGAGGGCCGCCTGGACATCGTCGCCTGGCCCGGCTACATCGAGCGCGGTGAAAGCGACAAGGCCTACGACTGGGTGACCGGCTTCGAGAAGGAAACCGGCTGCAAGGTCAGCGTCAAGACCGCCGCCACCTCGGACGAGATGGTCAGCCTGATGACCAAGGGCGGCTACGACCTGGTCACCGCCTCGGGCGATGCCTCGCTGCGGCTGATCGCGGGCAAGCGGGTACAGCCGATCAACACCGCCTTGATCCCCAACTGGAAGAACATCGACCCACGGCTGCAGAACGGTGGCTGGTACGTGGTCGACAAGCAGGTCTACGGCACCCCTTACCAATGGGGGCCGAACGTGCTGCTGTACAACACCGACGTATTCAAGCAGGCGCCCACCAGCTGGGGCGTGCTGTTCGAGCCGCAGAACCTTCCCGACGGCAAGCCGAACAAGGGCCGCGTGCAGGCCTACGATGGGCCGATCTACATCGCCGATGCGGCGTTGTACCTGAAGGCGGCCAAACCGGAGCTGGGCATCCAGGACCCGTACGAGCTGAGCGAAGCGCAGTACAAGGCCGTGCTGGAGCTGCTGCGCCAGCAGCAACCGCTGATCCACCGCTACTGGCATGACGCCACGGTGCAGATGAGCGACGTGAAGAACGAAGGCGTGGTTGCCTCCAGCTCCTGGGGCTACATGGTCAATGGCCTCAAGGCCGAGAAGCAGCCCGTGGCCTCGACCATTCCCAAGGAAGGCGCGACCGGCTGGGCCGACACCACCATGCTGCACAGCGAGGCCAAGCACCCCAACTGTGCCTACAAATGGATGGACTGGTCGCTGCAGCCGAAAGTACAGGGTGATGTGGCCGCCTGGTTCGGTTCGTTGCCGGCGGTGCCGGCGGCCTGCACCGGCAGCGAGCTGCTGGGGGCCGAGGGCTGCAAGACCAACGGTTTCGACAACTTCGACAAGATCGCCTTCTGGAAAACCCCGCAGGCCCAGGGCGGCAAGTTCGTGCCGTATAGCCGCTGGACCCAGGATTACATTGCGATCATGGGCGGGCGCTGAGGTTGCCTGAATGCCTGTGCCGGCCTCTTCGCGGGTGAACCCGCTCCCACAGGTAAAGCACACCACCCTTACAGGCGGTGATGAACCTGTAGGAGCGGGTTCACCCGCGAAGAGGCCAGCACAGGAGTAAGCCAGTTGTCCGGAGCCTATGCATGCCCCTAGCCGTCCAGTTCACCCAGGTTTCGCGCACCTTCGGCGAGGTCAAGGCCGTCGACCAGGTCAGCATCGACATCATCGATGGCGAATTCTTCTCCATGCTCGGCCCCTCTGGGTCGGGCAAGACCACCTGCCTGCGCCTGATCGCCGGCTTCGAGCAACCCAGCAGCGGTTCGATCCGCATCCACGGCGTCGAGGCTGCCGGCGTACCGCCCTACCAGCGCGACGTCAACACCGTATTCCAGGACTACGCCCTGTTCCCGCACATGAACGTACTGGACAACATCGCCTACGGCCTGAAGGTAAAAGGCGTGGCCAAGGCCGAACGCCACAGCCGCGCTGAAGAAGCCCTGGCGATGGTGGCCCTGGCCGGCTACGGCGCGCGCAAACCGGCGCAGTTGTCCGGGGGCCAGCGCCAACGCGTGGCCCTGGCCCGCGCGCTGGTCAACCGGCCACGGGTACTGCTGCTGGACGAGCCGCTTGGCGCGCTGGACCTGAAGTTGCGCGAACAGATGCAGGGCGAGCTGAAAAAGCTGCAGCGCCAGCTGGGCATCACCTTCATCTTCGTCACCCACGACCAGACCGAGGCGCTGTCGATGTCCGATCGCGTCGCAGTGTTCAACCGCGGCCGTATCGAGCAGGTCGACACCCCGCGCAACCTGTACATGCAGCCGGCCACCACCTTCGTCGCCGAATTCGTCGGCACCTCCAATGTGGTGCGTGGCGAACTGGCCACGTTGCTCAATGGCAGCCCGGCGCCCTTCTCCATCCGCCCCGAACACATCCGCCTCGGCGACCCGGCCACAGCCGGCCAGCACGTCCAGGTCAGCGGCCAGCTGCGCGATATCCAGTACCAGGGCAGTGCCACCCGCTACGAGCTGCAACTGGACAGCGGCCAGCTGCTGGCGGTGAGCCAGGCCAACGACCGCTGGCAGACGCAGGCACAGGCCTGGCAACCCGGGCAACGGGTACAGGCGCACTGGCCCCGCGAAGCCATGACGGTGCTGCAGGAAACCGAGGGCCGCTGACATGAGCACACTGCGCGGCCTGTCCAACCTGCTGTACCGGCGCCCCAACCTGTACCTGGCCCTGCTGCTGATCCCACCGCTGACCTGGTTCGGTGCTATCTACCTGGGCTCGCTGCTGAACCTGCTGTGGCAGGGCTTCTATACCTTCGACGACTTCACCATGGCGGTGACGCCGGACCTGACCCTGGGCAACTTCGCCGCGCTGTTCAACCCGTCGAACTTCGACATCATCCTGCGCACCCTGGGCATGGCGCTGGCAGTGTCGCTGGCCAGTGCGGTGCTTGCCTTCCCCATCGCGTACTACATGGCGCGCTATACCAGCGGCAAGACCAAGGCATTTTTCTACATCGCAGTGATGATGCCGATGTGGGCCAGCTACATCGTCAAGACCTACGCCTGGACCCTGCTGCTGGCCAAGGGCGGCGTGGCCCAGTGGTTCGCCCAGCAACTGCACCTGGATGCCCTGCTGCAAATGGTGCTGACGGTGCCGGGCGTGGGCGGCAGCACGCTGTCGACTTCGCACCTGGGGCGCTTCATGGTGTTCGTGTACATCTGGCTGCCGTTCATGATCCTGCCGATCCAGGCCTCGCTGGAACGCTTGCCGCCATCGCTGCTGCAAGCCTCGGCAGACCTCGGCGCCCGGCCCGGGCAAACCTTCGTGCAGGTGATACTGCCGCTGTCGATCCCGGGCATTGCCGGCGGCTCGATCTTCACCTTCTCGCTGACCCTGGGCGACTTCATCGTGCCGCAGCTGATCGGCCCGCCCGGCTATTTCATCGGCAGCATGGTCTATGCCCAGCAAGGGGCGATCGGCAACATGCCGATGGCCGCCGCGTTCACCCTGGTGCCGATCGTGCTGATCGCGGTGTACCTGTCCATCGTCAAGCGACTGGGGGCCTTCGATGCACTCTGAAAAAGCCTCGACCGGGCTGCGCCTGGCGGCCTGGGGCGGGTTGCTGTTCCTGCACTTCCCGATCCTGATCATCTTCCTGTATGCCTTCAACACCGAAGACGCGGCGTTCAGCTTCCCACCCAAGGGTTTTACCCTGAAGTGGTTCGCCGTGGCCTTCGCCCGGCCCGATGTGCTGGAAGCGATCAAGCTGTCACTGCAAGTGGCCTGCCTGGCCACGCTGATCGCCCTGGTGCTCGGCACGCTGGCTTCGGCGGCGCTGTACCGGCGCAGCTTTTTCGGCAAGGAGAGCATTTCGCTGATGCTGATCCTGCCCATCGCCCTGCCCGGCATCATCACCGGTATCGCCCTGCTCTCGGCGTTCAAGACCTTGGGGATCGAGCCCGGGGTGTTCACCATCGTGGTCGGCCATGCCACGTTCTGCGTGGTGATCGTCTACAACAACGTGATCGCTCGCCTGCGGCGTACTTCGCAGAGCCTGATCGAAGCCTCGATGGACCTGGGCGCCGATGGCTGGCAGACCTTCCGCTACATCATCCTGCCCAACCTCGGCTCGGCGCTGCTGGCCGGTGGCATGCTGGCCTTTGCCCTGTCGTTCGACGAAATCATCGTCACCACCTTCACTGCCGGCCACGAACGCACCCTGCCGATCTGGCTGCTCAACCAGCTCAGCCGCCCGCGCGACGTGCCGGTGACCAACGTGGTCGCCATGCTGGTGATGCTGGTGACCATGCTGCCGATACTTGGCGCCTATTACCTGACCCGTGGCGGCGAAAGCGTCGCGGGCAGCGGCAAATGACCCTGGAGGAGTCCCCGATGCAAACGCAGATGCTAATCAATGGCCAACTGGTCGCTGGCGAAGGCCCGGCCTGGACCGTGCTCAATCCGGCGCTGGGCAGTGCCCTGGCGCAGATCAACGAAGCCAGCGAGGCCCAGGTGGACAGCGCCGTGCGCGCCGCCGACCAGGCCTTCGACAGCTGGTCGCAAACCAGCCCCAAGGAACGCTCGCAAGCCTTGCTGGCACTGGCCGACGCTATCGAAGCCCATGGCGATGAACTGGCCCGACTGGAATCGCAGAACTGCGGCAAGCCGCTGAGCGCTGCGCTGAATGACGAGATCCCGGCAATTGCCGACGTGTTCCGCTACTTCGCCGGTGCGGCGCGCTGCCTGGGCGGCTCGGCAGCTGGCGAGTACCTGCCGGGCCATACTTCGATGATCCGCCGCGACCCGCTGGGCGTGGTGGCCTCGATCGCGCCGTGGAACTACCCGTTGATGATGCTGGCGTGGAAGATCGCCCCGGCCCTGGCTGCCGGCAACACGGTGGTGATCAAGCCCTCCGAGCTGACCCCGCTGACCGCCCTGCGCCTCGGCGAACTGGCCCGGGACCTGCTGCCACCGGGGGTGCTGAACATCCTCTTCGGCCGTGGCCAGACGGTCGGCAACCCGCTGGTCAACCACCCCAAGGTGCGCATGGTGTCGCTGACCGGCTCGATCCCCACCGGCGCTCACATCATCAGCGCCACTGCCGACAGCGTGAAACGCATGCACATGGAACTCGGCGGCAAGGCCCCGGTGCTGGTGTTCGACGATGCCGACATCGATGCCGCCATCGACGGCATCCGTACCTTCGGCTTCTACAACGCCGGCCAGGACTGCACCGCCGCCTGTCGGCTGTACGTGCAGGATGGCATCTACGAGCGTTTCGTCGAACGCCTGGGGGCCGCAGTGGCCAGCCTCAAGCCGGGCCTGCAGGAAGCCGAGGACACCGAACTGGGGCCACTGATCAGTGCCCAGCACCGCGACAAGGTCGCAGGGCTGGTGCAACGGGCCATCGCCCAGCCGCACATTCGCCTGGTTACCGGTGGCAAGGCGATTGATGGCGACGGTTTCTTCTTCGAACCGACCGTACTGGCCGACGCCCTGCAGGACGACGAAATCGTGCGTAATGAAGTGTTCGGCCCGGTAGTGTCGGTGACCCGCTTCAACGACGAAGCGCAGGCGCTGGAATGGGCCAACGACTCCAACTACGGCCTGGCCTCATCGGTATGGACCCGCGACACCGGCCGCGCCCACCGCCTGGCGGCGCGCCTGCAGTATGGCTGCACGTGGGTGAACACCCACTTCATGCTGGTCAGCGAAATGCCCCATGGCGGGCAGAAGCATTCGGGGTATGGCAAGGACATGTCGATGTATGGGCTGGAGGACTACACCTGTGTGCGGCATGTGATGATCAAGCATTGAGGGTAATGCCTGGGCTGAGACCGGCACCTCAGTCCAGGAGCTTTCCTGCAAAGTAGCCAATAGAACAGGAGTAAGTATCAACGCCTGAATTTGCGCGACCTCTGTGGGAGCGGGTTCACCCGCGAACACCGGCAAAGCCGGTGCCATACACCGAGTCGCCTTCTTCGCGGGCATGCCCGCTCCCACAGATACAGCATCGCATTCAAAGGCGGTGCAATACCGTGTAGGAGCGGCCTTGTGTCGCGAAAGGGCCGCAAAGCGGCCCCGGCAATATCAGCGGCGGAGCTAAAAACCTGGGGCCGCTTCGCAGCCCTTTCGCGACACAAGGCCGCTCCTACAACGACCGCGTAATGCTTGGGTCAGGTCAATCCCGCAGGTCCGACTCGTGAATCGGGTTGGCCCGGCTGGTGGCGCGCTGGTATTGCGCTGGCCAGGTAGCTTTGTTGCCGCCCAGGTCGTCGTCGGCATGCAGCGGCCAGTACGGGTCGCGCAGCAGTTCGCGGGCGAGGAAGATGATGTCGGCCTGGCCAGTGCGCAGAATGTGCTCGGCCTGGGCCGGTTCGGTGATCATGCCCACGGTGCCGGTGGCGATTTCCGATTCCTTGCGCACACGCTCGGCGAAGCGCGTCTGGTAACCCGGGCCGGTGGGGATTTCGGCGTTGACCGAGGTGCCGCCGGAGGACACGTCGATCAGGTCGACGCCCAAGCCACGCAGGCGGCGGGCCAGTTCGACGGTTTCATCCGGGTTCCAGCCGTCCTCGACCCAGTCGGTCGCCGATACCCGCACGAACAGCGGTAACTCGGCAGGCCAGACCTTGCGCACGGCCTCGACCACCTCCAGGGTCAGGCGGATACGGTTTTCGAAGCAACTGCCGTAGTCGTCGCGACGCTGGTTGCTCAGCGGCGACAGGAACTGGTGCAACAGGTAGCCATGGGCGGCGTGGATTTCGACCACCTTGAAACCGGCCTTCAGGGCGCGCTCGGTCGAGGCGACGAAGGCGGCGATCACCTCCTGGATTTCATCTTGGTTCAATTCACGCGGCGCGGTGTGCTGCGGGTCGAAGGCGATTTTCGACGGGCCCACCGGCTGCCAGCCGCCCTCTTCGAGCTTGACGCTGCCTTGCTTGCCCAGCCATGGGCGATAGGTGCTGGCCTTGCGCCCGGCGTGAGCCAGTTGGATGCCGGGCACGCTCCCCTGGGCGGTGATGAAACGGGTGATGCGTTGCAGCGGGGCGATCTGAGCGTCGTCCCACAGGCCGAGGTCTTCAGCGGTGATGCGGCCATCGGCGGTCACCGCCACGGCTTCAGTGATTACCAGGCCAGCGCCACCCACGGCGCGGCTGCCTAAATGGACGAGGTGCCAATCGTTGGCCAGGCCATCGACGGCGGAATACTGGCACATCGGCGAAACGGCGATGCGGTTGGGCAGGGTCAGCTGACGCAGGGTGTAAGGCTCGAGCAGCAGGCTCATGAGGGCACCTCCCAAGGACTCCAATGGTGATCCGGCCCGGACACTCAATTGCACATCCCTGGCCCAGGTCCGGTCATAACTTCAGACTAGACCAGAATGGTTGGGGGGGAGGTTCCATGGGATTTGGTAGAGGTTGAACGGCTCTGCGTTACCAGCCCCATGTCTGATCAGAGTTTCGGATATCCCTTACGGCCCAGATATGGTGAAGCCTAGGTTGAAGAAATAACCTACAAGTCCTGTCGACTCGCGTCTGATTGTTACTGGAATCCTGACTCTCTAGCCTTTGCTGGTCGCTGGCATTCAGCGGCCGGGGGTGGAATCCCGATCAATTACCGAGTAGCTGTCGTCATGGCAGTTGTGCGCGGAAGGCCGCAAAGCCTACCGGGTTTACTCGTAGCCTGGATTCCACACCGCGTACAACTGCCACCCTTCGTGTGGAATCGGAGAGGCGGTCAATCAGCAACCATACGAGTGATTGATATGAAAATGACAGTCCCTGATCCCCCCTCATTTCTTCTCCTTCGACAAAACGCTCAGAATGATCAGGAGAGGGATCAATGAACACAGAAGACACCCAGTTCACCGTCGGCAAGACCACTTTCTTTCAGGGTGAAAACCAGACCCACCCATTATTTCGCATCGAAGCGGGCATTCCGTGCCGAGACGCCCGTGATCAGGCTTCGGAATTGATGGGCTATGTGCGGGAGTTGACCATCGTCGGGCTGATGGATGAGAAACCCATGATGATCTGGGCTGCGCACTATCTCAGTGCAATGGCCAAGGCGCTGATGGATGATGCCGAGTTAGGTATGGCGCGCTGAGTTTGGTGTGATCATCGATCGCACATGGAGCACATTAGCCAGCCCGCCGCAGAGCCTTGTGGGCGGGTTTACCCGCGAAGAATGCGACTTGGTGCATGGCACCGGCTTCGCCGGTGTTCGCGGGTGAACCCGCTCCCACAGGTACAGCGCAAGCCTTGAGCCCGGTGCAGGCCCTGTGGGAGCGGGCATGCCCGCGAAGCAGCGACTCGGTGGATGGCACCGGCTTCGCCGGTGATCGCCGACAAGCCTGCTCCCACAGGTACAGCGCAAGTCTCAAGCCCGCCGCAGGCCCTGTGGGAGCGGGTTTACCCGCGAAGCAGGCGACGCGGTGGATGGCACCGGCTTCGCCGGTGTTCGCGGGTGAACCCGCTCCCACAACGGGCCAGCGCCAGGCCGTCAGCAGCGGCGTATCTACCCTCAGCGCGGCTCCATGTGGGCAATCATCAACTGCACACTTTCATTACCACGAAACTCGTTCACATCCAGCTTGTACGCCAACTCGACCCAACGCACCGTCGGGTTCGGCCACACTTCGCGGTCAATGCCAAAGGCAATGCCGTCCAGCCGCACCGAGCCGCACTCGCTCTTGAGCACCACCTTCAGGTGCCGCTCGCCCACCACGCGCTGCTCCACCAACTGGAACACGCCGTGGAACAGCGGCTCGGGGAAGTGCTGCCCCCAGGGCCCGGCATGGCGCAGGGCCTTGGCCAGGTCGAGGTGAAACTCCTCCACCGCCAGGCTGCCATCGGACAACAGCCGACCGGTCAGGTCCTCTTCGCGCAGCTGGCGTCGCACTTCTTCGTCGAACGCCTCGGCAAATGCCGGGAAATTGGCCTCGGGCAACGACAACCCCGCCGCCATCGCGTGGCCGCCGAACTTGCTGATCAACTGCGGGTGGCGCGCCGCCACGGCATCCAGCGCATCGCGAATATGGAACCCCGGCACCGAACGCGCCGACCCTTTGAGCATACCCTCGCCAGCGTCGGCGAAAGCGATGGTCGGCCGGTGGTAACGCTCCTTCAGGCGCGAAGCCAGAATACCGATAACCCCCTGGTGCCAGTCGGCATCGAACAGGCACAGGCCATATGGCATCGACTCGACAGGCAGGTCCTTGAGCTGGGCCAGGGCCTCGCGCTGCATGCCCTGTTCGATGGACTTGCGGTCCTGGTTCAGGTCGTCCAGCTGCTGGGCCATGTCCTGGGCCAGGGCCGCGTCTTCACACAGCAGGCATTCGATGCCCAGGCTCATGTCATCCAGGCGCCCTGCAGCGTTCAGCCGCGGGCCCAGGATGAAGCCAAGGTCGGTCGAGGTGATGCGCCGGTGATCGCGACGGGCCACTTCAAGAATGGCCTTGAGCCCCGGCCGGGCGCGGCCGGCGCGAATGCGCTCGAGGCCCTGGTGCACCAGGATGCGGTTGTTGGCATCCAATGGCACCACGTCGGCGACGCTGCCCAGGGCAACCAGGTCGAGCAATTCGCCGATGTTCGGCTGCGGCTGCGTTTCGTAGCGCCCCAGGCTGCGCAGGCGCGCACGCAGGGCCATCAGCACGTAGAAGATCACCCCTACCCCGGCCAGCGCCTTGCTCGGGAAACTGCAGCCCGGCTGGTTGGGGTTGATGATGGCGTCGGCGTCGGGCAACTCCGCGCCCGGCAGGTGGTGGTCGGTGACCAGCACCTTGAGCCCGGCGGCCTTGGCGGCTGCCACACCGTCGACGCTGGAAATGCCGTTGTCCACGGTGATCAGCAGCTGCGGCTGGCGTTGCAGCGCCACCTCGACGATTTCCGGGGTCAGGCCGTAACCGTATTCGAAGCGGTTGGGCACAAGGTAGTCGACGTGGGCCGCGCCCAGCAGGCGCAGGCCCAGCACGCCGACAGTACTGGCAGTGGCGCCGTCGGCATCGAAGTCGCCGACGATGAGGATGCGCTGGCGCTGGTCGATAGCCTCGACCAGTAGGTCCACGCCGGCCTCGATGCCCTTGAGCTGCTGGTACGGCAGCAGGCGCGCGAGGCTTTTGTCCAGCTCGGCCTCGCTCTGCACGCCGCGCGCGGCGTACAGGCGGGTCAGCAAGGGTGGCAGGTTACCCAGGAATGGCAGGGTCGGCGGCAGCGGGCGAGGTTCGATACGCATGGGGTGCTTCAGCCGCGCTCACCAAGCAGCCACTCCAGCTGCACTTCGTGCTGGCCACGGTCGTCGGTGACGAACAAGGTGCCTTCACTGATCATCACGTCCCACTTGATGGTGCGTGGCATGTCGGTGGCGAGGGTTTCCAGCACCTCCTGCGGCACGGCGGCAATACTCAGGTTCTTCAAGCCCTTGACCGCGTCCACCACCTTGTTCTGCCATACGCGCAGGCTGCCGTAGGCCAGCAGGCTGGTACGCTCGGTGCGGCGCGAGCACCAGGTCAGTCGGTCGGCGTCCGGCTGGCCCACTTCGATCCAGTGCAGGATGCGATCGTCCAGGCTCTTTTCCCACAGCGCCGCTTCGTCCACATCGGACAGGCCACGGCCGAACGACAGGTTCTCGTTGTACCAAAGGGCGTAGGCCAGCAGGCGTACGGCCATGCGCTCTTCGGTTTCCGAAGGGTGGCGGGCGATGGTCTGACGGACGTTTTCGTACACGCCGCGGTCGAGGTCGGTCAGGTTCAGTTCGAATTTGTAGGTGGTGGACGGCTGGGCCATGGTCGACGGGCTTCTTGCGCAGAGAAAAAGTGACACAGTCTAACCGATACTGCCCTTCGTTGCCCCGCAGCAGTATCTGCCGCTTCGGACCTATGATAAAACCACGCATCTGCCCAGCTGCCACGGATGCCCCATGACTACGCCCAGCAAACCCCTCGCCGGTCTCAAAGTTGTCGAACTCGGCACCCTTATCGCTGGCCCGTTCGCCTCGCGCATCTGTGCCGAATTCGGCGCCGAGGTGGTCAAGGTCGAATCGCCCGATGGCGGCGACCCGTTGCGCAAATGGCGCAAGCTGTACGAGGGCACTTCGCTGTGGTGGTTCGTGCAGGCTCGCAACAAGCAGTCGCTCACCCTCAACCTCAAGCACCCAGAGGGCCGCGAGATTCTCAAGCGCCTGCTGGCCGAGGCCGACATCCTGATCGAAAACTTCCGCCCGGGTGTGCTGGAAAAACTCGGCCTGGGCTGGGACGTGCTGCACGCGCTCAACCCGCGCCTGGTAATGGTGCGCCTGTCGGGCTTCGGCCAGACCGGGCCGATGAAGGACCAGCCGGGCTTCGGCGCCGTGGGCGAGTCGATGGGCGGCCTGCGCTACATCACCGGCTTCGACGACCGCCCACCGGTGCGCACGGGCATTTCCATCGGTGACTCGATTGCTGCCCTGTGGGGGGTGATCGGCGCACTGATGGCGCTGCGACACCGTGAAGTCAACGGCGGCCAGGGCCAGGTGGTGGACGTGGCCCTGTACGAAGCGATCTTCGCCATGATGGAAAGCATGGTCCCGGAGTTCGATGTGTTCGGTTTTATCCGCGAACGCACCGGCAACATCATGCCGGGCATCACGCCCTCCTCCATCCACACCAGCGCCGACGGCAAGCATGTGCAGATCGGCGCCAACGGCGATGCGATCTTCAAGCGCTTCATGCAGGCCATTGGCCGTACCGACCTGGCCGACGACCCGACCCTGGCCACCAACGATGGCCGCGACCTGCGCCGTGACGAGCTGTACGGGGTAATCGACCGCTGGGCCAACAGCCTGCCGCTGGAGCAACTGATACAGGTGCTGAACACCGCCGAAGTGCCGGCCAGCCGCATCTATTCGGCGGAGGACATGTTCAACGACCCGCAGTACCTGGCACGCGAAATGTTCCTGCAGGCCAAGCTGCCGGACGGCAAGCCATTCCGCATGCCGGGCATCGTGCCCAAGCTGTCGGACACCCCCGGCTCCACCGAGTGGGTAGGCCCGGCGCTGGGCGAACACACCGAAGCGCTGCTCGGCAACCTGGGCTACGACGCGGCGGCCATCGCCAGCCTGCGCGCAGCAGGCACGGTCTGACCCTGGCGCGGCCCTGGTCCATGCGCGCTGCCCGTTGCCTACGTCACCTGGTCCTGCTGTGCGGGCTGCTGCCCGCATTGCTGTTGCAACCTGCCAGTGCCAAGGAGCGCCTCTTCTGGCTGGTGCGCGACCTGCCGCCGCTCACCATTCTGGAAGGTCCGGAAAAAGGCCAAGGGGTGATCGACCAGCTGTTGCCCCTGCTGATCAGGCAGATGCCCGAGTACGACCACAGCATCGTGCGGGTCAACCGCGCCCGCGGCATCCAGATGCTTCAGGACCTGAATAGCTTCACCTGCGACCCTACCCTGCTGTGGACGCCGGAGCGCGCCGAATATGTGCGGTTTTCCGTGCCATCCCTGGGCGTACTCAGTGGCGGCCTGGTGCTGCGCAAGGACAGCGAGGCGCTGGTGGCGCCTTACCTCGACGGCCAGGAGGTAGACCTGCATGGCCTGCTGAGCAAGGCCCCGCTGAAGCTGGGGGTTGTCGCCGAGCGCAGCTATGGCACGCAGATCGACGCCATCCTGCGCCAGTTGCCCGACAGCGCGTTCAGCCGCCACTACGGCAACGACGCCACCGCCAACCTGCTACAGATGCAACAGCTCGGGCGCCTGCGCATGGTGCTCGGTTACTGGCCCGAAGTGCGCTACCTGGTGGAGCAGCAAGGCGGGGCACTGGCTGACTACCGGTTTCATCCTGTGCAAGGGGTGAATCGCTACCAGTTTCTGCATGTAGGTTGTTCGAACAGCGAGCTGGGGCGTGAAGCGATTGCGCACATCGACCAACTGCTGCCTGCCTTGCGCCGGGATGTGTTGCCGGGGTTGTATGCACGCTGGCTGGACCCGGCGTTGCAGGAAAACTACCTGGAAGAGAGCAAGCGCTTCTTCGAAGACCACTAGCTGCCCGATCGGCCCCTGTAGGAGCGGCCTTGTGTCGCGATGGGGCGCGTAGCGGCCCCACATTTTCAGCTTCGCCGCGAAGATTGCCGGGGCCGCTTTGCGGCCCGTCGCGACACAAGGCCGCTCCTACAAGGATATGTGCCTGTCCCCCCAAAAAAGAAACCCCGGGCGCTGGGGAAACACGCCCGGGGCCAAGCGAAAGCCCTTGGGGGCTTCCCGTGACAGCCTTGCCAGCGCCGGAGCAAAGCACTGGCCCGGCTGCCCTTACAGTGTCTGATATGCCACTCAGGCAAAGGTTCCATGGGGTTGCTGGCGCTGCTGCAATGCCGCGATCACACAGGGCTGCAAACGCCCTTCGGCGACTTGCAGGTCGCGGTGCAGGCCATCCACCAGGTCGATCAACAGGCTTTGTTCCTGCAACTGGCGCTCGCTGACCGTGCGCCGCAGGGTGATGCCGGCGAGGCGGTCGTGAATGGTCAATTGGCGATTACCCTGGGCATCGGCGATGCCGAGGTGGGTCTTATAGGGGGTCAGGGCTTCGTTGAGCAGTCTGCAGATTCTTTCCATCCGGATCACTCGCTGCGTGGTGGGGTATAGAGGAACTGACCAACAGACGCAGCGGAAAGTTCGTTACACCGCGGCTGCTTCAGTGAGCATGCGGGGCGGACGTGACAGTTTGAATACGCCGCCACGGGCGCGCCTGCAGTGCTTGCAGGGCACGCTGCAGGCTTGGCATCGACAGCGGCCAGGGCAGTTCGGCGAGCACCCACAGGCCCCGGTTTCTGGCCTCTTGGGCAAGGTTGCGGCGCTTGGGGATAGCCTGGCCGACGAACAGCAAAGCGAGGGTTCGGTGCTGCTGTTCGAGCAAGGCAAGGCCGGCCCGGGTAGGCATGGCGTGGTCAAGGATCAACAGATCGGGGCGGTGATCGGCGTTCAGGCAGGCGTCGAGGTCTGCGCTGGTTTCGCTGATGCGCACATGGAACATGCCTTGGGCATTGAGGGCCTGGTGCAGGAGGATCTGATGGGATGGGCGAGCCTGATGGATCAACACGTAGGGCTGGTGCATGAGCCGCTCCTTATGGGAGGACCGGCTAATTTAGGCTTTGCGCTGGGCGGGCCGAATAGGATGTTTCTGATGGAGATGTGGGAAAAGGCTTAGATTTTGGGGCCGCTTTGCGGCCCATCGCGACACAAGGCCGCTCCTACAGGGGAACGCGATTCTCCTGTAGGAGCGGCCTTGTGTCGCGAAAGGGCTGCGTAGCAGCCCCGGAAAGCAACGCCGTTACAGCGGCTTGCCGCGGTTGCCATGCTGGCTGACAAAGCCCTGCACAGCCTTCAGGTCATTGGCCAGCACCGTGCAACGCTCCTCACGGCTGAACAGGTCGCTGAGGTGCGCCGGCAGCTCCAGCGCCTTGCCAACACCGGCCTTCTCCACCGCTTCCGGGAACTTGACCGGGTGCGCGGTACCCAGCACCACCATCGGCGTGTCCAGGCTGCGGCGGCACTCGCGGGCGGCCTTGACGCCGATTGCGGTGTGCGGGTCGAGCACTTCGCCGGTAGCGGCGAACACTTCGGCGATGGTTTCGCAGGTCTGCTCGTCACTCACTGCCAGCGAGTCGAACAGCTTGCGCGCTTCGGTCCAGCGGTCTTGCTCGACGCTGAAGCCGCCACCTTGCTTGAAGTTGGCCATCAGCTCGGCAATGGCGCCGCCGTTGCGGCCGTGCAGGTCGAACAGCAGGCGCTCGAAGTTGGACGAGACCATGATGTCCATCGACGGCGACAGGGTCGCGTGCAGGGTTTCCTTGACGTACTGGTTGCCGCTCATGAAGCGGTGCAGGATGTCGTTGCGGTTGGTGGCGACGATCAGCTGGCTGACCGGCAGGCCCATGTTACGTGCCAGGTAGCCGGCGAAGATGTCGCCGAAGTTGCCGGTCGGCACCGAGAACGCCACGGAACGCGCCGGGCCACCCAGCTGCAGGGCAGCGTGGAAGTAGTAGACGATCTGGGCCATGATCCGCGCCCAGTTGATCGAGTTGACCGCAACCAGGCGGGTGCCCTTGAGGAACGACTGGTCGGCGAAGCTGGCCTTGACCATTTCCTGGCAGTCGTCGAAGTTGCCTTCGATGGCGATGTTGTGGATGTTGTCGCCGAAGATGGTGGTCATCTGCCGGCGCTGCACTTCCGACACGCGCTGGTGCGGGTGCAGGATGAAGATGTCGACGTTGTCGCAACGGCGGCAACCTTCGATGGCGGCGGAACCGGTGTCACCGCTGGTGGCGCCAATGATCACCACGCGCTCGTTGCGCTTGGCCAGCACGTGGTCCAGCAGGCGGCCGAGCAGTTGCAGGGCGAAGTCCTTGAACGCCAGGGTCGGGCCGTGGAACAGCTCCAGCACCCACTCGTTGCTGTTCAGCTGACGCAGCGGGGCAACCGCGGCGTGGGCGAACTCGCCGTAGGTTTCTTCGAGGATCTTCTTGAAGTCGGCGTCGGCGATGCTGCCTTCGACGAACGGGCGCATCACCCGGAAGGCAAGTTCGTGGTACGGCAGGCCGGCCCACGAGGCGATTTCTTCCTGGGTGAAGCGTGGCAGGTTTTCCGGGACGTACAGGCCGCCGTCGCTGGCCAGGCCAGCCAGCAGGACGTCTTCGAAATTGAGGGCCGGAGCCTGGCCGCGGGTACTGATATAGCGCATGGGTGCAAACCTTCGATGCTGGGGCCGGGGCCGCACTGGCGGCCCGCCGGCACTATTGTTAGTTGAGCTGCTCGACGCGAATGCGCACGACCTTGCCGACCACGTCCTGCAGGGCTTCCAGGGCGACGATGGCGTCGTTGATACGCTGCTCGACCACACGATGGGTCAGCAGGATCATCGGCACCAGGCCGTCCTGTTCCTCGGCTTCCTTCTGCATGATCGATTCGATGTTGATGCCACGCTCCGAGAGGATGCTGGCCACCTGGGCCAGTACGCCCGGGTGATCCTTGGCCTGGATGCGCAGGTAGTAGGCGCTTTCACAGGCCTCGATCGGCAGGATCGGGTGGGCCGACAGCGAATCCGGCTGGAAGGCCAGGTGCGGCACGCGGTTTTCCGGGTCGGAGGTCATGGCACGGACCACATCGACCAGATCACCGACCACCGACGAAGCGGTAGGCTCCATGCCGGCACCGGCGCCGTAGTACAGGGTGGAACCGGCGGCGTCGCCGTTGACCATGACGGCGTTCATCACGCCGTTGACGTTGGCGATCAGGCGGTCGGCCGGGATCAGCGTCGGGTGTACGCGCAGCTCGATACCTTCGGCAGTGCGGCGGGCCACACCCAGGTGCTTGATGCGGTAGCCCAGGGCCTCGGCATAATTCACGTCAGCAGTGGTCAGCTGGGTGATGCCTTCGGTGTAGGCCTTGTCGAATTGCAGCGGGATGCCGAAAGCGATCGAGGCCAGGATGGTCAACTTGTGCGCGGCATCGATGCCTTCAACGTCGAAAGTCGGGTCGGCTTCGGCGTAACCCAGCGCCTGGGCTTCGGCCAGCACGTCCGGGAAGGCACGGCCCTTCTCACGCATTTCGGTGAGGATGAAGTTGCCGGTGCCGTTGATGATGCCGGCCAGCCAGTTGATGTGGTTGGCCGACAGGCCTTCGCGGATGGCCTTGATCACCGGGATGCCACCGGCCACGGCCGCTTCGAAGGCGACGATCACGCCCTTCTCGCGGGCCTTGGCGAAGATTTCGTTGCCGTGCACGGCAATCAGCGCCTTGTTGGCGGTGACCACGTGCTTGCCGTTTTCGATGGCCTTGAGCACCAGCTCGCGGGCCACGGTGTAGCCACCGATCAGCTCGATGACAATGTCGATCTCCGGGTTGCTCGCAACTTCGAACACATCAGCGGTAATGGGGGTACCGGTAATCTGGCAGTTCGGGTTCTGCGAGCGCATGGCAATCTGTGCCACTTCAATACCGCGCCCGGCACGGCGGGCGATCTCCTCGGCGTTGCGCTGAAGTACATTGAAGGTTCCGCCACCGACGGTCCCCAACCCACAGATGCCTACTTTGACCGGTTTCACTGTGAACTCCCCATTGAACGGCCGACACCTATGCCGACCGTGAAACATGCCGTCACCCCATGACGACGGCGTACTGAATTGGATTACTTGGCCAGTGCCAGCTTGGCGACCTGCGGTGCCGGCTGGTAGCCCGGAATGACCTGGCCGCTTTCAAGGACGATCGCCGGCGTGCCGTTGACGCCGATCGACTGGCCCAGCTGGAACTGCTTGCTGACCGGGTTGGCGCACTTGGCAGCCTTGATTTCCTCACCCTCGACCATCTTGTCCATCGCCGCACGGCGGTCGCTGGAACACCAGACGGCCTGCAACTGCTGGTCACCCGGCGAACCGAGGCCCTGACGCGGGAAGGCGACATAGCGCACTTCGATACCGCGGCGGTTGAGCTCGGGCACCTCGGCGTGCAGCTTGTGGCAGTACGGGCAGGTGGTGTCGGTGAATACCGTGATGTGCGACTTGGTCTCGCCCTTGGCAGGATAAACCACCATCTCGGCGGCTGGAATGCCGTTGATGAGCTTGGCAATGCCCAGGCGCTCGGTCTTCTCGGTGAGGTTGACCGGCTTGCCGTCCTGGATCTGGAACAGGTAGCCCTGCATCACGAACTGGCCGTCGCCGCTGGCATAAAGCACGCGGCCGCCCTGCAGCTTGACTTCATACAGGCCGCTGACCGGGCTGCTGGCCACGCTTTCGACGGGCACTTCCAGCTCGAGGTTCTGCAACGACTTACGGATGGCCTGCTCGGCGGTGGCATTGCTGTCGGTTGCCGCAGCAACGGCAAAGGTACTGGCCAGCGCCAACGCGGCGGCGGCGAAAAACTGGGTCACGCGCATGGGAACTCCTGAAGGCGGACAGGGGCCGGAGGGCGCCACCTGCGGAAAATACGCGGTGACCGTGCGGCCCTTGGTGCAAACCGCCCAAGCCTACCACATCACACCGCCGGTGAAGGGCCTTGCAAGGACCGGTCGGCGGAACATGAAAAACATTCATCCACGCGGGTGGTGCTGGGCGTGCAATTGCTGCAGGCGGGCCTTGGCGACATGGGTATAGATCTGCGTGGTCGACAGGTCACTGTGGCCCAGCAGCATCTGTACCACGCGCAGGTCGGCGCCATGGTTGAGCAGATGAGTAGCGAAGGCATGGCGCAGGGTGTGCGGCGACAGCGGTTTGTCGATGCCGGCGACCCGGGCATGGTGCTTGATGCGATGCCAGAAGGTCTGGCGGGTCATCTGCTCGCCACGCTGGCTGGGGAACAAGACATCGCTGGGGCGGCCATTGAGCAGTTCGGCGCGGCCATCGCGCAGGTAGCGTTGCAGCCACACCACCGCCTCTTCGCCCATGGGCACCAGGCGCTCCTTGCTGCCCTTGCCCATCACCCGCAGCACGCCCTGGCGCAGGTTGACCTGGTCGAGGGCCAGGCTGACCAGTTCGGTGACCCGCAGGCCGCAGGCGTAAAGCACTTCGAGCATGGCGCGGTCACGCTGGCCGATGGCTTCGCCCAGGTCCGGGGCCTGCAGCAAGGCTTCGACGTCGGCCTCGGACAACGACTTGGGCAGCGGCTTGCCCAGTTGCGGCATGTCCACTTGCAGGGTCGGGTCGATGGCCACCAGCTTTTCCCGCAGCAGGTAGCGGAAGAAGCCGCGCAGGCCGGACAGGAAGCGTGCCGTGGAGCGTGGCTTGTAGCCCTGGTCGAGGCGCCAGGCCAGGTGGTCGAGAATCAGGTCGCGGCCGGCGTCGGGCAAGCTGACGCTGTGTTCCTGCAACCAGCCGTTGAACAGGGCCAGGTCGCTGCGGTAGGACATGCGGGTGTTGTCGGACAGGCCCTTTTCAAGCCACAGGGCGTCGAGGAACTGGTCGATCAGGGGGTGGTCTAGGGCGGGCATTCGGGGCTGCTGGGTGTTGGAGATGGCTTAGTGTTTCACAGCAGCATAATTGTTGTCTGTACTGGCCTCTTCGCGGCTAAAGCCGCTCCCACAGGGATATCACCGCCCTCGAGGTATGTGCGATCCCTGTGGGAGCGGCTTTAGCCGCGAAAGGGCCGGTACTGGAGAACTCAGGCCTGGGGCAAAACCGGCACCGGCCGCTTGTCCTCGTCGATGGCGACGAAGCTGAACACTCCATGAATTGCTCGCTCGCGCCCATCCAGGTACATGTTCTCGACGAACACATCCACCTGCACCTGCAAGCTGGTATTACCCACCTTGATGACCGACCCCACCAACTCGACGATCGAGCCCGCCGGGATCGGGTGCTTGAAGTCGATGCGGTCAGTGGACACGGTCACCAGCGGCAGGCGGCAGAAGCGCGTGGCGGCGATGAACGACACTTCGTCCATCCAGGCCAGGGCGGTGCCGCCGAACAGGGTGTTGTGGTGGTTGGTGGTGTTGGGGAACACCGCCTTGGTCACGCGGGTCACCGACAGCTCGGTGCGGCGCAGGATTTCCTGGTCTCGGGTAGTCATGGCAATCACATCTTCGGGGGTTCAAAACGCAAAAAAGCAGCCCGAAGGCTGCTTTTTTCTCGCTAGGCGGCCTTGGCCACCGGGCAAACTGCACTCAGGACAGTTTTTCCTTGATGCGAGCGGCTTTGCCGGACAGGTCGCGCAGGTAGTACAGCTTGGCTTTACGCACGTCACCACGACGTTTCACGGCCAGGCTGTCGATTTGCGGGCTGTAGGTCTGGAAGGTACGCTCTACGCCAACGCCGCTGGAGATCTTGCGCACGGTGAAGGCGCTGTTCAGACCGCGGTTACGCTTGGCGATAACGACGCCTTCGAACGCCTGCAGACGGGAACGCTCACCTTCCTTCACTTTAACCTGAACGACAACGGTGTCGCCTGGTGCGAAGGTCGGGATTTCCTTGCTCATCTGCTCGGCTTCGAGCTGCTGGATGATCTTGTTGGTCATGCTGTGCTCCTAAGATGGATACGTGATCCACCATCGATACGTTTAACTATCGTCCCGCTCGCGGAGATATTCCTCGAGCAGCTTCTTCTCTTCTCCAGAAAGCGAGCGACTTTCCAGAAGATCGGCGCGTCGTTCGAAGGTCCTACCAAGGGACTGCTTCATTCTCCAACGCCGGATGTGTGCATGGTTGCCACTTAGCAACACGTCGGGAACACGCTGATCCGCATACACCTCAGGCCGGGTGTAGTGCGGGCAATCGAGCAGACCGTCGGTGAAGGAATCTTCTTCCGCCGAATCCACATGCCCTAAAGCTCCGGGCAGCAGCCGTGTAACCGCATCGATCAGTACCATGGCCGGCAGCTCGCCACCGGAAAGCACATAGTCGCCAATCGACCACTCCTCATCGACATGAGCCTCGATAAAGCGCTCGTCGATGCCTTCATAACGACCGGCGATCAGGATCAACGATTCCTGTTCGGCCAGGCCTTTGACCGCCTGCTGAGTCAGCTTGCGGCCTTGTGGCGAAAGGTAGATCACCTTCGCCGCTGCTCCGGTCGCTTGCCTGGCGCTAACCAGGGCGTCTTCCAGAGGCTTGATTTTCATCACCATGCCCGGACCACCGCCAAACGGCCGATCATCCACCGTGTGGTGACGATCTGCGGTGTAGTCCCGCGGGTTCCAGCAAGTCACCTGAAGCAACCCCTGTTTCACCGCGCGGCTGGTAATGCCGTACTCCGTGATGGCCGAGAACATCTCGGGGAACAACGTGATGACGTCTACGCGAAGGTTACCCATCGTTTAGAAGTCCGCGTCCCATTCAACCCGCATCACGCCTGCTTCCAGGTCGATGTCGAGCACGCATTGCGCCGTATAGGGCAACAGACGCTCGCGATCATCCAGGCTGCCTGCGCAGGGCTTGACCACCATTACATCGTTCGCACCGGTCTCCAACAGGTGATCGACCTTGCCGAACAGTTGTTCGTCCTGGTTGATGACCTTCAGGCCCACCAACTGGTACCAGTAGTACTCGTCAGCAGCCAGGTTGGGCAAAAGGCTCCGCGGAATGCAGATTTCGTAACCGCTCAGAAGACGGGCTTCATCACGATCATCGAGGCCTTTCAGTTTCACGACCAGGCCCTTCTGGGAGCCACGACCGTTGACCAGCTCGACCTGCTTTACCTTGCCTTCGTGCCGAAGCGTCCAGCGCGGATAATCCAACAGGTTTTCAATCGGATCGGTAAAGGAATACACCTTCACCTCGCCGCGAACGCCGTGAACCGAAAAAATCTTGCCAACGACGATGAGGTCGTCAGCCTTTTCTGGCGTCGCGTTCATACTACTCAGGCAGCAGCCTTGGCAGCGTCCTTCAGCAGCTGAGCAACGCGCTCAGACGGCTGTGCACCCTGGCTCAGCCAGTAGTTGACGCGCTCTTGGTTGACCGACAGCTTGACTTCGGCGCCAGCAGCGATCGGGTTGAAGAAACCTACGCGCTCAACGAAACGGCCGTCACGGGCGTTACGCGAGTTGGTCACGGTCAGGTGATAGAATGGGCGCTTTTTCGAGCCGCCACGGGCCAGACGAATGGTTACCATGTGAACATCGTTCCTATAGTCGGTGCTGCAGTTGATACAGCAGCTGGTACTGCAAATCTGAATGCCAAATAGGCACACGGGTGCCCAAAAGGCCGCATATTCTCGGGGAATACACGGACATTTGCAAATGACTTTTTCGGCAAGGCCCTGCCCTGCCGTCCAGATCTGCCGGTTGAGCCGCGAAATCCGCGGCCATTGCCCCGCCACGGCGGGGGTTCTGGGCGCCTGCCGGACAAACGGCAGGCCCCCGGAATAGGGTTTACAGCTTCGGCATGCCGCCGCCCGGCAGCATCCCGCCAAGGCCGCGCATCATCTTGGCCATGCCGCCCTTGGCGGAGAATTTCTTCATCATCTTCTGCATTTGCTTGTGCTGCTTGATCAGGCGGCCGACGTCCTGCACCTGGGTGCCGGAACCGATGGCGATACGGCGCTTGCGCGAGCCGCTGATCAGCTCCGGATCACGGCGTTCGGCCGGGGTCATGGAGTTGATGATCGCTTCCATCTGCTTGAACTGCTTCTCGGCGGCGCCCTGGGCGTTGCCCATCTGCGACAGGTTGACCCCGCCGATGCTCGGCAGCTTGTCCATCAGGCCGCCGAGGCCGCCCATGTTCTTCATCTGCTGCAGCTGGTCGCGGAAGTCTTCGAGGTCGAAGCCCTTGCCCTTCTTCAGCTTCTTGGCCAGCTTGTCGGCCTTGGCCTTGTCGATGTTCTGCTCGGCCTGCTCGATCAGGCTGAGCACGTCACCCATGCCGAGGATGCGCGAGGCGACGCGGTCGGGGTGGAACGGTTCGAGGGCTTCGGTCTTCTCGCCCATACCGATGAACTTGATCGGCTTGCCGGTGATGGCACGCACCGACAGCGCGGCACCGCCACGGGCGTCACCGTCGACCTTGGTCAGCACCACGCCGGTCAGCGGCAGCGCCTCGCCAAAGGCCTTGGCGGTGTTGGCGGCGTCCTGGCCGGTCATGGCGTCGACCACGAACAGGGTCTCTATCGGCTTGACCGCGGCATGCAGCGCCTTGATCTCGTCCATCATGTCGGCGTCGATGTGCAGACGGCCGGCGGTGTCGACGATGACCACATCGATGAACTTCAGCTTGGCTTCGCGGATGGCCGCTTCGGCGATGGCCACCGGCTTCTGGCTGATGTCGGACGGGAAGAAGGTGACGCCGATGTCGTTGGCCAGGGTTTCCAGCTGCTTGATCGCTGCCGGGCGGTAGACGTCGGCGGACACCACCATCACGCTCTTTTTCTTGCGCTCCTTGAGGAAGCGCGCCAGCTTGCCGGCGGTGGTGGTCTTACCGGCGCCCTGCAGGCCGGCCATCAGCACCACGGCGGGCGGGGCGGCGTTCAGCGCGAGGTCTTCGTTGGCCGCGCCCATCAGGCTTTCCAGTTCGGCCTGGACGATCTTCACGAACGCCTGGCCCGGGGTCAGGCTGCGCGACACTTCGGTGCCGACTGCACGGTCCTTGACGCTGTTGACGAAATCCTTGACCACCGGCAGGGCAACGTCGGCCTCGAGCAGGGCCATGCGCACTTCGCGCAGCGTGTCCTTGATGTTGTCTTCGGTCAGCTTGGCCTTGCCGGTGACATGGCGCAGCGTCTGTGACAGGCGGTCGGTCAGGTTTTCGAACATGGTGATCCTTTCAGGCCCAGTAAAAGCCGAGGTTTGTCAGGCGCCCAGGGGGGAATGCATACCCGCCGGGCACAGCAAGGCGGCGATTATAGCGAAGTGCGGCGGCGGCGCACACCTTGCTGGCGGCCTGGTAGATATTCGGTGGCTGTGCCGGCCTCTTCGCAGGTGAACCCGCTCCCACAGGGTCTGCACCACATTCGAAACCGGCGCCGTACCTGTGGGAGCGGGCTCACCCGCGAATGCCGCACCGCGGTCTGCCAGTCTTCCTAGACCAGCGCGATCTATGCCAAACTCCGTCTCTTTAAGGCTCGCCAACCAGGACTTATGTTCTCCTCACCCAGCCTCATCCCCAACCTGATCGCCGCCGGCCTATATATAGCTGCGGCAATCTATCAGGGCTCTTACCTTGCCCAGAACCGCAAGGCCGACAAGCGCCTGCTTGCCCTGCTGGGTGCCTTCGCGGTACTCGCCCAGGCCGGTGCGCTGTTCTTCCAGCTGATCACCCCGCTGGGCCTGAGCCTGGACTTCTTCAGTGCCGCCAGCCTGATCGCCGTGGCGGTCATCGCCCTGACTCTGCTGGCCTGCTTGCGCATACCCGTGGAAAACCTGCTGGTGCTGCTGTTCCCGCTGGGCGCGGTGACCGCGCTGCTGGCCCAGTTCGCGCCCCCTGGCACGGTGCCGCTGGTCAACGAAGAGCCGGGCATCCTCGCGCATATCCTGCTGTCGATCCTGGCCTACGGGCTGTTCACCATCGCGGTGTTCCAGGCACTGCTGTTGCTGCTGCAGGACCGCCAGCTGAAGAACAAGCACCCGTCCGGGCTGATCCGCAACTTCCCGCCGCTGCAAACCATGGAAAGCCTGCTGTTCGGTTTCCTCTGGGCCGGCTGGTGCCTGCTGTCGCTGTCGCTGATCTCCGGCTGGCTGTTCCTCGACAACCTGTTCGCCCAGCACCTGGCACACAAGACCCTGCTGGCCTGTGTCGCCTGGGTGGTATTCAGCGTGCTGCTGTGGGGCCGCACCCGCCTGGGCTGGCGTGGCCACAAGGCCATCCGCTGGACGCTGGCCGGTTTCTGCCTGCTGATGCTGGCCTATTTCGGCAGCAAGCTGGTTCGCGAATTCATCCTGCATATCTGACGGCCGCCCATGGATACCCTGCCGTACGCACCGCTATTCGGCACCTTGGCACTGGCGCTGTTGTGGTCGGCGCTGTTTACCGCAGTGGATGCCGCCCGCCTGCAACTCAATGGCGCGCTGCGCACCGGCGAGGACGGCCAGCCCGTGCTGCCGGCCCAGGCCCTGGTGCTGTGCGCCAGCCTGGGCAAGCTACTGGTGCTGGGCCTGGCCTGCCTGGCTGGCCAGCGCCATAGCGGCGAGCACGGCTTCTGGCTGGCCGGGTTGGCCGCCACCCTTGTCCTGCTGGTGTTTGCCGAATATCTGCCGCGGCGCCTGGCCCGGCGCAACCCGCAGGCGTTCGTCAGCCTCGGCACCAGCCTTCTGAAAGTCCCCCTCGCCCTGTTGCAACCGCTGGCCTACCTGCTGGATGGCATTGCCAAGCTGATCCTGCGTCCGTTCCGTGTACAACCCACGGCCGTTGCCTTGCACCCGCAGGAAGCCGACGAGTTCGACGAGGATGAGGAGCACGAAGCACCGCGTCACGGCCTGCTCGACGGCCTGCAGTCACTGGACAAGATGACCGTCAACGACATCCTGGTACCGCGCAACGAAGTGGACGGCATCAGCCTCGACGAGCCGATCGAGCGCATCATCGAGCAACTGATCGTCAGCCGCCACACCCGCCTGCCGGTGTACCACAGCGACATCAACCAGGTTGAAGCAATCCTCAATACCAAGCTGATCAGCCACCTGCTGCCCAAGGCCGAGCTGACCTTGGAGATGCTGCTCGGCGCCTGCTACGAGCCCTATTTCGTGCCCGAGAGCACGCCCCTGCAACTGCAGCTGCTGAACTTCCACAAACAGCAGCGCCGCATGGGCGTGGTGGTGGACGAGTACGGCGAAGTGCTGGGCATCGTCACCCTGGAAGACATCCTCGAGGAGATCGTTGGCGAGTTCGAGGATGAACACAGCCTGGACAACCCTCACGTGCACCCGCAGCCCGATGGCACCTTCGTCATAGACGGCACCGCTTCGCTGCGCGAGATCAACCGCAGCCTGGGCTGGCACCTGCCCTGCGACGGCGGGCCGAAGACCCTCAACGGGCTGGTCACCGAAGCGCTGGAAAGCATCCCGGAAAGCGCCGTTTGCCTGAAGATCGGCCGCTATCGCCTGGAAATCCTCGAAACAGAGGACAATTGTGCCAGCAAGGTACTGGTGTGGACCGTGACCCGATAGCTATACTCGGGTCACGCTTACCCAGCCCCGCCGTCCCGCCTGCTACCCGCACCCGGCGCTCCACGGCCAGTCCGCTCCACTGACACGCCCTGCGGTCCTGCTTCAACACCCCGAACAGTGCCCGCCCCCGCCCCCGCCCCTATCCCCCTTGGGCTATCGTCAGTCGGGCGCACACAACAACAAAACGCTCCGGCGCCCGCGCCACCGTGCCTGCCCTTTTGCATTGCACGCCGCGGGGCTTATCCCAATGGAGCCGGACCAGACTGTCAGGGACCTATTCAATGACAACCAGCAGCACCTATGCCGAAGCGCCTGCCGCACCGGTCAACTCGCCCGCGCGGGTAGCCACCGCCAGCTTCATCGGCACCGCCATCGAGTTCTACGATTTCTACGTCTACGCCACTGCCGCCGCCCTGGTGATCGGCCCGGTGTTCTTCCCGTCCGGGTCAGGCACCGCGCAGATGCTGGCGGCCTTCCTCACCTTCGGTATCGCCTTCCTGGCGCGCCCGCTGGGCTCGGCACTGTTCGGCCACTTTGGCGACCGTATCGGCCGCAAGTCGACCCTGGTCGCCTCGCTGCTGCTGATGGGCGTGTCCACCACGGCCATCGGCGTGCTGCCAGGCTACGACAGCATTGGTGTATGGGCGCCGATCATCCTCTGCCTGTTGCGCTTTGGCCAAGGCCTGGGCCTGGGTGGCGAATGGGGTGGCGCGGCCTTGCTGGCCACCGAGAACGCGCCCGAAGGCAAGCGCGCCTGGTTCGGCATGTTCCCGCAGCTGGGCCCGTCGATCGGCTTTTTGGCCGCCAACGGCCTGTTCCTGACCCTGGCCCTGGTGCTCAGCGACGAGCAGTTCCGCGAGTGGGGCTGGCGCATTCCGTTCCTGCTCAGCGCCGCGCTGGTACTGGTGGGCCTGTATGTGCGCCTGAAGCTTGAAGAAAGCCCGGTATTCGCCAAGGCCGTCGCCCGCCACGAGCGGGTGAAAATGCCGGTGGTCGACCTGTTTTCCAGATACTGGCTGCCGACCCTGCTGGGCGCAGCGGCGATGGTGGTGTGCTACGCGCTGTTCTACATCTCCACGGTGTTCTCGCTGAGCTATGGCGTGACCACGCTGGGCTACAGCCGCGAGACGTTCCTTGGCCTGCTGTGCTTCGCGGTAGTGTTCATGGCCCTGGCCACACCACTGTCGGCCTGGCTCAGCGACCGCTACGGGCGCAAACCGGTGCTGATCGTCGGCGGCCTGCTGGCAGTGGCCTCGGGCTTTACCATGGAGCCGCTGCTGACTTCGGGGTCGACCGCAGGTGTGGCGCTGTTCCTGGCCATCGAACTGTTCCTGATGGGCGTGACCTTTGCGCCGATGGGGGCACTGCTGCCTGAACTGTTCCCGACCCACGTGCGTTATACCGGCGCTTCGGCGGCATACAACCTGGGCGGCATCGTCGGCGCATCGGCGGCACCGTTCTTTGCCCAGAAGCTGGTGAGCATGGGTGGGTTGAGCTGGGTGGGAGGTTATGTGTCGGTGGCGGCGGTGATCAGCTTGATTGCCGTGCTGTGCCTGAAAGAGACCCGCAATACGCAGCTGTAAGTAATTGGGGCCGCGTTGCGGCCCCAATCGGATCAGAACTCGACCTTGACCGCCTGCGAAGCACGGGTCGCCTTGGCACGCGCCGCTTCGACCGACTCGTCACGCGCCAGGCACACGCCCATGCGACGGGTCCCGTTTATTTCCGGCTTGCCGAACAGGCGAATGGCGGTATCCGGCTCGCTCAGCGCCGCACCCAGGTTGGCAAAGCTGGTCTGCTGCGACTGCCCCTCGGGCAAGATCACCGCCGAAGCCGAAGGGCCGAACTGGCGCACTACCGGAATCGGCAGGCCAAGAATGGCCCGGGCATGCAGGGCAAACTGCGACAGGTCCTGGGAAATCAGGGTCACCAGGCCGGTGTCATGCGGGCGTGGCGAGACTTCGCTGAACCACACCTGGTCGCCCTTCACGAACAGTTCCACGCCAAACAGGCCACGACCGCCCAGGGCATCGGTGACCGCCTTGGCCACCCGCTGCGACTCGGCCAGCGCCTTCGGGCTCATGGCCTGCGGCTGCCACGATTCCTGGTAGTCGCCCTTCTCCTGGCGGTGGCCGACTGGCTCGAGGAAGGTGGTGCCGCCAACGTGGCGCACGGTCAGCAGGGTAATTTCGTATTCGAAGTCGATGAAGCCCTCGACGATGACCCGGCCTTTGCCGGCGCGGCCGCCTTCCTGGGCGTAGTCCCACGACTTCTGCAGGTCGGCATCGCTGCGCAGCAGGCTCTGGCCCTTGCCCGACGAGCTCATTACCGGTTTGACCACGCATGGGTAGCCAACATCGGCCACGGCCTTGGCGTAGTCTTCGTAGGTGTCGGCGAAGTGGTACGGCGAGGTTGGCAGGTCCAGCTCTTCGGCGGCCAGGCGGCGGATGCCTTCACGGTTCATGGTGAGCTGGGTGGCGCGGGCGGTCGGCACCACGTTGAAACCTTCGTTCTCCAGCTCGACCAAGGTGGCGGTGGCGATGGCTTCGATTTCAGGGACAATGTAGTGCGGCTTCTCGGCCTCGATCACCGCGCGCAGGGCCACGCCATCGAGCATGTTGACCACGTGGCTGCGGTGCGCCACCTGCATTGCCGGGGCATTGGCGTAGCGATCGACGGCGATCACTTCGACGCCCAGGCGCTGCAGCTCGATCACCACTTCCTTGCCCAGCTCGCCACAGCCGCAGAGCAGTACACGGGTCGCGGTGGGCGACAAGGGGGTTCCGATACGGGTCATTTCAGGTCCTCGAAGGCGTCCGGGGCCGCACCAGGCTTGGCGCCGCCCGCTGAAAAAGGACCGCTATTCTACACCATCAACCCGCCACGGCGGCCCGCCGGGCGCGAAATGCCATGGCCAGCCACACGGCGGTGACACCGGCGAATTTCGAGGCCATGGCGGTGCCGATCACGGCTGGGGTCAGGGCGCCGATCATGCCGAAGAAGATGAAGGTGTCCACCGGGATGCTCAGCGCCGAACTCAGCCACAAGCGGTCGCGCAGCGGCCGGCGGGTGATGCTGAACACCAGCCAGTCGATCAGTTCGGAAATGAAGAACGCGGTGGCGCTGGCCAGGGCGATGGCCGGCTCCGAGGTGACATAGGACAGCACCAGTGCTGCCAGCATGGCGACCAGGGCGCCATGGCCGAAGCGGGTCTGCACCATGTCGCGCAGGATGAACACCAGGCCGCCCCAGGCGGACCAGATGATGTCCAGGTGTGGCGCGCTGGAGAAGGCGTAGTTGATCAGCACTACGCTGCTGATGTAGGCAATCAGATAGAACATGGCGGGTAGTCTGTGGGCAAGCCGCACAGATTACCGCTGGCTGGTTCGCGGGTAAACCCGCTCTCAAAGGTACAGCATCAGGTTCGAGGGCTACGCGCAGCCTGTGGGAGCGGGTTCACCCGCGAAGAATCCAACACGGTGGATGGCACCGGCTGCGCCGGTGTTCGCGGGTGAACCCGCTCCCACAGGGGGGGCGAGTCAGCCCTACAGGATGAGGCCGGCCTCTACTGCCCTTTCATGGCAAAGTTTGAGCACCGCCCTACGCTCGTCGTTGTCCATCCGCCCCCAGCGGCCGATCTCGGCGACGGTCCGCTGGCAACCTGTGCAGATATCCTGCTCGTCCAACGCACAGATACTCACGCACGGCGAGGCCACCGGCCGCTCCACCACATCACTCATCGTCAACCACCAACTCCCGTGCATAACGCTGGGCATTGTGCACGTAATGCGCGGCACTGGCTTCGAGCATGCGCTTCTGCTGTTCGGTCAGCTCGCGCACCACCTTGCCCGGCGAGCCCATCACCAGCGAACCGTCAGGGATCTCCTTGCCTTCTGCAATCAGCGCATTGGCGCCGATGATGCAATGCTTGCCGATGCGCGCGCCATTGAGGATGACCGCGTTGATACCGACCAGGCTGTAGTCGCCCACCGTGCAACCATGCAGCATGGCGTTGTGGCCAACGGTCACGCCCTTGCCCAGGGTCAGCGGCGAGCCCATGTCGGTGTGCATCACCGTGCCATCCTGCACGTTGCTGCCCTCGCCAATGTCGATCAGCTCGTTGTCCCCGCGCAGCACCGCACCAAACCACACGCTGGCATCGGCCTGCAGGCGCACCTTGCCGATCAGCGTGGCGTTGGGTGCGGCCCAACTGGTAGGGTGGCTCTCGACCCGCAGGTCGCCCAGGCGGTATTTCATGCTTGCTCCTCAGGCTGCAACGCAGACGACGGGGTTGGGCCCCGCTCAGTTTTCGATGTAACGCTCAGGGGGTTGGTGCAGGCTGATGCCGGCATCGAACAGCAGGTTGACCAGTTCGACGATCATGATCGCCGACAACCCCCAGATCTTGTATTCGCCATAGCGATAGCTGGGCACATACCAGCTGCGCCCCTGGTAATCGATACGGTGGGTATGGTCGCGCGGGTCCTGGCGGAAGAATTCCAGCGGCACGGTGAATACTGCCGCGATCTCGGCATCATTGGCACGGTATTCGACAAAATCGGGGATAAGCCCGACGAATGGCGTCAC
The DNA here is from genome assembly GCF_040214835.1 of Pseudomonas asiatica. NCBI lineage: Bacteria > Pseudomonadati > Pseudomonadota > Gammaproteobacteria > Pseudomonadales > Pseudomonadaceae > Pseudomonas > Pseudomonas asiatica. The sequence goes on along the minus strand of NZ_CP157874.1, from coordinate 1,168,837 downwards.
TTTCAGGCCGTGCAGCGAAATCAGCGGGCTGAGTGGGCCGATCACTTCCACCAGGCCTGGCGGCAGGCCGATTTCTTCTTCCGCTTCACGCAGCGCGGTGAACACCAGGTCCGGGTCTTCCGGGTCGCGGCGGCCACCGGGAAAGGCCACTTCGCCGCCGTGGGTGGACAGGCCCTTGGCGCGCAGGGTCAGGACCAGTTCGGGCGCTTCGCTGCGGGTAATGGGCAAGAGGACCGCCGCTTCGGGGAACCGCCGGTCGGTTTCCAGTGATGCGGGTTGGTGGTTGCTCATTCGGCGAAGTAGCTCGTCCAGCATTGCGCACGCTCGTATCCAAGACCTGCCTTGCATGATGCACCAAAGGCGCGAAGCACCCAAGCCCCGTGCGCTTGCGGCAGCACGGCCGGCGCGCCAAGATAGCCCAGAGCAAAAGGAACGACACATGAAATTCTGCAGCGCGTGCGGCCAGCCGGTCACTCAGCGGATCCCCGAGGGCGACAGCCGCCTTCGGTATGTCTGCGAGGTTTGCCAGACCATCCACTACCAGAACCCCAACATCGTCGCCGGCGTGTTGCCGACCTGGGGCAGCCAGGTGCTGCTGTGCCGGCGCGCCATCGAGCCACGCCGCGGTTTCTGGACCCTGCCTGCCGGTTTCATGGAGAACGGCGAAACCCTCGATCAGGCCGCCCGTCGCGAAACCGTCGAGGAGGCCTGCGCCCGGGTCGGCAGCATGAGCCTGTACCAGCTGTTCGACCTGCCACACATCAACCAGGTGCATGTGTTCTTCCGCGCCGAGCTGGCGGACCTTGATTTCGCTGTCGGTGTAGAAAGCCTGGAGGTGCGGCTGTTCGAGGAACATGAGATACCGTGGGGCGAGCTGGCTTTCCGCACCGTCACTCGCACACTAGAATGCTACTATCGCGATCGCATCGGGCAGCACTACCCCATAGGCCATGAATACCTGCCGCCGATGAACGTCTCGCCCATTACCTAGAAGCCTTCAGGGATACCGTTACATGCGCTGGTTGCTTGCCCTTTTCTGCCTTTGCGTTACCTCGGTGTCCCAGGCGGCCTTCACCGAGACCATCATCCGCAAGCCCCAGCCGGCAGCGCAAACCCCATCGCCTTCGCAGCAGGCCATGCAACCGCTGATCGACAAGGTACTGGTGATCAAGTCCGAGCGCCGCCTGCAGCTGATCAGCCGTGGCGAACCGCTGAAAACCTACCGTATCTCGCTGGGCAAGCAGCCAAAAGGCGCCAAGGAGCGCGAAGGCGACAAGAAAACCCCCGAGGGCCTGTACTGGCTGGACTGGCGCAAGCAGAGCGACCGCTTCAACCTGGCCATGCACATCAATTACCCGAACATCACCGATGCCGCCCGTGCCACCCGCGAAGGGGTGAGCGCCGGCAGCATGATCATGATCCATGGCACGCCGATCAACGACGAGTATCCAGAGTGGTACTTCCACACCCTGGACTGGACGGACGGCTGTATTGCCATGCGTAACCGCGACATGCAGGAAGTGTGGGACCTGGTGCGGGATGGCACGTTGATCGAAATTCGGCCCTGATAGCGGGCCTTTCAACTGATGCTGTAGGAAGCTTCCCACCTCCAGGCAAGAACGCGCCTTACAAGCGCTTAGGCCGGGTACTGCATCCAGGCGAACCCCTTAATTTTTAGCATCCACGCAGACGAGTACGAAATCCGTACATCATTTGCGGGGTGCTTCAATGCCGTTCCACATTCACCGCGCCACCTGCTGGGCGCTCACCTGCTGCCTGTCCGGTTTGCTGGCCGCGCCCCAGGCGCTGGCCGACGACCCCGCCAGCCAGCAACTGCGCGATCAGCAGCGCGGGCTGCAACAGCTGGAACAGCAACAGCGGCTGGAACGCTGGCAGCGCCAGCCCGCCCCGGCTGAAAGCCACGACACCACCGCCCCCCTCCCGCACGACCAGCGCTGCTGGGCCATCACCGGCGTACGCGTGGCCGGCAACCGCAAGCTTTCCGACTCGGCGCTAACGCCAACCCTTCGCAGGTTCATTACCCCGTGCATGGGCATTGCGGAAATCAACGGGCTGCTGAAAGCCATAACCCAGCGCTATGTACAAGCCGGATACCCCACCAGCCGGCCTTACCTGCAGCAACCGCCACAAGACGGCGCACCGCTGAACCTGGTCATCGTCGAGGGGTTCGTCGAGTCCATCGAAATGGCCGGCCCTGAATTGCCCCTGTCCCTCCCCGGCGCCTTTCCCGGCCTGCTCGGGCAGCCACTGTACCTGCCAGCCCTGGAGCAAGGCCTCGACCAGCTCAATCGCCTTCGCGCTTATGACCTGTCAGCAGAATTGCTGCCCGGCGAACTGCACGGCGGCACCCGGGTTGTCGTGCAGCCGCGCAAGGTGGCCTCGCGCGGGCACCTGGACAGCCGCTTCGACAACCGCGGCAGCGACCTGACCGGGCGTCATCGCCTGAACCTCGGCTTCGGCCTGGACAGCCCGCTGGGCCTAAATGATGACCTGCGCCTGTCGCTGAACCGCACGGTGCTCGATGCGCCCGGGCAAAGCCAAGGCATCTCGCTGTACTACAGCATCCCCTACGGCGCCTGGACCTTCGCGCTCAGCGCCAGCGAACTGCGTTACGAGGCGCCGCTCCCCCACAGCCGCCAGGTAACCGACGGCAGCAGCAGCTACCAGGGCTTGAGCGTCGAGCGGGTACTGTGGCGCAACCAGCAAGGCATGCTCAGCGCCAGCGCCCGGCTGGACCGCAAGCAAATGGTCAACCGCAGCGCTGGCGCGGTGATCGTCCAGCAGAGCCCCACCCTGGTCTCCGTGGAGGCGGGTATCAACCTGCTTTGGCTCCAGGGAGGCCTGTGGAATGGCTACCTCGGTGTCGCCCAGGGTATCGACGCCTTCGGCGCTGACCGCTCACCGCTGGGGGCGGAACGCCTGCGCCCGGATTTTCGCAAGTACCGCGCCAACCTGCTGCACCTGCGCCAGGGCCCGGCCAGCCGCCCATGGCGCTGGCAGAGCGAGCTGAGTCTGCAATACAGCAGTGACCCACTACCCGCCGTCGAGCAGTTGCTGGTCAGCGACGATTCGGCCGTGCGCGGGTTTCGCCTGCGTACCTACTCCGGTGCCAGCAGCGCCGCCTGGCGCAACACCGTCAGTCAGCCGCTGCCGGAGGGCTGGACCGCTCCCCTGCAAGTACGCCCCTACATCGGCCTGGACCTGGGCTGGACCCGCACTGCCGAAGGCAAGCCTTCACAACGCCTTGCCGGGGCCACCGCCGGTGCCGAACTGAGCCTGCCCGGCAGCCACCTGCGCCTGGGCTACCAACGCGCGCTGTACGCCAGCGACCTGCCCCGTCCGCTGCTGGAACCTGGCTTCTGGGTAGTGGAACTGGCCCTGAACATCTGATTCACCCACAACAAAGAGAACGAGAACATGCAAACACTCTCGCAGTCGTCTTCCCGCCCAGATACCTTGCGCTGGGCCATCTTCCTCGCCCTGCTCGGGCCCGGCGCCGCACTGGCCCAGGGCGGCCTGACAGCAACCAGCGGCCCCGGCGGTACACCGGTCATCAACGACGGCCACGGCGTCCCGGTCATCGATATTGTCGCGCCAAACGCCAAAGGGCTGTCGCACAACCAGTTCCTCGACTACAACGTCGACCGCTCCGGGGTAGTGCTGAACAATGCCACCCAGGCCGGGCAGTCGGAGCTGGCCGGCGCCCTGGCGGCCAACCCGCAATTCCAGGGCCAGGCCGCCTCGACCATCCTCAACGAGGTGGTCAGCCGCAACGCCTCGCTGATCGAAGGGCCGCAGGAAATCTTCGGCCGCCCGGCCGACTACATCCTGGCCAACCCCAATGGCATCACCCTCAACGGCGGCAGTTTCATCAACACCACACGCGCCGGCTTCGTGGTGGGCAGCCCCGAGTTCGACGGCCAGCAACTGAAGTACCTCGACACGCTGAACGCCAGCGGTACCCTGCAAGTGCTTGAGGGCGGCCAGCGCAACCCCAACGGCGCCCTCGATCTGATCGCCCCGCGCGTGGACGGCAAAGGGCTGCTGATGGCGCGCAACTCCATCGATATCACCGTCGGTCGCAACCGCATCGACAGCACCAGCGGCGAAATTGTCGAACACCTGCCCGGCACCCCGTCCAGCATCGATGCCAGCCTGTTCGGCGCCATGCGCGCCGGGCGCATTCGCGTGGTGAGCACCGCAGAAGGTGCCGGTGTGCGTGTGGGGGCATCGCAGCTGCTGGGTATCGACGGGGTCGACATCCAGTCGGCCGGCGCCCTGCAGGTCAGCGGCAAGGCCGACAGCCCCATCGAACTGCACAGCGAACAGGGCGATCTGCGGCTGACTGCTGCCGATGACCTGACACTCGAAACCGTCGATGGGCAAGCTCGGCGAATCGAGGCCAAGGCGGGCAAGAAGCTCACGCTGGATGCCACGACCCGCGAGAACATCGAGCGCGACAGCGACAGCTGGAACAAGAAGTTCCTGTTCGTCACCCGCGAAACCTACAACCGCGAAACCACCACCACCCAGCAGCAGCAACAGGGCAGCAGCTTGCAAGGCAAGGACGGCGTGCTGCTGCAATCCGCTGACGACATGCGCCTGGTGGCTGCCAAGGTGGATGCTGGCAATGAGCTGACCCTCGACAGCGGCGCCAACCTGGCCATCGCTGCCGGCATCGACAGCCAGCACACCGAAGAGCAGGTTCGCCACCGCAAGGACTTGTGGCGCGGTGACAGCGATACCGACCAATACAAGGAAACCGCGCAAGGCAGTGCGCTCCAGGCCCAGCGCATGACGCTGAAGGCCAAGAATACCGTCGATGTGAAGGGCAGCAGCCTGCACAGCCGCGGCGACATGGCGATCGAGGCCAAGGACGCAACCATCGGTACCACCGCGCTGCAGGAGCGCGGTACCCGGCGCGACTATCGTGGCGACCTGGTATCGGGCACCTTCTTTGGCGACCGCAAGGGTAACGACAGCGAAGGCCAGGCCGTTGCCGGCAGCAGTGTCACGGCAGATGGCAAGCTGGCCGTGGTAGCTGACCAGGTGGCCGTCAAGGGCAGTACCGTGCACGGCAAGGAGGACGCGGTGCTCTACAGCACGAAAGGTGCACTGGCCATCGAAGCCGACCATGGCCGCACCACCTCCACCGACCGGACCAGCGACAGCAAGCTGTTCGGCCTGATTGGCAGCGACCACGAGAACACCGAGCGTACGCAACAGGTACTTACCAGCGACGTCAGCTCGGCCACCAATCTGCGCCTGGCCAGCGCCGAGGAAATGCGCATCCAGGGCGCCAAGGTCGCAGCGGGCGGGCACCTGCAGGTAGAGGCCAAGGGCGACCTGCTGATTACCAGCGCGCAAGCGGTTGACGAGCGCGAAACCCGTAACCAGCAACGCGGCTTCAGCGCCAGCGCCAAGCAGACCCAGGAGGCCGAGGATGGCAAGCCCGAGTCCCGCCAGTATTCGGCCGGCATTGCCTATGACGTCGCCACCACCAGCAGCAAGCAGCGCACCACCAGCCAGGTTGCCAGTGAGCTAGAGGGCGCTTCGGTGAGCCTTGGCAGCGGGGCTCACCTGCAAGTCAACGGTTCCACGGCGAAGGCCGCCGCTGGCGACCTCGATGTGCAGGCCCAAAAGGTGACCCTGGGGGCAACCCGCAACGACCGCGACAAAACCACCAGCACCACCAACAGTGGCGGCGGCCTGACGGTGACCGGTGGCATCGACCGGCTGGGCAGCTTGTTCGAAGGCCATCACAACCGCCAGGTGCAGACCGAACGCGACAGCAAGGTGCAACGCAGCACATTGCAGGCCAGCGGCGACCTGAAGCTGAACGGCGATGAACTGGTCACAGAGGCCGCACGCGTCAAGGCCGGCAACACCCTGCAGGTGACGGCCAAACGCATCGACAACCGCGCGGTGCAGGATACCGAGGAACGTGAACAAAGCCGTGACGACTGGTCGGGCAGCCTCGGCGCCAGTGTCGAGTACCGCGACCTTACCCGCCCCATCGAACGCCTGGTGCTGGGCGAAGAAGCCGCCCGCTTCCAGCAAGCCTCCCCCGAAGACGCCATGGCGCCGCCCAGCGTTGGCGCCGACATGACCGTGGAACACCTCAAACGCCTGGAAAACCAGCGCCGCGGCTTTGCCCAGGTGAGCGAGTTGTCCGGGGCCAAGGTCGAAGTCAAGGCCGACAACATCACCGACCAGGGCACCGCGTGGCGCGCCAACGCCGGCAAGCTGCAGATCGAGGCCCGACAACACCAGATGCAGGCGGCCGAGAACACCCAGGAAAATACCGTGCAACGCCTGGCCTACGGCGGCGATGTGCGCCTGGACACCAGCACCGGTGAAGACCTGAATGCACGCGCCGCCGGCAAAGGCGGCTCGCTGGACAAGAAGGACAGCACCAGCAGCGCCGTACCCGGCAGCCTGTATGGGCAACAGGGCATCCAGGTGCAACTGGGCAGCTCTGGCCATTATGAAGGGACGCGCATCGATGGCGGTGAAGGCAGCGTGGTCATCAGCAGTGCCGGTTCGCTGACATTGCCACAGGCAAACGACCAGACCGAACAGCAGTCACGCCAGCTCGACGGCAATGCCTGGGCCAAGGTCGGCAACCGCCCGGGCAGCACCGGCGTCGATGGCCGGGGCTACCTCGACCACGGCCAGAACCAGAGCACACAGCGCAAGGCCCAGGTGGCGCAGATCGACGCCAAGGGCCAGGTACAGCTGAGCAGTGGCGGCGACCTGTTGCTCGAAGGCACCCGCATTGGCAGCCGTGAGGCCAAGACCGGCGACATTCAACTGCAAAGCGGCGGTCGGCTGCAGGTCAAGGCAGCCAGCGATACCCAGAACGCTACCGGCGCCAAGATGGGCGGCGGCGTGGAGCTGGCGGTCAAGGCTGGCAACACCAAGGGCGGTGCCATCGGCGGCCACTTCAGCCACGGCAAGCAGGACGAAGAGGCACGCCAGGCGGTGAATGCCCTGTTCGCCAGCAACGGCACAGTGACCCTGGGCAGCAGCGCCCGCGAGGATATCGCCCTGCACCTTGAAGGCCTGCAGGCCTCGGCCGAACAGATAACCCTCGACGCATCGAATGGCGGCATGCTGGTGGAAGCGTCCTCCAGCCAGGAGCGACGTGACAACCTCGACATCACCGCCGGCGCCGGCTTCGACATGGCCAAGGGCGCGCTCGACACCCGCGGCCTGCATGGCCGCCTCAAGGTGGAGCTCGACAAGCGCGACAACCTCACCTGGAACGCCAGCGACCTGCGCGCCGAGCGCATCGACCTGCAAAGCCGTGGCGATACCCGCCTCGAAGGCGTCACCCTGGAGACGGGGCGTATCGATGGAGTGATCGACGGCGACCTGCGCATCGCCAGCCGCAAGGACAACGTCAATACCCTGAGCGTGAAAGGCGATGCCCGGCTGAGCCAGGAGAAAAACCCGCGAGGCTACGTCAACGCGGCCACTTCGGTGGCAGGGCCGCTGGGGAGCAAGGTGAATGAAAAAGCTGGCTCCGCCCTGAGCAAGGCAGACCCGGGGCTCTCGCCCACCTTCAGCCTCGACGTGTCGCACGCGCAGCGTGACAGCGTAGGCCAGCAGACCACGCTCAAAGGCAGCGACGGTATCGACCTGCAGGTTGGTGGCAACGCTCACCTGGTGGGGGCACGCTTGCAGTCGGCCAAAGGCGATGTGGTGCTCGACGCCAACTCGGTTACCCGCGAAACACTGAGCGGTAACGACTATCGCCGGGATGTGTCGATCGATGCGTCCAACTCACCGGTGGACCTGGGCACGGCGGTGGCCGAGCTGGCCAAGGGCAAGGGTGCGGCGGATGGGGAAAATGCACTGGACCTGGGGTTGTTGAGGACCAGTGGGCACAATCGCAATGAGCAGTGGGCTTCGAGTGTGCAGGGCAAGAAAAACTGAAGCAGGCGCCGCTCTGGAGGGCACGGGCTTCGTGCCCTCTTTTAGCATTTGGGCCAGACAGTTGATTGGTTGTAGGAGCGGCCTTGTGTCGCGAAAGGGCTGCAAAGCAGCCCCAGCAATTTGTGCATATGCGCTGAAACCCGGGGGCTGCTTTGCAGCCCTTTCGCGACACAAGGCCGCTCCTACACACGCCGAGCCAGCTGGCCGGCGATAACATCAGTCTACCAGCGCAAGTCTCGCTGCCCTGCCAGCGCCTGCGGCCCAAGCCACTGCACCCCACGCAGCAAAGGCGTCAGCGCCGCCTCCGGCTGCAACTCGACCACCACCTGCGCCCGGCGCGCGGGCAGGTCGGCATCCACGGCCAACTGATGCTGCCCCTGCTGCGCCAGCTGCCCGCGCAGATGCCAGCCGCTGCGGCAATCCATTTCCAGCCAGCCCTGCCCCAAGCCCAGTGACCAGGGCTCGCTCAGGGCAAGGTCGGTTACCGTCATGCGGCCTTCGCTGGCACGGCATTGCCGCCCTGCCCCCTGCACCCGCAATGTGCCCTGCCACTGGCCGGCCAAGCGGTAATCCGTCGCCACCGTCGCCTGGGCCCCCATGGCCGTCGCCTCCAGCCGCCAGCGCCATGGCCAGCCATCGGCGCGCAACTGCCAGGCCTGGCCCTGGAAGCCCAGCTGCGCTTTCGCCTGCAAGCGCCAGGGCTGCACCGCCCAACGCAATGGCCCGACCGGCCCCAGTTGCTGCGCCTGGCCTTGCCACAGGCTGCCGCTGACCTCACGCGCTGGCAGTCCTATCCCGCGCACCACCCAACTGGCCGGCAGTTCCACCAGCAATGTCACGGCGAAAACCAGCAGCACCCACGCCACACTTCTTCGGCTCATGGCCGCACCACCAGGTCGAAGCGCAAACCCTTTTCATGCTGTTCCAGCCCCCACTGCAATGGCTGTACGCCTTCTGCACGCAGGGTCTGCAACCAGCCCTGCAGCACTCGCTCGTCGGCCAACTGCCCACGCAGTTGCCAGGTCTTGCCCTGCGCATCGACCTCGGCCAGTTCGATCTGCCGCGCCTGGGCCGACTGTCGGAGCCGCTCCAGGTTCAACTCCGGGCCGCCTTGAAGGCTGGCGGCCTGTTCGGCCAGCCCCCGCCACTGGCTGAGCTCGCGCCATTGCGCAAGGCCTGTGCGCAGGGCCAGGAAGGCCAGCAACAGGGCAATCAGTGCCCAGGCGAACTTCAAGCGATGACGCTGTATCCAGTCCCGGTTCATGAGGCTGCTCCCAGGTCGAACACCACTTGGCCGTCCTGCACCTGGACCGAGGCCCCGGCGGCTGTCGCCATGTCGCTCCATGGCGGCGCACCGCCCTCGCCCTCCAGCCGCAGGTGCCAGCGCTGGCCATCGAAGCGCACCGCTTGCAGGCGCCAGCCGGGGTGGTCACGCAGCCAGGCCTGCAACGCCGTCTGCAGGTCTTCGAGCTGGCGCGTGCGCAGCTGCTGTTGCAGTTCACTTTCGCGCAGGCGCTTGAGGGCCTGCGCGGCGTGCCGGGGGCTGGCCTGCTCACCAGTCACGGCGATGACCTGACTGCGCCAGAATTGCGCCTGGGCCCATTGCTTGCTCAACCACAGCCCGCCCCAGACGGCAGCCAGTACCAGGCAGGCAGCGAGCAGCCGTTGCTGCGGCCGGGACACCACCGGCAGCGAGCGCACCTTGCGGGTACGCTCGAACAGGCCGGGCAATGAATCGAGCGGTGCCAGCGTACTGGGCCAGTCACCGCTCAGCGGAACCTTTTGCAGCTCCGCCCACGGTTGCCGTGGCACCTCGCCCAATGCATCCGGCCAGGCCAGCCAGTGCTCCTGCCTGTCTTCGGCCAGCCCTTTGTACAAATACATGCCGGGTGTGCGCTGCCATTGCCAGGCATGGCCCGCCTCGGGGGGCGGCAGCAGCTGTAGTTCTGCCCAGCAACGTGCCACCTGCAAGCCCCATTCGGCGCACTGCCCGCGCCAGTCCTCCAGTTGCTGACGGGCCACTACCAGTAACCGAAGATGGCCGGGTTCGCGGGCCAGGCAGGCGCATGTCACCTCGTCGATGGCCTGCAGCAATCGGTCTTCGAGCAACAACGGCCATTCTTCACGCTTGAGCCCCGGCGGTGCCGGCACGCGGAAGTAGCTGCAGGCCTCGGCAGGCAGGATCAACGCCACACGGGCCTGCAGGTTCGCCGGGGGCTCGCCCTGCCCTTGGCGTTGCACAAGGCCGCCCTCGGCCAGCGCCCAGTGCCAGACAACGCCTGGTCGCAGCAACAACCACGACTGGGCCGGGCTGCGCCGCCGCCATTCAAACTTCATGAGCGCCCCCACGGGAGGGCGAAGGTGCAGACATAGGGTGCTCCGTCACGCTGCAGTTCCAGACGCACGCCACGGCCGGGGTGCGCAGGTTGGTCGGAAGGCCAGGCCAGCCAGCGGCCGCCCTGGTAATAAAGAACATTCATGGCGCTGACCCGGTCGAGCCGCTCGCGCTGGACCCAGCGTGGGGCGGCGGCGGCGTAGAGATCGGCCGAGCTTTCCAGCAGCAGGCGCTGCTCGCGGGCCTCGAAGCGCAGGCGCTGGCGCTGCAGGCGCGAGCCGCCCTCGGCTTCCGGCATGCCGGTGATGGCGACCCAGAGCAACTGGTTGCTTGCCGGTTGCCAGTCCAGCCAGCGGCTGGCCAAAGGCAGGCGCTGGTCGTAGACCCGGCGCATTACCGGGCTATCGAAGCGACGCTCCAAGGCCAGGCAAAAGTCCAGCACCGAGGTTTCCTGCGTGGTGACCTGCAGGCGCTCGCGAACCTTGAGCCAGCCGTTGACCAGGGCGGCGAGCATGATGCCGAGCACAGCAGTAAGTGCCAGGGCGACCATCAGCTCGATCAGGGTAAGGCCGGCCTGGCGGTGCTTGCTGGGCTGGGTCCCGGGCTGACGGGTATGCGCCCTCCCTGTGGGAGCGGGCGCGCCCGCGAACACCGGCGAAGCCGGTGCCATGCACCGAGTCGCCTGCTTCGCGGGTAAACCCGCTCCCACAGGGACCGCGCAAGCTTCACGACCTCTGTCACTCACGGCTGATCCAGGGGCAGGTACCTGCGCGGGGTGGAACTGGGTCTCTGTGGGAGCGGGCGCGCCCGCGAACACCGGCGAAGCCGGTGCCATCCACCGAGTCGCCTGCTTCGCGGGCATGCCCGCTCCCACAGGGACCGCGCAAGCTTCACGATCTCTGTAACTCATGGCGGATCCAGGGGCAGGCACCGGCGCGGGGTGGAACTGGGCCTCTGTGGGAGCGGGCGCGCCCGCGAACACCGGCGAAGCCGGTGCCATACACCGAGTCGCCTGCTTCGCGGGCATGCCCGCTCCCACAGGGACCGCACAAGCTTCACGATCTCTGTAACTCACTGCTGATCCAGGGGCAGGCACCTGCGCGGGGTGGAGCTGGGCCTCTGTGGGAGCGGGTTCACCCGCGAACACCGGCGAAGCCGGTGCCATACACCGAGTCGCCGGCTTCGCGGGCATGCCCGCTCCCACAGGGGCCGCGCAAGCTTCACGGTTTCTGTAACTCATGGCCGTTCCAGGAATACGGTGTACTGGCCAAGCGGCAGGCGCTGGTCGCGGTCGGCGAACAGCAGCAGTTCGCCGCGGCGCAGGTCGCGTACGCCGGTGCGGCGCAGCTGCAGTTGCCAGTGGCAGCGCTGGCCGCCCTGGCTCAGTTCACCGCCAGCCTGGTTTGCCGCCGGCCAGTACTGCTCGACGGCAAAGCGGTTTTGCAGTTCTCGCGCGCATAGCAGGCCAAGGCGGTGTTGCTGCAGGTTGTCCTGCACCGCCAGGCGCTGGCGCAAAACCTGGCTGGTGATCACCGCCAGCACCGCAGCGATCGCCAGGGCCACGGTCACCTCCAGCAGGGTAAAGCCACGCTGATGCCGCTTCATGGGGCGACCACCACCTGCAAGCGGCCATCGCGGCTCCAGGCCCATTGCTGGCTGCCATCGGCCCAGCGCCAACGCACGGCGCCCGGTTGCGCCCAGCCATGCGGGGTGAACAACAGGCGCGGCTGTGGGCTGGCCGGCCAGTCCGGGCGCAGCCCCTTGGGCCAGTCACCAAGGGCAACTGCTTCGACCACCCATCCATTACCCTCGCGCCGGACGAACTCCGGGCGCTGGCCATTCCAGCGCAGCCCGCGCAGCTGCCCGGCATGCCGGGCCAGCGCGGCCTGCGCCCGGGTCTCGCTCGCCAGCCGTTGCAGCGCCTGGTCGACTCTGGCCTGGCTGTTGCCGAACCCGGCCACCGCCAATCCGGTCATCAGCCCGGCGATGGCCAGCACCACCAGCAATTCGATCAGGCTGAAGCCCCGCTGACGACGCACCCGTTACAGCTCCCAGTTACCCAGGTCGGCATCCTGGCCTTCGCCGCCCGGCAGGCCGTCGGCGCCCAGCGAGTACACGTCGACCCGGCCATGTTCGCCGGGCATGCGGTACTGGTACGGGGTGCCCCACGGGTCTTCCGGCAGGCGGCGCACGTAGCCGTCGCTGCGCCAGGCGCGTGGCAGCGGTTCCTGGGCCGGCTTTTTCACCAGCGCGGCCAGGCCCTGCTCGCTACTGGGGAAGCGCAGGTTGTCCAGGCGGTACATGTCCAGCGCCTGCTCCAGGGTGGCCAGGTCGGCCATCACTTTCTGCTTCATGGCCTTGTCCTGGTTGCCCAGCACGCTGGGCGCGACCACGGCGATCAGCAGGCCGATGATGAAGATCACCACCATGATTTCCATGAGGGTGAAACCGCGCTGGCGGTTACGTCGATGCTGCATGGCAGTACTCCTTGTCGTCACAGTTGCAGGCCCTGGTTGAGTTGCATGATCGGCAACAGCACCGCCAGCACGATGAACAGCACCACGGCGCCCATCACCAGGATCATCAGGGGTTCGAACAGCGCCATGGCGGTATCGACCTGGCGGGCGAAGCCGCGCTCCTGGTCGTCGGCCACGCGCTCGAGCATGTCGGCCAAAGTGCCGCTGGCCTCGCCGCTGCCGACCATGTTCACCAGCAGCGGCGGGAACTGCTGGCTGGCATCCAGCGCGCGATGCAAGCTGGTGCCGCCCTGCACCTGCTGGCGCACCTGCTCCATGGCCAGCCGGATACGCCGGTTGCCGACGGTTTCGGTGGCCACTTGCAGGGCTTCGAGCAGGGCCACGCCGCTGCCGCTGAGGATTGCCAGGCTGCGTGCCAGGCGCGCGCTTTCCAGCACCTGCAGCAGGCTGCCGATATGTGGCAGGCGTAGCAGCAGCTGGTCGCGGCGCAGGCACCAGTGCGGCTTGCGCAGCAACCAGCCGCCGAGCGCGCCGAGCAACAGGGCCAGCCCCAAAAGCCAGGGCCCGGCCTGCACCAACCCTTGGCTCAGGCCGATCAGCAGCGATGTAATGAGCGGCAGGCTCTGCCCGGCATGGGCGAATTGTTCGGTGAGCTTGGGTACGACGAAGGTCATCAGGCCTACCACCACGGCAAGCGACACCCCCATCAACACGGTGGGGTAGATCAGCGCGGTACGTGCCTTGTGCTGCTGTCGTTGAACCTGCTCCAGGTGGTCGGCGAGGCGGGTCAGCACCTGGGCCAGGCGCCCGGAGCGCTCGCCGGCCTCGACCAGCGCGCAGTACAGGCCGGTAAACGGTGCCCCCTGACGCGCCAGGCTGCGGGCCAGGCCCAGGCCTTCGGCCAACGAGCCGCGCAAGGCCACCAGCACACTGTGCAGGGCGGGCTGGCGCAGTTGCCGTTCCAGGGTAGCCAGGGCGTCGACCAGAGGGATGCCAGCACCGGTCAGGGTGGCCAGCTGCCGAGTCAGTTCGCACAGCTGGGCGCGGCTCAGGCGCTGACGTCGTGGTTGTCGGGTGCCGGCTTCGTGACGCTGCAAGCGGCGGGCGAACAGGCCCTGCTCACGCAGCAACTGGCGGGCATGGCGTTCGCTGTCGGCCTGCAAGCTGGCCTTGTGGGTCTTGCCGGCGAGGTCGACGGCCTGGTAGCGATAGGTCGGCATGGCTCAGCCCTGCACCACGCGCAGTACTTCGGCCAGGCTGGTCTCGCCACGGGCCAGGCAGTCGCTGGCCATCGCCACCAGGCTCTGCCGGCGCTCGGCCAGGTAGGTCTGCATGGCCAGTTCACTGGCGCCGTCGTACAACAGGCCGATCAGCCCGGCATCCAGCTCGATGAATTCATACAGGCCCAGGCGCCCGACATACCCGCTGCCCTGGCATTGCTCGCAGCCCACCGCGTGGTAGCTGCTGCCCAGCGCCGCCAGCTCGGGCCACAGGTCGCGTTCCGCCGGCTGCAGCGGGTGCGCGACGGCGCAACTGCACAAGCGCCGCACCAGGCGCTGGGCCAGTACGCCGCGCAGGCACGAGGCGATCAGGAACGGTTCGATGCCCATGTCGCGCAGGCGGGTCACCGCGCCCACCGCACTGTTGGTGTGCAGCGTGGACAACACCAGGTGGCCGGTGAGGCTGGCCTGCACGGCGATCTGCGCGGTCTCCTGGTCACGGATTTCGCCGAGCATGATCACGTCCGGGTCCTGGCGCAGGATGGCGCGCAGGCCGCTGGCAAAGGTCAGCCCGGCACGCGGGTTGATCGCAGTCTGGCCGATGCCGGCGATAGCGTATTCCACCGGGTCCTCGACAGTGAGGATGTTGCGGCTGCCGTCGTTGAGGCTGTTGAGGCTGGCATACAGGGTAGTGGTCTTGCCCGAACCGGTAGGCCCCGTGGACAGCACGATGCCGTTGGGCCGCGCCAGGCAACTGCGCAGGCCCTGCAACACCGCTGCCGGCATGCCCAGGTTGCCCAGCGCCAGCAGGCTGGCCTGCTTGTCGAGCACGCGCATCACCACCCGTTCGCCGTGGATGCCGGGCAGCGTCGAGACCCGCACATCCACTTCGCGCCCCGCCGCACGCAGGGTGATACGGCCATCCTGGGGCTGGCGCTTTTCGGCGATGTCCAGACGGGCCATGACCTTGATCCGCGACACCAGCATGGCCGACAGCGCACGCGGTGGGCGCAACACTTCGCGCAGGTGGCCATCGACCCGCAGGCGCACCACCAGGCTCTGCTCGAAGGTTTCTATATGAATGTCCGAAGCGCGCAGGCGCAGGGCCTGGCCGAACAGGCCGTTGATCAGGCGGATCACCGGGGCTTCGTCGTCGCTTTCCAGCAGGTCCTCGATGCGCGGCATTTCGCTCATCAGGCTGTCCAGGTCGACCTGGTCGCCGATGCCTTCGATCAGCGCCTCGGTGGCAGCATCGCCGGCCTGGTACAGCTGGCCGAGGCGTTCGTCGAACAGTGCAGGCTCCAGGTATTCGAGCAGGCTGGGCTGGCCGTGCACACGCAGCAGCTCCTGCAATTGGGCGCTGTCGGCGTCGTGCCGCAACCATAGCTGCCAGCCCTGCTCCGCAGGGGCCATGGCCACCCCGCTCTGCCGTGCCTGGCGATAAGGCAGCATCACCAGTCACCGCCTTCCAGCCGTGCACGGCTGGAGGGGAACACCTGCAGCAACGGCGTAGCGTTTTGCGCATCCGCAAGGTCGGGCAACTGCAGCGGCGTGGTCTGCTGCAAGGTGCGGTACTTGTCTTCGCTGAGCCCGGCCAGGCTCGGCCCGTCACGCAGGATGCGCGGGCGGATGAACACCATCAGGTTCTGCTTGGTGTTCTTGGTGGCGTCGGAGCGGAACAGCCGGCCCAGGTATGGGATATCGCCAAGCAGCGGCACACGCTGGTCGCTGGTGCTCAGTTCGTCGCTGATCAGGCCGCCGAGGATCACCAGGCCGTTGTCCTCGACCATGACCTTGGTCTTGATCTCGCGCTTGTTGGTGATCACGTCGCTGGCAGCCGTAGTGTCGGCAATCGACGACACTTCCTGGACGATGTCCAGGCGCACGCTGTTGTCGACGTTGATCTGCGGCTTGATGCGCAGCTTCACCCCAACTTCCTTGCGCTCGATGGTCTGGTACGGGTTGGCGTTGTTCTGCGTCACCGATCCAGTGACGAAGGGCACCTCCTGGCCGACCAGGATCGACGCCTCGGCGTTGTCCAGGGTCAGCAGGGTGGGCGTGGACAGCAGGTTGAAGCCGCTCTTGCCCTTCAGCGCGTTGACCAGCATGGCGAAGTTGAAGCCGCCGCCGAAATGGCCGATACCCGCCATGGCGCCGGTGGTGCTGGACAGCAGGTCGCCAAGGGCCTCGTTGTCGCCACTGGCAGCGGCCCCGGCGATGCTGGCGATGTTTACCCCGTTGCTGCCGAAATTGACGATGCCGGCACCGAACTTCTCGTCAGCGAACAGCCACTGCACGCCCAGTTCCTGGGCGCTGCTGTCGGATACCTCGGCGATGATCGCTTCCACCACTACCTGGGCACGGCGGATGTCCAGCTGCTCGACGATGGCGCGGTAGGCGGCCAGCTCGCTGTCGGGGCCGACCATGACCACGGCGTTGGTGCCTTCTTCGTATTCCAGGCGGATGCCCGAGCCTCCGGCGACAGGCACTACGGGCCTGTCCTTGCCCTCTGCTTCGCCCGCACCTTCAGAGGGCGCCATGCCTTCCTGGCTGAGCCCACGCAACACCTTGACCACTTCGCCAGCATTGGCATGGCGCAGGTAGATGACCTGGGTACTGCCGCTGCCTGGTGCGTCCTGGGGGCGGTCAAGCTGGCGCAGCAAGCTGGCGATACGTTCCAGGTTGCTGCGCCAGTCGGTAACTACCAACTGGTGCGCCGCCGGATAAGGTGTGATCACACCGACCCGTGGGTCGATCAGGGGTTTGAGAATGCCCAGCACCTGCTCGCTGGCGGCGTTGCGCACATTGAATACCCGCGTGGCCACGCTGTCGCTGCCTTCCCCCTGCTGCCCTCCCGCCTCCACCGGCACAGGCTCCAGGCGAGCGGCCTGGTCGGGAACGATCTTCACGCTGCCGTTGGGCAGGTCGACAGTGGCGTAGCCCTGGGCACGCAGCTGGGCCAGGAAGATGTCGTAGATGGCATCGGCGTCGTGCAGGTCGACGGTGCGCACGGTGACCTTGCCCTTGACGCGGGGGTCGACGATGAAGGTGGTGCCGGTGATGCGCGACACGCTGTCGATGAACTCGCCCAGTTCGGTGTCGACGAAGTTCACCTCGTACATGGGCGTGCCGTTGTCGTCGAACACCGGCTCTTCAGCACAGGCCATGGACAGGGCCAGGCTCAGCGCGGCCGCCACGCAATATCTAACAGGCATCGTTCATCCTTGCCGCTTGAAGCCGGTCACGGCGGGGCGTGGCGGCCAGGGCAGGCGTTCACGCCGCCCCTGGTTGTTGAAAATCAGGCCATCGCTGTCGATGTCCTGCAGCACGATCCCTGGCGCCAGGCGCTGGCCGCGGGCCAAGGTGCGCACCTGCTCGCCATAGCGCAGCACCACCACGCTGGAGGCCAGCGGCTGGGCCTTGAGGCCACCCAGGTATTGCAATGGCAGGCGGGTGATGGCAATGGCACCGTCGTCGACGGGTACCTGCCAATGGCCGACCATCAAGCCAGGCAGCGGCTTGTCGGGCGCGGCGGGCGCAGTGGCCGGTTGCGGCTGGCGGCCCAGTTGCAGCACGCACTGGGCGGCCAGCCAGCCGGCCAGGGTCAGGCCAGCGCCAGTCAGCAGGCGCGAGGCGAGCATCACGAGGCCAGTTGCCTTGGGTGCCAGCCCGGGTGCCCCTGCACGTAGCGCACTTCGGGCAGTTGCAGCGGCGCCAGTTGCCAGTCGCTCGCCTGGCGGGCGAGCCAGGCTTCGACCCGTTGCCACAGCGGCTCGCCGGCCTGGGTTTCGAATTGCAGGCCAAAGGTGCGGCACAGGCCCTGCACCGGTTCCAGGCCACTGATGCGCTTGCCTTGCGGGCTGTAGCTGACACGCCAGGCCTGGCCCTGCCAGCGCGGCAGGTCCTGGCTGTTGTCCAGCAGCAGCGGGTCGCCGAACAGTTGCTCCGCGGCGTTTTCCAACACTTGCTCGACCTGCCGGGCCGGCGCTTCGACCACCGGTGCCGGGTAGCCACCGGTGAGGCTGATCAGGTGTTCGCGGGTAATGGCCGCCCCGGCGGGCAGCGGGTAGTCGTAACGCAGGCCCGGCAGCAACACCGGCATTCTGCTGTCGTCGGCCAGGGCCTGATGCAGCAGGCGGTCCCAGCTGCCGCCTCGGGTATCGCGGCGCCACAGCGCCTGGGGCGCGCGGGCCAGCGGTTGATCGAGCCAGGCCGCGTGGCCGGCGCGCTGCTGGCGCAATTCTGCCTGCAATGCCCCGACTCGCTGTTGCGCGGCCGGTGCCAGGTGTTGCTCAAAGGCCGGGAAGAAACGCCCGTCGAACTGCCACAGCCCGGCCACGCGCTGGCAGCGCAGGCGGAAGGCGCCGCTGCCCCGGCAACCGGCGAACAGCACCGGCACGCGGCGGCCGCTGGCCTGGCTCACCTCGACCGGCGCCGGCCACAGGTCCTGGCCGCGGGCGCACAGCAGCACGTCGATCTGCGACACCCGCTCGGCCAGCCACAGACCCGGCCCGGTACCGACATCGGCCATGGCCACCACCAGGTCGGCCTCGCGCCGGGCTTGTTCGAACACCGGCTGCAATGACTGGTACCACTGTTTAAGGGAGGCTTTCTGGTCCTGGGCGTAGGGGTCGGTCACGCCGACCACGGCAATACGTGCACCGCCACGTTCAAAGACGTGCAAGGCTTCCAGGCCCAAAGCCCGGCGTTGTGTGTCTGCCAGCCCGGCGCCCAGGCTAACGGTGCCAGCCTGGCGATACAGCGCCGGGCTGCGCTGTGGCCACAGCACGCGCTCGTCGCTGCTGACCCGCGCTTCGCTGCCCAGCAGCTGGCTGCCCTGCAGGCCGCTTTCGCCCTGGGTCAGGTAGGCCAGGCCACTGCCATTCCAGCCCTGGCCGTTTTCCAGGGTCAGGCTGTTGCCCGCCCCAGCCTCGCCGCGCAGTTGCTCGAGCAACGCCGCCAGCACCGCATAGCCGCCCAGCTGGGCAGATGCAGCCTGGCTGGCATCGAGCAATGGCGCCAGTTGCGGGTAGGCGATGCTGGCACTGCTGCCGGTCATCCATGGTGCGCGGCCCAGGTGGCTGACCGGCCCCAGGCGGGTGGCCGGCACCACGGCCTGGCCAGGCTGGCGGGCATCGAGGGTGTCGGCCACGTACAGCAGGTCGAAGCTGGCATTACCGCCCTGCTGGCCGGGAAAGGCGGAGCAGGCGCCGAGCAACGGTGCCAAGGCACCGATACCCATCCAGCTGATCACTTCGCGCCTGTGCACACTGCTTGCCATCGAACCCGCCATCCTTATCCATGTTCATTCAGGGCCCCGGATGTTGCGGCGTTGGCATTACAGTTTGATGGCAGAAATCCGACAGCCATTCCAAATTGATCTGTAGAGCACGCTTCTAAGAGCGAGTTGTTTTAAAACCCCTTTAACATTTCTGCCAATGAATCATCATATTTGCGCACTAAAGTCGCGGTTCCTCCAACTCAGCCAACATAAGGACACCCTGATGAGTCGAGATACCGGCGACAACCTGGACCGGAACCAAAGCGGCAACCTGCCGATGGCCAGCGTTATGGACGCCTACCTGAGCCGCCGCAGCGTGATGCGTGGCAGCCTGGGCGCCGCCATCGCCATGATTGCCGGTACCGGCCTGACAGGCTGCTTCGACGGTGGTGGTTCCGATCACGATGATCCGGTCACCGAGCCACCCGTGACTGAGCCGGAAGTGCCGAAACTGGCACTGGGCTTCCAGTCCATTCCGGGCTCGCGCACCGACGCCTGCGTGGTAGCCGCCGGTTACAGCGCCTATGTGCTGGCGCCCTGGGGCACGCCGATCAACAGCAACGGCAACCCGTGGAAATCCGAGGGCAGCAACACCTCGACCGACCAGGCCAACGCCATGGGCATGCACCATGACGGCATGCACTTCTTCCCCATCAACGGCAGCTCCGAAGACGGCCTGCTGGCGATCAACTTCGAGTACATCGACACCGCCGCCCTGCACCCGGCCGGCCCGACCACCGATGTGAACGGCAAGCGCCCGGTCGAGGAAGTGCGCAAGGAAATCAACGCCCATGGTGCCGGCGTGGTGCGCCTGCAGAAAATCGGCGGCCGCTGGCAGGTGGTCGACAACGACCCGCTCAACCGCCGTTTCACTACCGCCTCGCGCATGGAAATAACCGGCCCCCTGCGCGGCACTGATCACGTGAAGACCAAGTATTCGCCGGACGGCACCCACTGCCGCGGCACCAACAACAACTGCGGCAACGGCTACACCCCCTGGGGTACCTACTTGACCTGTGAAGAGAACTGGCCAGGCATCTTCGTCAACAAAGGTACCCGCCCTGAAGACCAGCGCCGCATTGGCGTGGGCACCTCCAGCGGCCAGTACAAGTGGGAAACCGCAGCCGGTGACAGCAGCGAAGTGGCCGACGAATTCGCTCGTTTCGACGTCACCGTCAAAGGCGCCAGCGCCACCGACGACTACCGCAACGAAGCCAGCACCTACGGCTACATCGTCGAGATCGATCCGTACAACAGCGCCACACTGGCCACCAAGCGCACCGCGCTGGGCCGTTTCCGCCACGAAGGTTGCTGCCCGGGCCTGGCGGTCACGGGCAAACCGCTGGTGTGGTACATGGGCGACGATTCGAACAACGAGTACCTGTACAAGTGGGTGTCCACCGCTGTGTGGGACGCCGCCGACGCCAACCCCGCCGACCGCCTGGCCACCGGCACCAAGTACCTCGACCAGGGCAAGCTGTACGTGGCCCGCTTCAATGCCGACGGCACTGGCGTTTGGCTGCTGCTGGACGTGGGCACTGCGACCACTGGCGGCAGCACCTTGGGTGCGCTGTATGGCGACCTGCCGGGCATCATCCTCAACACCCGTGGTGCTGGCGATGCGGTGGGCGCAACGCCGATGGACCGCCCGGAATGGACCACGGTCAACCCGCTGAACGGCGACGTGTACCTGACCCTGACCAACAACAGCGCGCGCACCCCGGAGAAGGTCGATGCAGCCAACCCGCGCGGCCCGAACCGTCACGGCCACATCATCCGCTGGCACGACAGCGACGACCAGCTGAGCTTCACCTGGGACATCTTCGTGTTCGGCGCCAACGCTGCCGGTACGGCCGACATCAACCGCTCCGGCCTGACCGAACTGAACCAGTTCGCCAGCCCGGACGGCATGAGTTTCGATAGCCGTGGCGTGTTGTGGTTCGAGACCGACAACGGCGAGAGCACCGTGACCGACTACACCAACGACCAGCTGCTGGCAGTGATCCCCACCAATCTGGTGGATGCCAGTGGCAAGCAGGTGCCGGTGAACGCGCAGAACCAGGTGGACCTGCGCCGCTTCTTCGTCGGGCCGAATGGCTGCGAGGTGACCGGCATTACCTTTACCCCGGACAACAAGACGCTGTTCGTCAACATCCAGCACCCGGAGAACTGGCCGTATACCGACAAGGCCACCGATGCCACCCCGGCAGGTGCCACGGTAAGGCCGCGGGCTGCGACGGTGGTGATCCAGCGTATCGATGGCGGGGAGATCGGCACCGCCTGATTGATCTGCGCACGGGGGCCGCTTTTGCGGCCCTATCGCGACACAAGGCCGCTCCTACAAGGGATCGCATTCCCCTGTAGGAGCGGCCTTGTGTCGCGATGGGCTGCAAAGCAGCCCCGGAAAAATCATCCGTTACATTTCTACTCGGGACCGCATGCCCAGTAGCAGTGTATTCAAACCACCTGATAAATCTGCCAGTAGACATCCGCAAGCTTGTGAAAAATACTTTTACCACTTGTAACCCTTTGGAACACACACATGCGTTCAGCAACGCCCCAATCAAAACAGAAAAAATTCTTTTTCCAAGATAACCAATTGACTTGTGAAGCAAGTGACAGCCCACGTCGCCTATTGTGGGCCAATGGCATTACACTAGCGGAACTAGACACCTCGAAAAAAGCCAGCCAAATTCTGCAATCCGACAATGCAAACACTGCTTTGCGCAGTATTCCAGAAGGTTTGCCACAAAACTATTCGCCCTATGGATTTCTCCAAACAACTCCATTAGCACATCTTGTCGCATTCAGCGGGCAGCGACTCGATACAATGCTGCAATGTTATGCACTTGGCAATGGACGCCGATTCTATAGTCCCAGATCAAGACGATTTCTCCAGAGTGATAATCAATCTCCGTTCCGTAAAGGTGGACCTAATGGATACAGCTATTGCCAGAACGACCCCATCAATCGGCATGACCCAAATGGACAATGGTGGCAATGGTTGAAGCGGGGAGTAAATTGGCTGGCCGGTAAGCTTCCAACATATTCTGTAGATAGACCACAGTTACGCACCGGAAACCAAACCTTACAAAGCCCCAACGTTAATATAAGAATTCATACCACTGAACAAGCACCATCACCGGATTCATTTCACGTTTCACTAAATATCCGTGACATCGAGTTTGCCGCGAGAATAGGAAACAGAGTCATTAATAGTGCCACAGTACTAGAACCATTGTCTAATGCGGCCGTCAGACAGTTAAACCATGCAGCCGCTGGACTTGCAGTGGCCTATACTACCGACCGTGTAACGAATAGTATTTTTGGCGAACCCAATACGGCTCTCGCTGTAACCGCCGAGCTCGGAACTCTAGCTTATCTCGATAGACGCCTAATCAGTGATACTGCATCAGCCATTCGAAATGTATATTTCCGATAGCACCATAATGCTTCAACCGCCATTGAATTAGCTTTTGCAATCCAAGGGTGCTGTCGAGCAAATTGGAGCAGCGCCGTGGTCTTGTGACGCGCCTCTTCCAAGGATGTATTGCTCAGCGAAAAATAGTTCCGCGACATGGGCCACGGAAAGGCTTCAGGCTGTGACTGTGGTGATCCAGCGTACTGATGGCGGCGAGATTGGGACTGTCTGACCGTTCTGGGCATAGGGGCCGCAAAGCAGCCCCGGCAATCTCAAGCCCTACCACACCATCGGCTCGCGGCTGCGCACCCGCACCTGCTGCGCCGGTACCCGGGCATGCCATTGCACCACCCCCAGCGCCTCCACCTGGAACTCACTGCGTATCACCCGCCCCTCCTCCGCGAACGACAGCTGCAACAGGAAATACCCGCTGTTCAGCAGCAGCCCTTCGCTCAAGCGCTCGAAGGTTTCGTCATCCACCGCCCCCAGGGCCTGGCGTAGCGCAGTTGCATCCACATACCCCGACGCCGGCCGGCCGCTGATGATGCGGCTGAGCAACGAGCGTGGATAACGCCCTTCATACAGCGCCTCCAGCAACGGCAGATGCTCCAGCCCCAGGGCATTGGCATTCAGCCGCCAGCCGGTGGTCTGCGGCAAGGCGCACAGCATCGGGTAACGGCCCTGGCGGCTGGCGTCCGGCTCCAGTAGCAGATTCAGCTCGCTGGTATCGAGCATCGGCTGGTTGGCAGCCAGGCGTGGTGGTTGCTGGCGCAGGTACTGGGCGCTCTCGGCGCCCTGCAGACGGGCATCGCTGTCGGCATCCAGCCAGTCGGCCAGGGCATCGACCAGGCGCTCGGCAGCCATGTCGTCGCCCAGCAGGTAGCGCAACTGGCGCGCAGCACGCTCGCCGTCAGCACCGAGCAACGCATTGACGTTGAAACAGGTGTGCTGGTCGCGCACCCGCAACTGCGCCTGGCCGGCGCCAAAATCGTAGTTCAACGGCTGCCCGCGCAAGGCCTGCCAGAACAGCGGGCTAAGCCGCCAGCTGGGGGCACGCAGGGCCTGCTCGGCATAGGCCAGGCCGGCCTGCTCCATCGCGCGCGCCTGCACCCGCTGGTGCAACAGACGCACATCATCGACCTGGCGTCGGCCATCTTCCACCAGCCAGGCCATGCCCGCCGCCAGCATCGCCAGCACAACCATCACCATCAGCAGGGCCGCGCCCTGCTGTTGCCTGCCACCCATCCTTGCCTGCCCCTGTCGCCGAATAAAGACGCCAGTCAACACGCCCGGTGTTGCAGGTAGATGGCAGTGACCGTTCGTCATGTGTACGTCATCTGCGCGAGGCAGGATTGTCTTTCCTTTTCATGACCTTACAGGAGTGGTCGCAATGGGTGGCATTGGAATCTGGCAACTGGTGATCGTACTGCTGATCGTATTCCTGCTGTTTGGTACCAAGCGCCTCAAGGGCCTGGGCAGCGATATGGGCGAGGCGATCCAGGGTTTTCGCAAGTCCATGGGCGGTGACACTGACGCCACTCCCCCAGCGCAAACGCAGGTGCAGCAACAGTGCCCGTTGACCGGTCAGGGTACGCAGCAACCGCAAGCGGACCGTCAGCCCTGATGTTCGAGGTAGGCTTCAGCGAGTTGCTGCTGGTCGGCATCGTCGCGCTATTGGTTTTAGGCCCGGAGCGCCTGCCGGTGGCTGCACGCACCCTCGGGCGCGGCCTGGGCCAGGCGCGCAGGGCCATGCACACCTTGCGCAGGCAGGTGGAGCGGGAGATCGAACTGCCCGCTGTCGAGCTACCCACTCTCGACAGTGCGCCTTTGCAGCGCCTGGAACAGGAGATCCGCCAAGGCATCAGCCTGAAAGCGGAGCCGGCCAATGATGCGGCCACGGTCGCTCCCCCCAAGGAAAACCTTTCATGAGCATTGCCATGGACCCGGCGGCGAGCATGCCGCTGACCGAACACCTGCGCGACCTGCGCAAACGCCTGATGCGTTGCCTGGCGCTGGTGGCGCTGGTGTTCGCCGGCCTGTTCCCCTTCGCCCAGGCGCTGTACACGCTGATTTCCGAGCCGTTGCGGCGCTTCTTGCCGGAAGGCGCGAGCATGATCGCCACCAGCGTCACTTCGCCGTTCCTGACGCCGTTCAAGCTGACTGCGATGTGCGCAGTGTTTATCGCCATGCCACTACTGCTGCACCAGGCCTGGGGCTTTCTGGCGCCGGGGCTGTACCGCCGTGAACGGCGCATTGCCCTGCCGTTGCTGGTATCGAGCATCGTGCTGTTCTACGCCGGCATGGCCTTCGCCTTCTTCCTGGTGTTCCCGATGATGTTCGGCTTCTTTGCCAGCGTGACACCGGAGGGGGTGGCGATGATGACTGATATCAGCCAGTACCTGGACTTCATCCTTGCGCTGTTTCTGGCGTTCGGGCTGGCGTTCGAGATCCCGGTGGCGACGTTTATCGTGGTCTGGGTGGGGTTGGCCGATGTAGCTGCATTGCGGCGCAGCAGGCCCTACGTGATCGTCGGCTGCTTTGTGGTGGGGATGATCCTGACGCCGCCGGATGTGTTTTCACAGACGATGCTGGCGGTGCCGATGTGGGTGCTGTTCGAGGTGGGGTTGCTGGCTTGTGGGTGGTTGAAGCGGACTGGGCAGGGCAAGGAGATTGTGGCTGGATTGTAGGGCCCTATCGCCGGCAAACCAGCTCCCACAGAGATATCACAGGTTCTGATGACTGCGATATTCCTGTGGGAACTGGCTTGCCGGCGATGGCCTTGATGCGGTCTAGAACTCGGCGAGCCGCCAGACTTCGTAGGCTGGCGTCTCGTACGGGTGGCTCTGCTTGAGTGCAGCGACGACCTGGGCAATCAGGTCGTCAGCCACCACCAGCTCCACCTTCCACTCTTCCACCACCTCGACCTGGCCGGTTTGCCCGAGGAACGGCTGGCTGCCGTCCAGCGGGCGGAACTGGCCCTGGCCCAGCGTCTGCCAGGCGCAGTGGTCATAGTCACCGATGCGCCCGCCACCAGCGGCGAACACAGCGGCCTTGACCACTTCGACGTGGCTGGCGGGGACGAAGAAGGCGAGCTTGTACACGCCTTAGTTCACCCACACCCGTGCGTTACGGAACATACGCATCAGCGCGGCATCTTCCTGCCACTCATCCGGGCGCCAGGAGTTCTGCACGGCACGGAACACACGCTCCGGGTGCGGCATCATGATGGTCACGCGGCCGTCGCGGCTGGTGAGGCCGGTGATACCACGCGGCGAGCCGTTCGGGTTGGCCGGGTAGGCTTCGGTGACCTTGCCATGGTTGTCAACGTAGCGCAGGGCCACGCAACCGGACAGGTCGGCTGCCAGTAGTGCTTCTTCGCTGGCGAACTCCGCATGGCCTTCACCGTGGGCGATGGCGATCGGCATGCGCGAACCGGCCATACCCTGCAGGAAGATCGAGTTGGACTTCTGCACCTCGACCATGGCCACGCGTGCCTCGAACTGCTCCGAGCGGTTGCGCACGAAGTGCGGCCAGTGCTCGGTGCCCGGGATCAGTTCGTGCAGGTTGGACATCATCTGGCAACCGTTGCACACGCCCAGGGCGAAGCTGTCGGTGCGCTCGAAGAAGGCCTGGAAGGCGTCACGGGCGCGGCTGTTGAACAGCGCCGACTTGGCCCAGCCTTCACCGGCACCCAGCACGTCACCGTAGGAGAAGCCACCGCAGGCGACCAGGCCCTTGAAGGCTTCGAAGTCGACACGGCCGGCGAGGATGTCGCTCATGTGCACGTCGATGGCGGCGAAGCCGGCGCGGTCGAAGGCGGCTGCCATCTCGACCTGGCCGTTGACGCCCTGCTCGCGCAGGATGGCCACTTGCGGGCGCACGCCCTTCTTGATGTACGGCGCGGCGATGTCGTCGTTGACGTCGAAGCCCAGCTTGACCGACAGGCCCGGGTTGTCTTCCTCGAGCAGCAGGTCGAATTCCTGGTCGGCGCAGTCGGCGTTATCACGCAGGCGCTGGATCTGGTAGCTGGTCTCGGCCCACTGGCGCTGCAGCATGCGGCGGTCGTCGTCGAACAGCACTTCGCCGTTCAGGCTGATGGACACTTCACCGTTGTTGACCGGCTTGCCGATCACCGCGACACAGCCTTCACCCAGGCCGGCAGCGCTGAACTGAGCCAGTACGTCCGGGGTGGCATCCTGGCGAACCTGGATGACCGCGCCCAGTTCTTCGTTGAAGAGGATGGCCGGCACGTCGCCTTTGCTGTCGGTCAGCGGGTCGAGGTGCAGGTCGAGGCCGCAGTGGCCGGCGAAGGCCATTTCCAGCACGGTGGTGACCAGGCCGCCGTCGGAACGGTCATGGTAGGCCAGCAGGTGACCATCTTCGTTCAGGCCCTGGATCACGGCGAAGAACGCCTTCAGGTCTTCGGCGTCGTCGACGTCCGGTGCCTGGGCAGCGATCTTGCCGTAGGTCTGTGCCAGGATCGAAGCGCCCATGCGGTTCTTGCCGCGGCCCAGGTCGATCAGGATCAGGTCGGTCTCGCCCTTGTCCATGCGCAGTTGCGGGGTCAGGGTCTTGCGGATGTCGGTGACCGGGGCGAAGCCGGTGATGATCAGCGACATTGGCGAGGTAACGCTCTTCTCTACGCCCTCGTCGCTCCACTTGGTCTTCATCGACATCGAGTCTTTGCCGACCGGAATGGTAATGCCCAGCTCCGGGCACAGCTCCATGCCGACAGCCTTGACGGTGTCGTACAGGCGGGCGTCTTCACCTGGGTGGCCGGCGGCAGACATCCAGTTGGCCGACAGTTTGATGTCGGACAGCTTCTCGATGCGCGAGGCAGCCAGGTTGGTCAGTGTCTCGCCAATTGCCATGCGGCCGGACGCCGGGGCATCCAGCAGCGCCAGCGGGGTACGCTCGCCCATGGCCATGGCTTCACCGGTGTAGACGTCGAAGCTGGTGGCGGTGACGGCGCAGTCGGCCACCGGTACCTGCCACGGGCCGACCATCTGGTCACGAGCTACCAGGCCGGTGATGGTGCGGTCGCCGATGGTGATCAGGAAGCTCTTGCTGGCCACGGCCGGGTGGCTGAGGACGCGCTGAACGGCGTTGTCCAGGTCCAGCTTGCTCGGGTCGAAGTCATCGCCCAGCTCGGCTTCGCGGGTAACCGAACGGTGCATGCGTGGCGGCTTGCCCAGCAGTACGTCGAGCGGCATGTCTACCGGCGTGTTGCCGAAGTGGCTGTCGCTTACGGTCAGGTGTTGCTCTTCAGTCGCTTCACCCACTACGGCAAACGGGCAACGCTCACGCTCGCAGATTGCCTTGAAGCGCTCGAAGTCGACGGCGCTGACCGCCAGCACGTAACGCTCCTGCGATTCGTTGCTCCAGATTTCGTGCGGGGCCATGCCCGGCTCGTCGTTGGGCACGTTGCGCAGTTCGAAGCGGCCACCACGGCCACCGTCGTTGACCAGCTCAGGGAAGGCGTTGGAGATACCGCCGGCGCCAACGTCGTGGATGAAGGCGATCGGGTTGTTGTCGCCCAGCTGCCAGCAGCGGTCGATAACCTCTTGGCAACGGCGCTCCATTTCCGGGTTTTCGCGCTGTACCGAAGCGAAGTCCAGGTCAGCCGAGCTGGCACCGGTAGCCACCGACGAAGCGGCGCCGCCGCCCAGGCCGATCAGCATGGCCGGGCCACCGAGCACGATCAGCTTGGCGCCGACGGTGATCTCGCCCTTCTGCACGTGGTCTTCACGGATGTTGCCCATGCCACCGGCCAGCATGATCGGCTTGTGGTAGCCGCGCACTTCTTCACCGTGCGGGGTGTTGATGGCCTGCTCGAAGGTACGGAAGTAGCCGGTCAGCGCCGGGCGACCGAATTCGTTGTTGAACGCAGCGCCACCCAGTGGGCCTTCGATCATGATGTCGAGGGCGTCGACGATGCGCTCAGGCTTGCCGTAGGCCTGCTCCCACGGCTGTTCGAAGCCCGGGATACGCAGGTTGGACACGGTGAAGCCGGTCAGGCCAGCCTTGGGCTTGGCGCCACGGCCGGTCGCACCTTCGTCGCGGATTTCGCCGCCGGAGCCGGTGGAGGCGCCGGAGAACGGGGCGATGGCGGTCGGGTGGTTGTGCGTCTCGACCTTCATCAGGATGTGCACCGGCTCCTGCACCGCGCCGTACTGGCGGGTTTCAGGGTTCGGGAAGAAACGGCCGGCAACGTTGCCGACGATCACCGAGGCGTTGTCCTTGTACGCAGACAGCACACCTTCGTTGTGCATCTGGTAGGTGTTCTTGATCATGCCGAACAGGCTCTTTTCCTGAGCCTGGCCGTCGATGTCCCAACTGGCGTTGAAGATCTTGTGGCGGCAGTGCTCGGAGTTGGCCTGGGCGAACATCATCAGTTCGATGTCGTTCGGGTTGCGCTTGAGGCCCTGGAAGGCGTTGACCAGGTAGTCGATCTCGTCTTCGGCCAGGGCCAGGCCCAGGTCGATGTTGGCCTTGGCCAGGGCGTCACGGCCACCGGCGAGGATGTCCACCGAGGTCATCGGCTTGGGCTGGGCATGGCTGAACAGGTCAGCGGCCTGTTCCAGCTGGCCGAGCACGCGCTGAGTCATGCGGTCGTGCAGCTCGGCCGCGATCAGTTCGGCGTCGGCTTCGCTCAGGTTGCCGGCAACGTAGTAAGCGATACCGCGCTCCAGGCGCTGGATCGACTGCAGGCCGCAGTTGTGGGCGATGTCACTGGCCTTGCTGGCCCACGGCGAAATGGTGCCCAGGCGCGGCACGACCAGGAACAGGCGGCCGCTCGGCTCCTGTACCGGCACGCTCGGGCCGTACTTGAGCAGACGCCCCAGCACCTGCTGCTGGTCGGCGGTCAGCTCGCCGTCGACATCGGCGAAGTGGGCAAATTCGGCATACAAACCAGTAACAGCGGGGACTTTCTGGCTCAGTTGCTCGAGTAATTTACCGTGGCGAAAGGCAGAAAGGGCAGGAGCGCCGCGCAGGATCAACATCGTCGGGACAGCCTCAGGAAGGGGTGTGCTTAGAGGCCGTGCATTCTAGCCTAATTCGAAGGGTTTCGGCACCCGCTCTAAGCCACGCCTGCCGGGCGGCGGAACCGGACTTGCGGGTCAAAAAAATACACCTGCCTCGCTCGCCTTGTAGGAGCGGCCTTGTGTCGCGATGGGGCGCGCAGCGGCCCCAGGGATATCTGCGGCAGAGCTTAAAATCTGGGGGCCGCTGCGCGCCCCATCGCGACACAAGGCCGCTCCTACAAGGGGACTAGGCCGCCATTGCACATAAAGCGCTACCAGACAAGCTAACAGTTGTCGAGATATGGTTGGGCCAGTCCTTTGCGTATACTGCAACCTATGTTCGCCCACACTGCTTTGCGCCAGCGTTGCGCCAGATGGCTTTTCGCAACCGGACTCTTTCTGCTGCTCGGTGCCTGCGTTGAAAAACCCAGCACCCTCGAGCGCGTGAAGGAGGATGGCGTGCTGCGCGTGATCACCCGCAACAGCCCGGCCACCTACTTCCAGGACCGCAACGGCGAAACCGGCTTCGAGTACGAGCTGGTCCAGCATTTCGCCGAGGATCTCGGCGTAAAGCTGCAGATCGAGACCGCCGACAACCTCGACGAGCTGTACGACAGCCTCGGCAAGCCCTCCGGCCCGGTGCTGGCAGCGGCCGGCCTGGTCACCAGCGAACGGCGCAAGGCCCAGGTCAGGTACTCCCACCCTTACCTGGAAGTGACCCCACAGGTCATCTACCGCAACGGCCGCACGCGCCCCACCAACGCCAAGGGTCTGGTCGGCAAGAAGATCATGGTGCTCAAGGGCAGCAGCCACGCCGACCAGCTGGCCGAGCTGAAAAAGCAGTACCCGGGCCTGGAATACGAAGAATCCGACGCCGTCGAGGTGGTCGACCTGCTGCGCATGGTCGACGAAGGCCAGATCGACCTGACCCTGGTCGACTCCAACGAGCTGGCGATGAACCAGGTGTACTTCCCCAACGTGCGGGTTGCCTTCGACCTGGGCGACACCCGCGACCAGCGCTGGGCGGTGGCGGCCGGTGAAGACAACAGCCTGCTCAACGAGGTCAACGAGTTCCTCGACAAGGCACAGAAGAACGGCACCCTGCAACGCCTGAAGGACCGCTACTACGGCCATGTCGACGTACTGGGCTATGTGGGTGCCTACACCTTCGCCCAGCACCTGCAGCAGCGCTTGCCCAAGTACGAGAAACACTTCAAGAGCTACGCCAAGGTCGAGCAGGTGGACTGGCGCCTGCTGGCCGCCATCGGCTACCAGGAATCGATGTGGCAGCCCGAGGTCACCTCCAAGACCGGCGTGCGCGGCCTGATGATGCTGACCCAGCGCACCGCCCAGGCGATGGGCGTGTCCAACCGCCTGGACCCGAAGCAGAGCATCCAGGGCGGCGCCAAGTACTTCATGAAGATCAAGGAAGAGCTCGACGACAGCATCCAGGAACCGGACCGCACCTGGTTCGCCCTGGCCGCCTACAACGTCGGCACCGGCCACCTGGAAGACGCCCGCACCCTGGCCAAGCGCGAGAAGCTCAACCCGAACAAGTGGCTGGACGTGAAGAAGATGCTGCCGCGGCTTTCGCAGAAGCAGTGGTATCGGCAGACCAAATACGGTTATGCACGTGGCGGCGAGCCGGTGCATTTCGTGGCCAACATCCGTCGCTACTACGACATCCTCACCTGGGTGACCCAGCCGCAGCTCGAAGGCCAGGTGGCCGAGGGCAGCCTGCATGTGCCCGGGGTGAACAAGGACAAGCCGGCGGAGCAGTCGCCGCCGATGTAGGCCTGCACCGGCCTCTTCGCGGGTGAACCCGCTCCCACAGGTACATCACAGGTTTTAAGGATAGTGGTATTCCTGTGGGAGCGGGTTTACCCGCGAAGGGGCCGGAACAGGTCAAGACTTGGCCCGGCGGGCCTTGAAGAAATCACTGAGGATCTGCCCGCACTCCTCCGCCAGCACCCCGCCCTCCACCATAACCCGGTGGTTCAGGAAGCCCTGCCCGAAGAACTGCCCCTGGCTCTGCACGATCCCCGCCTTGGGCTCCAGCGCGCCGTACACCACCCGCATCACCCGCGAATGCACGATCAACCCCGCACACATGCTGCACGGTTCCAGGGTCACATACAGGGTGCTGCCGGGCAGCCGGTAGTTGCTGGCGGATTTCGCCGCCGCGCGAATGGCCACCATCTCGGCGTGCGCACTGGGGTCACTGTCTATGATCGGCCGATTGAAGCCCTGCCCGATCACCTGCCCATGCTGCACCAGTACCGCGCCCACCGGCACCTCGCCCATGGCCGCGCCTTCGGCGGCCAGGGCCAGGGCCAGGCGCATGAATTCCTGATCGCGGCTGCGATCGATGATCTGCGGGCGCATCAGACCACCGCGATCGCGGCCATCAGGCCGGTTTCCATGTGGTCGATGACGTGGCAGTGGAACATCCAGGTGCCCGGGTTATCCGCCACCAGCGCCACCTGGGCGCGCTCGTTCTTGCCCAGCAGGTAGGTATCGGTGAACCACGGCTCCTTGATGTCGTGGCGGTTGGAGCCGATCACCTTGAAGCTCATGCCGTGCAGGTGGATCGGGTGCTGGTACTGGGTCATGTTCTTCAGCTCGAAGATGTAGCTCTTGCCCTTCTTCAGCGTGGCAATCGGCCGCTCGGCGCAAGTCTTGTCGGTGATATCCCAGGCCTGGCCGTTGATCTGCCACATGCTCGACGGCCTGTCCTGGTCCGTAGTGACCGAGACTTTCGCCGCCCATTCGAAATTGAAGTTGAGCTTTTCGGCATTCTCCAGGTCCGGCTCGGCGATCGGGTTGGGCGGTAGCGCCGGCGGCCAGTCGCTCGGCGCGTCGTTGCTGACCACCGAACGCAGGGTGCCCAGGCGCACGAAACCGTCGCGCAGGGAGATCTCCTCCCCCGCCTCGGGAATACGGATAGCCAGGCAGATACGCATACCTGGGCCGAGCCAGTAGTCATCGTCCAATGGGCGCGGGGTTACCGGGTTGCCGTCCAGAGCATAGATTCTTGCCTCGCAGTTGCCCTTGAGGTTGATGCGGTAGGTCCAGGTGTTGTCCAGGTTCAGCAGACGCACCCGCACCACCTGGCCGGCTGGCAGCTCGGTGACCGAATCGGCCTGGCCATTGATGGTGATCAGGCGCCCGGCGGTGCCGTTGCGCGCCGCCTCACGCGGGATGCTGAACGGCAACCAGGCGCCCTGCTCGTCCACGTGCCAGTTCTTCAGGCTGAGCGTGCGCTCATGCTGGAAGCCGGTCGGCTCGCGCTCCTCGACGATCAGCGGGCCGACCAGGCCACGGCCCAGCTCTTCGGAGCTACTGACGTGCGGGTGGTACCAGTAGCTGCCGGCATCCGGCACACGGAACTTGTAGTCGAAATACTCGCCCGGCTTGACCGGCAGCTGCGACACATAGGGCACGCCGTCCATTTCCAGCGGCAGGCGGATACCGTGCCAGTGGATGGTGGTTTCGACCGGCAGGTGGTTGATGAAGCGCACCCGCAGCCAGGTACCCTGGCGCACGCGCAGTTCGGTACCCGGTGCGGACGGGCCGAAGGCCCAGGCCTCGGTCTTGTGCCCAGGCACCAGTTCGACGTCCAAGGGCGCTGCGATCAGCTCGTAGTCATGGCCGGCATTGTCGTCTTCGACCTTGCCCAGCCAGTAACGCGCCGCGCCACCGGCGCCCAGGCCAACCACAACCAGGCCGGTCAGGCCCTTGAGCATTTGTCGACGGGTCAAGGACATCGGTGCGGGTACCTCGTGTTCTGCGCAATCAAGCTGCCAGCATGGCTGGCGATGAAGGGCGAATACGATACACCTGCAAATGGGAAATATTAAGTGAAGTCTCTTTGGATGCTGCCCGCAGTCTTGCTATCGCAAGTGCTGCCTGGAGCCAGACAAAGGTCATTGAACCACTGCTGGTCATCAGCGGACGGCACGCGCAAGGCGGCCTGCAGCAATTGCGGGTCGAGCAGGATGTCCAGGTTGTTCAGGCGCGTGGCGAGGTCGGGGTGCGTATCGAACGGATGGGTAGTGGCCAGCCCCAGCACTTCCTCGCCCAGTTGCAACGGCGTGCCTTGCAGGTGCGCCGCCAGCGCCTGCAAAAGGTTGCTGCCACCGTGTGCGACCAACAAGCCGTCGATCACCTGCCCCAGGGCAATCACCCGTAACAGCGCCTGTACGAACAGCTTCGGGCCAGCGACCTCGGCACCTGCCCGATCAGCCAGCAATTCCTGTGCACGCCCCCAGTGATGAACCGCAAGCTGGAAATGGTGCAAGAACTGCCCGGCCAGCCACAAGGTGGGCCGAACCACCCAGCGCGGAGCATCCTCGTCGCCGACCATGGCCGAATAATGCGCGCACATCAGGCTGAAACGCGCACTGGTTTCGCTGCCCCGCTCCGTATCACGGCGCCTGAAATGGCCCAGTTCGTGACCGATGATCGAGGCCGCCTCGGCCTGGCTCAAGGCGGCCAGGCAAGGTAGAGGCAGATACAATGTGCGCCCCCTGAGGACCTGCCCGTCGGGCTGCAGCAGGATCGGAACGCTGGTGACGAAAAACCCTTGGTCAAGCCCGACCACGATATGGTCCGGGGCCGGCGCGTGCAGTTGCGTTGCCAAGGTCTCGATCCACTGCCACACCGCTGGGGTCGCCTGCCTGCCGAGCGGGCGGGCTAGAAAACTGGCGGTCGGAGACTGCATCAGCGGCCACTGCCGACGCATTCGCCAGACCTGGCGAACACACACAACCAGAACAGAGGCCAGCGGCAGCACCACGATCAGCACCGTCATGCCGCCCTGCGCTGCGCGGCTCGCTCCGGAACTGGCCTCGTAGAGCAACGACAGGCAAAGCGAACCGGCAAGCATGACCATGTAAATGCTCAAGCAACAGCCCAGGCCCTGCCAGCTGGCCATCATGCGCTCATGCAGGTAGGCCGCAGAACGCAGCGCCCGCCAGGCGTCCAACTTCAGCTTGAACCAGGCCCAGAGGCCTGCCAGCAAAGCGGCCACTGCCAGCCAGCAGCTCACACTGGCCATCACCTTGCGTACGCTTACCCAGTGGCGATCCGCATCGAGCAGGTCCAGATGGCGCTGCAGGGCCTGTCGCGGATCGACATGCCTGGCAAGCTGCTTGCGGGCTTCCCATGGCAATTGCCGTAACAACGTCTCACTGGGGGCAGCCAGCCATTGCCGTATGGTCCGGGCCTGATCCTGCGCCGTGTCAGCCCGCCAGTACTGCACTTTACCCCAGCCGAACAGCACCAGTGGCAGCAGCAACAGGATCAGGCCCCAACCGAAGCGCCTCATCGCCCCATAGCGCCAATGGTCACGATCAGGCTCATCTGGCCGCATCACCCAGACGCGCCACGCCCGGAAACAACTGCGCCAACGTGCGCCTGGCCTGGGCCGCTTGCACATAGGCATAAAGCAGATCCACCAGTTCCTGCAGACCTAGGCGGCGCCCGGCCACGACGGGCGTGCACAACCACAACCTGACGCGCAAGCCACCCGCGACGACCACCGCGTCAGGCGAGGCCAGCGCCCTGAAACAGGCCGGTGCCAGCGCTGGTGCATGGCTGAACGCCGACACGGTAAAGATCAGCCGGGTAGTGAAGTAACCCTGCTCGACCTTGAAGCCGTCGAAGGAATGCAGTGGGGTCGGCGCCTGCGCGTTGGCGAAGCACAGGGAATCTGGCGTTACGCTCAGCACCCGCTTGCCGTGCCGGCGGTATAGCACGATGGCGCAGGCTAGCCCCGCCACCCCGACGCCGGCCAGGCCGAGGCCGAAACCAGACATCAGCCAGATGACACCGCTGCTGGCACCGGGACTGAACTGCACCGCCAGAGCGGTCAGCCATATTCCCAGTGCGCCGAACAGCAGGCCAATCACAGCACAGGCCAGCGCCTTGCCGAGCGAGCGCTCCAGCAGTACGAAGCTGTCGGTGGGGCCATCAGCCTGCTCCTGCAGGTACGCGAGGTGGGCTTCGCGTTCGCCGTTATCCATCGGTCTGCAACAGATCCAGTTGCCGTTGCGCATGTGCCGCATCGCGGTAGGCCGCCAGCAGCGCGAGCACTTCCTCGTTCCCCAGCTTGCGTCCGTTGCTGGCCAGGCCTGCGGACATGATGCGGATCTGCGGTCGCGGTTTCTTCAACACCATGGCCTGGTTACCGAAGAACTGCAGTTTCACCACATGATGCTTCGGCAGGGCGGCTTCGCTGCTCATTTCCAGCGTCTGCACCATGACCAGCCCTTCATCCTTGACCGAAACGTCTTCTACTTCCGCCAGGTCTACCGGTGCATCCAGCGTATCGACAAACAATTGCCGGCGGGTCAAGCGCATGAATACCTGGGTACCGGCATTACGGTGTTGCCAGGTCACCGCTGCTGCAATCAAGGTGATGAAGACACCGGCTGCAACCGCCCCCAAGCGCTCAGGGTTGAATGTCACGGCCGTGATGATCAGGGAACCCAGCAACAATATTGGCCCCCAGACCCGGTAACGCCGGGAGTTGGTGAACTCGCTCTGCTCGGGCACGCGCTCGATCACTTGCTTGAGCTCAGCGATCACTCGGTCGCGCTGGGCGGCACGGCTTTGCTCATAGTCCTGGCCGAGCGAGCCAGACAGTTCGGACAGCGGGTCGTTGAACTCGCCCATGGTCATTGCGCCTCCGTGTTCTGTGCTGCCAGGTAATCGGTAAGGAATGCCTGGGCATTGCCCTGATGCGACAGCCCTTCCGAATAGCCGACCTGCATTGCCTGAGCCTCACCCGGCAGATACAGTTCGCCGCCCCAGTTGCCCTGGATGATCAGCACAACGTATTTCTTGCCATCCACGGTGGTGGAGTAACGGGTATCCCTGCTGGTTTTCTCCACCTGCATTTTCTGGATGCGCATGTTCCAGTCGTGATCGACGCCCTCGATTTGTACCAGCGCTTCGTTGGCGGCGCGTGCACCGATGCGCAGCGTCCACACCTTGGCACCTTGCGTCCCCGTGTAGGCAATTACCTGGTCAGCCACTTCCGGCCGTTCTTCAGCGTGAACCTGGCCCAGCCACAGGCTGAGCGCAGCCACCAGAAGGGCAGTCCATTTGCGATAAGCGAGCATGTCTTTTCCATCCTGAATCGGAACAAACGCCCATTGAAATAAGCCTGGTCCGAATAGCCAACCCCGCTGACCGGTTCGCACAACAGACAGCGCCGTGCGCACAATGGCTGTCGCTGAAAATGTGCACGCGTTACCATTTCCGGCCATGCCGCCCTCAGCCAAGGATGCCTAGCGCACATGCGATCGATCAGCCCCTACCTCGACACCGACTTTTCATTCGATAGCCCCGGCTCACTCGCCGAGGCCGGTGTGCTGGACGCGAACAGCGCGCGGGTGATGGGCAGCGCGTCCGGCCACTATCGGGCGCAGACGGTACACGACGGGTTGCAGTACTTCGATTGCAACCTGCAATTTCCGGAGCCGCTGAAGATCGACAAAGTGCTGCCGCAAAGCCTGTGCATCGTGCAGGTGTTCGACGGGGCGTGGCAGCACACGGTGGACGGAAGGCTCAACAGTTATGCCTCTGGCCAATTGCACATGCTGGGCCTTGGTGAAAGCCTGGAGGCGCAGGACCAATTGCCCGCCAACAGTCACGCCCGTATGGCCGGGGTACGTATTGCTGGCGATTACCTGCACGAGCTGGCCCGTGACGACGCGCAGCTGAAGCCTCTGCTGGCGCTGGTCGCCGATGGCATGCGCTTCGACCAGTTGCCGCAGTGCCCAGCGGTAAGCCGCCTGTTCCAGCAGCTCTATCTGTCGCCCTACACCGGCGGGCTCAGGCGCCTGCATTGCGAGAGCCTGAGCCTGGCCATCGTGCTGGAGCTGGCCAGCCACCTGATCGGGCACAGGTCTGCCGAGAAGATTCAGGACCGGGGGCGCCGCGATCTGGCCGTTGAAACGCGCCGCCAGCTCGACGAAAACCTGAACGCCCCGCCCACTGCTGCAGCCCTCGCTCGCCAATTGGGGGTGAGCGAAACCACCATGCGCCGCGCGTTCAGCCACGAATACGGCCGGTCGCTCCTGCAATACGTTCGGCAACAAAGAATGGAACTGGCCCGCGCCCTTCTGCTGGAGCGTCGATGGCAGGTATCGCAGGTTGCATACCATGTCGGCTACGCCAACCCTGCCAATTTCTGCCATGCCTACAAGGCGTATTTCGGGCATTCTCCCGGGGCCGAGTAGGGTTTGGCAAAAAAAACGGGCCTGCAATGCAGGCCCGTTTCATTAACCGCGAGGCGGGATCATTCCCACTCGATGGTCGCTGGCGGCTTGCTCGACACGTCGTAGGTAACGCGCGAGATACCGTCGATTTCGTTGATGATACGGCCGCTGACGGTTTCCAGCAGCTCGTACGGCAGGTGTGCCCAGCGCGCGGTCATGAAGTCCACGGTCTCGACGGCACGCAGGGCCACGACCCAGGCGTAGCGACGGCCGTCGCCAACGACGCCAACCGACTTGACCGGCTGGAACACCACGAATGCCTGGCTGGTCTTGTGGTACCAGTCGGCCTTGCGCAGCTCTTCGATGAAGATGTGGTCGGCGCGACGCAGGATGTCGGCGTATTCCTTCTTCACTTCACCGAGGATACGCACGCCCAGGCCCGGGCCCGGGAACGGGTGGCGGTAGACCATGTCGTACGGCAGGCCCAGCTCCAGGCCGATCTTGCGCACTTCGTCCTTGAACAGTTCACGCAGCGGCTCGACCAGCTTGAGGTTCATTTCCTCAGGCAGGCCACCGACGTTGTGGTGCGACTTGATCACGTGGGCCTTGCCGCTCTTGGCGCCAGCCGATTCGATCACGTCCGGGTAGATGGTGCCCTGGGCGAGGAACTGGATGTTTTCCAGCTTGCTGGCTTCGGCATCGAACACGTCGATGAAGGTGCGGCCAATGATCTTGCGCTTCTTCTCCGGGTCGGCTTCGCCGGCCAGGTTGTCGAGGAACTGCTTTTCAGCGTCGGCGCGGATGACCTTGACGCCCATGTTCTCCTTGAACATGGCCATCACCTGGTCGCCTTCGTGCAGGCGCAGCAGGCCGTTGTCGACGAATACGCAAGTCAGCTGGTCGCCAATGGCGCGGTGCAGCAGTGCGGCAACAACGGAGCTGTCGACGCCGCCGGACAGGCCAAGCAGGACGTTGGCCGAACCAACCTGCTCACGCACCTGGGCAATGGCGTCTTCGACGATGTTGGACGGAGTCCACAGGGCTTCACAGCCGCAGATGTCCTGCACGAAGCGGGACAGGATGCGACCGCCCTGCTTGGTGTGGGTCACTTCCGGGTGGAACTGCACGCCGTAGTAGCCGCGCGCGTCGTCGAACATGCCGGCGATCGGGCAGCTCGGGGTGCTGGCCAGCACGTGGAAGTTGCCCGGCATCTGGGTGACCTTGTCGCCGTGGCTCATCCACACGTCCAGGCCCAGTACGCCGTCGGCGTCGATGTGGTCTTCGATGCCGTCGAGCAGGCGGCTCTTGCCGACCACGTCCACGCGGGCATAACCGAATTCACGCAGGTCGGAACCTTCGACCTTGCCGCCCATCTGCTCGGCCATGGTCTGCATGCCGTAGCAGATGCCCAGCACGGGTACGTTCAGGTCGAACACCGCCTGCGGGGCGCGCGGGCTGTTGGCTTCGTGGACCGACTCGGGGCCGCCGGCGAGGATGATGCCGCGCGGGTTGAATTCGCGGATCGCTTCATCGTCCATGTCGAACGGATGCAGCTCGCAGTACACGCCGATTTCGCGCACGCGGCGGGCGATCAGCTGGGTGTACTGGGAACCGAAATCGAGGATCAGGATGCGGTGAGCGTGAATGTCGAGGGCCATGACTCAATCTCGTCAGTGGAAATCGGAAACGACGCGGGGCTGTCATGACAGCCCCGCATGCTTGTATTGCTTGAAGCCTCAGCCTACGCGGTAGTTAGGGGCTTCTTTGGTGATCTGCACGTCATGCACGTGGGACTCGGCCATGCCGGCACCGGTGATGCGCACGAATTCCGGCTTGGTGCGCAT
Source organism: Pseudomonas asiatica (assembly GCF_040214835.1). Classification (NCBI taxonomy): domain Bacteria; kingdom Pseudomonadati; phylum Pseudomonadota; class Gammaproteobacteria; order Pseudomonadales; family Pseudomonadaceae; genus Pseudomonas; species Pseudomonas asiatica. The sequence goes on along the minus strand of NZ_CP157874.1, from coordinate 1,129,044 downwards.
CTCTTCGATGGTTGCGCTGCCGGTGTAGCCCATGGACGAACGCAGGCCGCCCATCAGCTGGTGGATGATCGCGGCCAGGGCACCCTTGTAGGGAACACGGCCTTCGATGCCTTCCGGTACCAGCTTCTCGGCGCCGGCCGAGGAGTCCTGGAAGTAGCGGTCGGACGAGCCTTGCGCCTGTGCCATGGCACCCAGCGAGCCCATGCCGCGGTAGGCCTTGTAGGAACGGCCCTGGAACAGTTCGACTTCACCCGGAGCCTCTTCGGTACCGGCGAACATCGAACCCATCATCACGCAGGAAGCACCGGCGACGATGGCCTTGGACAGGTCACCCGAGAAGCGGATGCCGCCGTCGGCGATCAGTGGCACGCCAGTGCCTTCCAGTGCAGCGGCAACGTTGGCGATGGCGCTGATTTGCGGCACGCCGACGCCGGCAACGATACGGGTGGTGCAGATCGAGCCCGGGCCGATACCGACCTTGACCGCGTCAGCGCCAGCCTCGGCCAGAGCCTTGGCAGCAGCGCCGGTGGCGATGTTGCCGCCGATCACCTGCACTTGCGGGTAGGTTTCCTTGACCCAGCGAACGCGGTCGATCACACCTTTGGAGTGACCGTGGGCGGTGTCGACCACCACCACGTCAACGCCAGCAGCCACCAGGGCGGCAACGCGCTCGCCGGTGTCCTTGCCGGTACCGACCGCGGCGCCGACGCGCAGGCGACCCTGGTCGTCCTTGCTGGCCAGCGGGTAGGCCTTGGCCTTTTCGATGTCCTTGACGGTCATCATGCCCTTGAGGTTGAACTTGTCGTCAACGATCAGGACTTTTTCCAGGCGGTGCTTGTGCAGCAGCTCGCGGACTTCGTTCTTGTCGGCGCCTTCGCGGACGGTGACCAGACGCTCTTTCGGGGTCATCACCTCGCGGACCTTGGCGTCCAGGCGGCTTTCGAAGCGCACGTCACGGGAGGTGACGATGCCGACCAGGTCGCCGTTCGCCAGCACCGGAACGCCGGAGATGTTGTTCAGGCGGGTCAGGTCGAACAGGTCGCGCACGGTGGCGTCGGCGTCGATGGTGATCGGGTCCTTGACCACGCCAGCCTCGAACTTCTTGACCTTGCGGACTTCGCTGGCCTGCTGTTCGATGGTCATGTTCTTGTGGATGATGCCGATGCCGCCTTCCTGGGCCATGGCAATGGCCAGGCGCGCTTCGGTCACGGTATCCATGGCGGCGGAAACCAGCGGAATGTTCAGCTCGATGCCGCGGGTCAAACGGGTCTTGAGACTGACTTCATTGGGCAGTACCTCGGAATAGCCAGGTACAAGGAGGATATCGTCGAAGGTCAGGGCTTCTTGGCTGATACGCAGCATCGCGGGGGCTCCCGGGCGGGAAAAATGGAAGCGCGCCATTATACTCATGCACGGCGCGCCGCTCAATGCAAAATAAGGGCCTTCGGTCAGCCTTGTGGCAGTTTTACCTGTACCACGGTCACCGGCTGGTCGAGCCAGTCGGCGAAGCTGTCGAGAAAGGCCTGGGTGAACCCGGCCTCGCCCCAGTTGTTGAAGATGAACCCCAGGTTGGAAAAGGCACATGGCTGCAGGTAAATGAAGCCATTGATGTCATCTTCGAAGCCGCACAACGGGCAGGTGAAGTTGTCGCTCACCGCCGGCATCCATTCTTCCAGGCTTTCGAACAGCGGCTCACCCACCTCGCGCCGGCACTCGGGGCAACCGGCCTCTTCGAGGAAACCTTCGGTAGGGGTATAGATGCAGCGCTTGAGCATCACCTCCAGGCCGTTGACCTGCTCGCCGAAGGGCAGTTTCTGCGGGTGCAGGGCCACTTTGCGGGCACCTTCGGCCAGGGCATGGCCCATGCGGTTGCCGGTGCGGCCACAGGTGGTCAGCTGTTCCTCGACGACTTTCTCGCGCACCAGCCAGCGCAGGATGGCGCGGGCCCGGGCTTCGTGCACCGGGACGGTAGACAGCTTGGGAACGATGATGCTCTGGGTGTTCATGAACGGGACAAGCCTGAAAAAACTGCGGTATTGGCGCAATTCTACCGCCTGCTCAGGCGCTCAGGTAGCGACCGATCAGCGCCAGGCCGCTGGCCAGCACCAGCCAGGTGACCAGGCGCACGAAAGCTTCGCGGGACAGCCGGTGGGTGAGCCTGCGCCCTACCCAGAGGCCGACGAGCATGACCGGCAACAGGCAGGCGGCGAGCAGCAGCAGGTTCTGGTCGGCATAGACGCCTGCGATCAGGAACAGTGTCAGGCGCACCACCGTACTGCAACTGATCAGCGCGCTCTGGGTAGCGCGCACCTGTTCCTTCACCTCCAGCCGCGCGCTCAGGTACAGGGCATAAAGGAAGCCGCCGCTGCCGAACAAGGCACCGAACAGCCCGCCTGCCGTGCCCATCGGCATTGCCCAGAAACCCGACAAACTGGCCGGCCGCACCTTCACCGCCAGCCCGTACAGGGCATAGGCCGTGACGAACAGGCCCATCAGCAGCAGCAACAGGTCGGACTTCAGCTGTAGCAGGAATACCACGCCCAGCGTGCAGCCAATGGCCATGAACGGCAGCAGCCGCAGCAGTTCGCCGCGTACGACATCGCGGCGCGAGGGCAGCAGGTTGCCGAAGGCGGCGACGAAGTCCAGCAGCACCAGCAGCGGGATGATCCGCGACAGCGGCATGAAGTGGATCAGCACTGGGCCGGCCACCAGCGCGGTGCCGAAACCGGCGATGCCGAAGACGATGTAGGCAGCGCCAACACCAAGCAGGATGGGCAGCCAGTCAAGGCCGGAAAACGACAGTTGGGCGAGCATGGCAGCAGTTCCTGGGAAGACAGGCAAAGGTTAGCCAGCCATGAGCCATGCCGACTAATATGCCTTTGTCGCCACACTCATCTCGAAAAGGCATGACATGACGTCGATCCGCCAATTGCGTTACTTCGTGGAAATCGCCGAATGCGGCAGCTTCAGCGCTGCCGCCGAGCGGCTGTACATCGCCCAGTCGGCGCTGAGCCGGCAGATCAAGGAATTGGAGCAGCAACTGGGCACGCCGCTGTTCGAACGCACCGCGCGCCTGCCGCGCCTGACACTGGCTGGCCAGGCTTTCCTGGAACGGGCGCGGCGCTTGCTGGCCGACCTGGCGCAGGCCGAGAGGGTTACCCGCGATATTGGCGAAGGGTTGCAGGGCAGCCTGCGCCTGAACCACTCCAGTACCGTACCGCTGACCGGCCCGTTGCTGGCTCGCCTGGGCGGCTACTTGCGCGACAACCCAGGGGTTTCGCTGGAAATTGCCCAGCAGTCGTCGGAGGCGCAACTGGAGGATATCGCTGCCGGGCGGTTGGATATCGGCCTGCTGCGCTTGCCGGTGCTGCGCCAGCATGAAGGGGTGGTGCTGCATGAACTGTTCAGCGAACCCCTGCTGCTGGCGGTCGCCGCCGCGCACCCCTTGGCCAGCGCGCCACAGGTGAGACTGGAACAACTGCGGGAAGAGCGCTTCATTTCCATTCCGCACCGGGACCGTGGCGGGCTGAGCTACCTGTCGGCCTCGATGTGCATGGAGGCAGGCTTTTTCCCGCGCGCGGCGCAGGTGCTGTCGCGCAAGACCACCCAGTTGCAGCTGATTCAGGCGGAGTTTGGGGTGGCATTGCTGCCGGAATGCATGCGTGAGATTGCGCCCCCCTCAGTCAGCTTCGTGGCGCTGGAAGGAGGGTGTGAGAGTACTGTGGCAATGGCTTGCAGGCGGGATGCAGGCTCGATGGTGCGCCAGTTCGTGACGGCGATGCAGGCCTGAAGGGCCTGCCCCCATAGAACTGCACATAACTGGAATTAGCAGGTGCCCTGTGGGAGCGGCTTTAGCCGCGAACACCGGCGCAGCCGGTGGCATGCACCGCGTTGGATTCTTCGCGGCTAAAGCCGCTCCCACAGGGTATGCGGACTGCTTGCACTTTCAGTTATCTACGCGACAGCGCAGCCCAAAGGGCTGGGCCGGCTCCCACAGGGACAGCATGAGGCCCAAGCCAGCGCGAAACCTGTGGGAGCCGGCTTGCCGGCGATAGGGCCGGGACAGACAACCGGGGCCGATGTCCTTTATGATGCCCGCCATGATCAGAGACCCTTTCGAACGACTCGGCCTGGACCGCGAGGTCCTTACCGTCAGCCAACTCAACGGCCGCGCCCGCGTGCTGCTGGAAGACGTGTTCCGCAGCGTGTGGGTGGAAGGCGAGATTTCCAACCTCGCCCGCCCGGCGTCCGGCCACATGTACTTCACCCTCAAGGACAGCGGCGCACAGGTGCGTTGCGCGCTGTTCCGGCAGAACGCCACACGGGTGCGCCAGGCCCTGCGCGACGGCCTGGCGGTGCGGGTACGCGGCAAGGTTTCGCTGTTCGAAGGGCGTGGCGACTACCAGCTGATTCTCGACACCGTCGAGCCGGCCGGTGATGGCGCCTTGCGCCTGGCCTTCGAAGCACTGAAGGAAAAGCTCGGTGCCGAGGGGCTGTTCAGCGCCGAACGCAAGCAGCCGCTGCCAGCCCACCCGCAGCGCATCGGCATCATCACCTCGCCCACCGGAGCCGTGATCCGCGACATCATCAGTGTGTTCGGTCGCCGCGCCCCGCAGGTGGAGCTGAACCTGATCCCCACCGCAGTACAGGGCCGCGAAGCCATTGCACAGATCGTGCGCGCCATCCGCCTGGCCGATAGCCTGGGGTTCGATGCGCTGATCCTGGCCCGGGGCGGCGGCTCGCTGGAAGACCTGTGGTGCTTCAACGAAGAAGCCGTGGCGCGGGCCGTGGCCGCCTGTGTCACGCCGATTGTCAGCGCCGTGGGCCATGAGACCGATGTCTCGATCAGCGACTTTGTCGCCGACGTGCGCGCGCCCACACCCTCTGCTGCCGCCGAGCTGCTGGCCCCCGACAACAGTGGCCTGCAGCAACGCCTGGATGGCCTGCAACGGCGCCTGCTGCTGCGCATGCAGAACCGCCTGACCCACGACCGCCTGCGCCTGGAGTCGCTGACCCGGCGCCTGCGCCACCCGGGCGAGCGCCTGCGCCAGCAGGCCCAACGCCTGGACGACCTGGACATGCGCCTGCGCCGCGCGTTCATGCTCAACCTCAACCAGCGCCACGAGCGCCTGGCACGCCTGGACACCCGCCTCGCCGCGCAGCACCCGGGGCGCACCCTGAAACTGCTGGGCCAACGCCTGGACAGCCTGGCCGAGCGCCTGCCACGGGCCATGCGCGAGGTGCTCAAGGACCGCCGCCAGCGCTTCCAGGCCCAGTTGCAGACGCTGCAGGTGGTCAGCCCGCTGGCCACCATCGCCCGCGGCTACAGCATCCTGCTGGACGAACAGGGCCAGGCCATCCGCAACGCCGAACAGACCCGCAATGGCCAGCGCCTGACCGCCCGCCTGAACGAAGGCGAGCTGTTGGTGCGGGTCGAAGACAACCACCTGACCCCGGTCACCCTCTCACTTCTGGACTGACACATGCCCCGCCTGCTCGCGCCCCTGCTTGCCCTTTCCCTCCTGCTGCTGGCCGGCGGCGCCCAGGCCAGCTACATCACCCGCACGCTGAACAAGCCGGTACCCGGCGGCGTGGCGGTGGTCGACCTCGGCCCCGCCGCCAGCGCGCCCAGCGCCCGCTTCGACGGCAAGCCGGTGCTGGTGGTGAAAGAGCAGGACAACTGGCTGGCCATCGTTGGCATCCCGCTGACCCAGAAGCCCGGCACCGCGGTGCTGAGCCAGGACGGCCGTACCCTGCCCTTCACGGTCGGTAGCAAGAAATACCCCGAGCAGCGCATCACCCTGAAGAACACACGCCAGGTCAACCCGAACCCGGCCGACCTCAAGCGCATCGATCGTGAGCTGGCCGAGCAGATCAAGGCCTATCGCAGCTTCAGCCCGACCCTGCCGAGCAACCTGATCCTCGACAAGCCGGTCAGTGGCCCGCTGTCGAGCAAGTTCGGCGTGCGCCGTTTCTTCAATGGCGAAGAACGCAACCCGCATGCCGGGCTGGACTTCGCGGTGCCGGCCGGCACGCCGATCAAGACCCCGGCCAATGGCAAGGTGATCCTGGTGGGCGATTACTTCTTCAATGGCCGTACAGTGTTCGTCGACCACGGGCAGGGCTTTATCAGCATGTTCTGCCATATGTCGAAGATCGATGTGCAGGTGGGGCAGCAGCTGCGCCGGGGCGAGGTGGTGGGGCGTGTGGGCTCGACCGGGCGGGCTACCGGGCCGCACATGCACTGGAACGTCAGCCTGAACGATGCGCGGGTGGATCCGGCGATTTTCATTGGCGCGTTCCAGCCCTGAGAGCGGTACTGCCTGTGCCGGCCTTTTCGCGGGTAAACCCG